>JAIMAE010000049.1 GCA_023512105.1 Bacillota bacterium | reverse complement strand
GTCTGGGAGTGGTGCGCCTCCCCCTACCTTCCCTACCCCGGCTACCGTCCTTGGCCGGGCGCGCTCGGCGAGTACAACGGGAAGTTCATGAACGGCCAGTACGTGCTGCGCGGGGGATGCCTGGCCACCCCCCGGCACCATCTGCGCCCGACCTATCGCAACTTCTTTCCTCCCGACGCCACCTGGCAATTTGCCGGCCTCCGCCTGGCCCGAGACCTGGCTTGAAGGACCGGCGGGCCGCCCCCGGCCGCCCTACTCGGCCACCGCCGCGCGGTGGGGGGCGGTGCCGCCCAGCACCAACTGACGCAATGCGGCCGTCAACTGAATAAATCCAGAAGCCACCCACACCAAAGCCCACTGGGCTACATCCAGCCGGCTGGTCTTGAACAGCTCGGCCAAGGCGGGTACGTAGACGATGGCGGCCAACATGGCCATCGAGGTGAGGACCGCCAGCACCGCCCAAGGATTGGAGAACAGTCCCACCTCCCAAAAGCGGCGCTCTTCGCTGCGCACGTCAAACACGTGCAGGAGTTGGCTTAAGACCAGGGTGGCCAGCGCCATGGTGCGAGCGGTGCGCAGGGGCAAGCCGGAGTGAAGCGCCCAAGCAAAGACCAGGACCGTGGAGAGGCCGATCATCACCCCGCGGAAGGCGATCTTTCCTCCCAGCCCCCGGGCAAACACGCTCTCCCCAGGCGGGCGAGGGGGCCGGTCCATCACCCCCGGAGCCGGGGGGTCGACTCCCAGCGCCATCGCCGGCAGGCCATCGGTGACCAGGTTGACGAACAAGATTTGAATCGGCAACAGGGGCAGCGGCATGGCCAAGAAGGAGGCCAAGAACATCACCAGCACCTCGCCCACGTTGCAAGACAGCAGGTAGCGGATAAACTTGCGAATGTTGTCGTAGATGGCGCGGCCTTCCTGGATCGCCCGCACGATGGTGGCAAAGTTGTCGTCGGTCAGGATCATCGCCGAGGCCTCCTTGGTGACGTCGGTCCCGGTCCGACCCATGGCCACCCCGATGTCGGCTTCCTTGACCGCCGGGGCGTCGTTGACGCCGTCGCCGGTCATCGCCACCACCTCCCCCACCGCCTTGAAGGCGCGCACCACCCGCAGTTTGTGGGGCGGGGAGACCCGCGCGTAGATGGAGATCTGGTGCACCCGCTGAATCAGCTGGTCGTCGCTCCAACGGTCGAGCTCGGCCCCGGTGACCACGCCGTCGTCGGGGTCGGCGATCCCCAGTTCGCGGGCGATGGCTCGGGCGGTGTCGGGGTGGTCCCCGGTGATCATCACCGTCTTCACCCCGGCCCGTTTGGCCTGCGCCACCGCCTGGCGCACCTCCGGGCGCGGGGGGTCGATCATCCCCGCCAGCCCCGCCAAGATCAGGTCGTGCTCGGTCGCCTCCTCACCCCCTTCCTGCGCGGGGAGGGGGCGCCAGGCCATCGCCAGCACCCGCAGGGCGCGGTGGGCCATGGCATCCTGGGCAGCCAAGGCGGCGCGGGCATGGGCGGCGGTGAGCGGGACCACCCGCCCTTCCCAGTAGACCCGCCGACATTGGGGGAGGACCACGTCCAGCGCCCCTTTGACCCAGGCGCCGCGGGTTCCGTCGAGATCGGGGGCGATCACGCTCATCCGGCGTCGCTCCGGTTCGAAGGGCACCTCCAGCTCGCGCTGGCCGGCAAGCGGGCCGGATTCCTGGCCCAGGGTGGCGGCCCAGGCGGCCAGCAGCGCCACCTCGGTGGGGTCTCCCTCGCCCACCTGCTCCTTGGGGTCCCAGGAGGCGTTGTTGCAAATCGCCCCCGCCAGCAACGTGTAGCGCAGCCCGTCGTCGACCGAGGCGCCGGCCGCCCCCTCCGCAATCAGCTGTCCGCTGGCCTCCAGGCGCCAGCTGCGCCCCCCGCTCCAAAGCTCGGTCACCGTCATCCGGTTTAAGGTCAGCGTGCCCGTCTTGTCGGAGCAGATCACGGTGGTACACCCCAAGGTCTCCACCGCAGGCAGGCGGCGGACGATGGCGTGGGCCTGGATCATCCGTTGCACGCCCAAGGCCAGGGCGACGGTGACAATCGCCGGCAGCCCTTCGGGAATGGCCGCGACGGCCAAGCTGACGCCGGTGAGAAACATCTGGTACAAGGGCTCCCCGCGGGCCAGTCCGGTCAGCACCACCGCCCCCACGATGACCACCGACAACAACACCAACACCTTGCCGAGCTGCTCCAACCGCCGCTGTAGCGGCGTCGGCTCGTGGCCGGCCTGCTCGATCAAGTGGGCGATGTTGCCCATCTCGGTCTGCATGCCGGTGGCGACCACCAGGGCCCGAGCCCGCCCGCGCCGCACCGTGGTCCCCATAAAGACCATGTTGCGCCGGTCGCCTACGCCCGCCGCCTCGGCAACCACCGCCCGGTGGTCTTTGCTGACCGGGGTCGACTCGCCGGTCAAAGCCGCCTCTTCGACCTGCAGAAAGCTGGTCAGCCACAGGCGAGCGTCGGCCGGCACCCGATCTCCGGCATCCAGTTCGATCACGTCCCCTGGGACCAACTCGGCCGCTGCAATGAGGTGCACTCTCCCCTCCCGGACGACTCGGGCGGTGGGAGCAGTCAGGGCCCGCAAGGTCTCCACCGACCGTTCGGCGCGATATTCCTGGAGGAACCCTAAAATCGCGTTCATAATCACGATGGCCACGATGGTGACGGCATCGCCGACCTCGCCGAGGAGAAAGGAGATGGCGGTCGCTCCCAGAAGCACCAACACCATGAAATCCTGGAACTGCGCGGCGAGAAGCTGCCACCAGGAGACCCGGGGCGCCTCAGTCAGGCGGTTTGGTCCCACCTCGGCCAGGCGCCGACCGGCCTCGGCAGCGGTCAACCCTGTCTCTGGATCGGTTCGCAAGTGCAAAAGCGCTTCGGACGCCGGCACGGCATGCCACGGTACGGCCACGAACATCCCTCCCGCAAGCGTTCGCGACTAGGGTATGTCCCGGAAGGGCTTGGCAGAACTTGAGCTCGAGCCAAGACTTCGACGCCGTCTTTCCCGCTCCGACAGCAAAAGCGACCCCGGTGGCGGAAACATTGGTGGCGCTGGTGCATATCGGTAATGCGGACGAAATCCGCCCCTGTCTGTCGACAGGGGGACCAGACGATGTCCGAGAAAGGAGCATCCCGATGGCCAGCGTGAGTCCGGGACCGTGTCCCAGCACCGGGTGTCCGGCGCCGACCGAAATCGACTGCATCGTCGTCGACAAAGTCTACGACTCGTGCACCCAAACCATCACCGTAACCCAGACGGTAACTCCCGTCGCGCCGTGCACAGTGTCTGGTTGTGGCGTAAACCTTTCGACCTCCACCTGCACGGTTGGCGCCATCACGCCATCCGTGCAACCCAACTACAACGACATCACCTTTGTCATCGCCATCAACTACTCGGTCGACTGCGCGAGTGGGGTCGCTCTCACCGAAACCGCCGACACCACCGCCACCGTCACCTTGTACAACCCGTCGGGGACCACTCCCAGCTGCTCCATCCTCTCTGCCGCCTGCACCTGCGTCAACCTGCCCAACGGGAGCATCAGCTGCACCTTGACGGTCTGCCTGCTGTTCCAGACCACCGCCACCGTCCAACTCTTGGTGCCCAGTTACGGATTCTGCCAGCCTCCGGTCTGCCCGCAGGTGGCGCCGGTGCTGGCCTGCCCGCCCAGCCCGCTGTTTCCTCCGCAAGCTTCCTAAGGCGGCCAATGCATAGCCGGCCACCGAGCGACCCTTGCCCCGCACGGCGAGGGTCGCTCGCTTATGGTGGCCGCCCCTTGCGTAGCGGAAAACACCCCATCGGCGCCCCTAAGCCGCCCTCCAGGTAAAGCTCTTTGGCGGTTACCCGAGAGACGTTTTGGCCAACCGGCCGCCGGCCGTCCCCGCGCCCGCCATACTTGCCCCCGGAGGCCACCGGTTCTCCGCCATGTTCCGCGGACGACCGCGACCGACTTCCTCGCAAGGCCAAACGCCCCACTCAGGGCTTGCCCCGCCTCCCGGCGGTGCCCTCAGACGAAGAAGGCGCCCGCCTGTCGGCGGACGCCGGATATGGCTGCGCTCGGCCTTAGGGGTTGGTGGTGCCGGTGCCCACAAACCGTTCGGGGTCGGCCGCAAATTTGTCGCGGCAGCCCCGACAGCAAAAGCCAAAGGCCTGCCCGCGATAGACAAACTGGTAGGGGGTCTCTTCCAAGATGACCGACATCCCGCACACCGGGTCTACCACGGTGCGGGTGGAGGACATCGCCGGCGAGGCCGGCTTCGGCTCCTCGGCGGGTGGGGTGTTGCGCCGCAAGGCGATCAGCTGCGCCAAGATGGCCACCGCGATCTCCACCGGGGTCAGGGCCCCGATGGAGAGCCCGGCCGGCACGGTGATCCGGTCGAGCACGGCCGAGGGGAGCCCTTCTTGGGTTAGGCTGGCCCGCAACACTTCGCCGCGCCGGGCGCTGGCCACCAGACCCAGATAGCGCGGCTTGGTCTCCAGCAGCACCGCCACCGCTTCCTCGTCGTACTCCCCTTGGCTGGCCACCACCGCGTAACTTTCGCAAGGCACCGACCCCCACAACCGGGCTCGGAAGTTCTCGGCGGTCTCCCCGGGGTTCAGGCGAAAGGAGCGTACCTCAAAGCCGACCTCTGGGGCCAAGGCGGCCAACTCCTTGGCCACCGGCGTGTCGCCGACGACGACCAACACCGGGTCGGGCAAGCGCGGCTCGATGAACACCTCTACCTCCCCCCCGCTGGCACACGCCATGATCCACTCCTCCAGTCCTTCGCGGGCGCCGGCCGGTTCCGCGCCGATGTGCAAGAGTCGTCCCTCCCCGGTGCGCAAGGCCTCTTGCGCGGCCTTGACCACCACCGGGCGGGTGCACTGCCCGCCGACAAAGCCCTCCATCGTCCCGTCGGCGAACACCACCGCCCGCATCCCGGGTCGGGCGGAAGACGGCTTACGGCTCCTGACCACGGTCACCAAGGCGTAGGGTTGACCGGTGGCTTCCAGTTCGGCCAATCGCTGCCAGATCTTGTCTCCCATCGCAGTTACCTCGTCTCTTGATTAAGCGGGCGAAGGCTTGGCGCCCTTCCCGATTACTCGGTGATCCCATGTTGCCGGAGCACTTCCCACACCTTCCAGGGATATAGCGGAATGTCGAGATGGGTGACGCCCAGCGGAGCCAAGGCGTCGATCACGGCGTTGGCAAACGCCGCCGGCGATCCCACGTTGGGCGACTCGCCCACCCCCTTGGCCCCAATCGGATGGTGCGGGGAAGGCGTGACGGTGCGGTCGGTCTCCCAGCGCGGCGTCTCCACCGCCGTCGGCACCAGGTACTCCATGAAGTTGGGCGCCAGGCAGTTGCCGGTGTCGTCGAAGGCGATCTCTTGCAGGAAGGCGATGGCAAACCCTTCGGTCAACCCGCCATGGATCTGCCCTTCCACCACCATCGGGTTGATCACGGTGCCACAGTCGTCCACCGCCACAAACCGACGCACGTGCACCTGGCCGGTCCCTCGGTCGATATCGACCACGCAAATGTAGGCGCCGTTGGGGAAGGTCAAGTTGGGCGGGTCGTAGTAGACGCTGGCCTCCAGCCCGGGCTCCATCCCCGGCGGCAGGTTGGTGTAGGCGGCCAGGGCCACCTCGGCCATCCCCACCGAGCGCGCCGGCGCGCCCACCGGGTGGAAACGTTGGCCGTCCCAGTCGACGTCCTCCTCCGCCACTTCCAGCAGGTGGGCCGCGATCTTGCGGGCCTTGTCCCGCACCCGGCGCGCGGCCACCGCGGCGGCGGCCCCTGCGGTAGGCGTGCTGCGGGAGGCGTAGGTCCCCAACCCATAGGGGGCGGTGTCGGTGTCCCCCTCCTCGACGATCACATCGTCGGTGGTCAGTCCCAGCTCCTCGGCGATGACCTGGGCAAAGGTGGTCTCATGACCTTGCCCCTGGTGGCGAGTACCGAGACGGGCGATCACCTTGCCGGTGGGGTGGACCCGGATCTCACAGCTGTCAAACATCTTGATCCCCAGGATGTCAAAGGTGTGGCTGGGCCCGGCCCCCACGATTTCGGTAAAGGTCGACACCCCGATGCCCATCAGCTCGCCCCGGGCCCGCCGCTCGGCCTGCTCTCGGCGCAGCGCCGGGTAGTCGATGATCTCCATCGCCCGCTTCAAGGTCGCGGCGTAGTCGCCGCTGTCGTAGGTCCACCCCAGCGGCGAGCGGTACGGGAACTTTTCCGGAGGAATGAAGTTGCGCAACCGCAGTTCGGCCGGGTCCAGGTTGAGCCGGAGGGCCAGCGAATTCATGGCCCGCTCAATCAGGAACGAGGCCTCGGTCACCCGGAACGAACAGCGGTAGGCGACCCCTCCGGGGGCCTTGTTGGTGTACACCCCGTCCACCTCGGCGAAGGCGGTGGGAAAGTCGTAGGAGCCGGTGACGATGCTGAAGAGGCCGGCGGGAAATCGGGTGGGGTCGGCCGCGGCGTCGAAGGCCCCGTGGTCGGCGATGGTAAACACCTTCAGGGCGGTCACCCGCCCGTCCTCGGTGGCGCCGATCTCCACCTCCATGTGGTAGTCGCGGGCAAAGTTGGTGCTGGTCAGATTTTCGGTCCGGGTCTCCACCCACTTGACCGGCCGACCCAAGCCGATCGAGGCCACGATGGCGCACACGTACCCGGGGAACACCGGCACCTTGTTGCCAAATCCGCCGCCCACGTCGGGGGAGATGACGTGGATCTTATGTTCCGGCAGGCCGGAGACCAACGAGAGGACCGTGCGGTGAGCGTGGGGCGCCTGGGAGGTGACATACCAAGTCAACTTGCCGGTGGCCCGCTGGTAGTCGGCGATGCATCCGCAGGGCTCCAGGGGGGCCGGATGGACCCGCGGCATGCGGATGCGCTCTTTGACCACCACCGCCGAGCGGCGCAAGGCCTCCTCGGTGGCCTCCCGGTCTCCGACTTCCCAGTGGAAAATGCGATTGCTGGGCGGGTCGCGGTCCTCCCGCAAGATCGGCGCCTCCGGCTCCAAGGCGTAAAACGGGTCTACCACCACCGGCAGCGGCTCATACTCCACCTCCACCAAGTTGGCCGCGTCCTCGGCCAAGGCGCGGCTTTCCGCCACCACTGCGGCCACCTCTTGGTATTGGAAGAGCACCTTGCCGACCGCCAGCACCATCTGCTTGTCCCCGGCCAGGGTGGGCATCCACGCCAAATTCTTGGCCGCCAAGTCTTCGCCGGTCAAGACCAGGTGCACCCCTGGCAAGGCCTTGGCCCGACTGGTGTCGATCCGTTTGATCCGAGCGTGGGCGTAGGGACTGCGCACCAAGGCCAGGTAGAGCATGCCCGGCAGGGCGATGTCGTCCAGGTATCGCCCCTGACCGCGAACCAGGCGCGCATCCTCCTTGCGCTTAATCGGCTTGCCCAAAGGGCGCGCTTCGGTGACCTCCAGCGCCATTTACTTCACCTCCCCGGCCACCGCGCCGGCCGCAGACAGGCGTTCAGCGGCGTAACGGATGGCCTTGACGATGTTTTGATAGCCGGTGCAGCGGCACAAGTTCCCGGAAATCGCACGGCGGATGGTCTCCTCGTCGGGGTCCGGCACCTCGCGCAACAAGGCGTAGGCGGTCATCAGCATGCCGGGCGTGCAAAAGCCGCACTGCAGGCCGTGGGACTCCCAGAACCCTTCCTGCAAGGGGTGTAGCTGCCCGTCCTGCTCCAGGCCTTCCACCGTCATCACCTCGCCCCCGTCGGCTTGCACGGCTAAGACGGTGCACGATTTCACCGGCACGCCGTTTAGGAGCACGGTGCAGGCGCCGCAGCTGGTGGTGTCGCAGCCCACGTGCGTCCCTGTCAAGCGAAACTCGTCGCGGAGCAGGTACGCCAACAACGTCCTCGGCTCGACGTCGGCCGAGCGCACCTCCCCGTTGACCGTCAACGTCACTCGCATTGACCTCTTCCTTTCTCGCAATAGCTGGCGCTAACTGACCTTCGGCTCAGGCGGATGCCGGTTGGCGGCCCTCGATGCGCTGCCGCAAGCTCTCAAGCCCCCGCTGGACAAAGACCCGCACCATGTCGCGCTTGAAGGCGGCGCTCCCCCGTTGATCCGAGGTGGGGTCAGCGGCCTCGGCGGCCAGCGCGGCCACCTCGCGGGCCAGGTTGAACGACAGGCGCTGGCCGATCAAAGCCGCCTCCGCCTGTGGCGCGCGCAGCGGTTTCGGCCCCACCGCCGCCAGCCCAATCCCGGCCTGCGCCACCCGGCCCTCCGGGTCGACCTCCAGGTTGAGGGCCACGCCGACCACCGCAAAGTCGCCCACCTTCCGCTCCAACTTGAGGTAGGTGGCTTCGGGATGGCCCACCGGGCGAGGTAGGCGCACCGCGGTGATGATCTCGTCGGCGGCCAAGCTGGTGGTGAAGATGTCTACGAAAAAGTCATCGGCCCCAATCGACCGGGTCCCCTGCGGCCCCTGCACCTCCACCTGGCCGCGCAGGGCCAAAAAGGCCGCCCCCCAGTCTGCCGCCGGATCGGCGTGGGCCAACGAACCGGCCATGGTCCCGCGGTTTCGCACCAGCGGATCGGCGATCCAAGGGGCGGTAGCCAAAATCAGGGGATAGCGTTCCGCCAACGGGCGGGCCCGCTCTAGGGCGGCGTGACGAGTGGTGGCCCCGATCCGCAATCCCTGGGCATCTTCCTGCCAACCTGACAGCCCCTCGACCCGGTTGAGGTCGACTAAGACGGAGGGCGCGGCGACCCGCAACTTCATCATCGGAAGCAGGCTTTGTCCCCCCGCGATGACTTTGGCGTCATAGCCGTGGCGCGCGAGCGCGTCGATCGCCTCTTCGACGCTGCGCACGGCGAGATATTCGAACGGAGCGGGAAACATGAGGCGCTCCCTCCTTCTCTACCTTCCCTACTTGCTCTCTTTGGCTTGCGAGGTACCGGTCCGCTGAGCCGCACGCAAGACCGTGTCCCTGCTTGGCGTCGCTTTTAGCATCGCAATCCGCTCCCCCGCAAGCGAGATCCCTCGGGATCGATTTTCTCGTCCAAGTGGATCGATTCGCACAACACGCTCACCTCCGGGTTGGCCAAACGGTTTGGGGCCGAGGCGAGAGGATTTCAATTCAGAAATTTGGTGATTCCGAACCATTATTACCGCCAGACGTGGCCATTCGCGGCCCAGCCCGATTTACCGCCCGCGGCGCAGCTTGACAGCGGCTGGCGGCCATCTTTCACTGGATCCAGAAAGGTGACCGATGGCGAGGAGCGTCCAGGGCGCTGCCGGGACATCGCGAAGGAGGGATTTGGTGCCCGCCCCAAGCCGGTCCGACGTGACGGAGATGCTGCAGCGCAAGGTCCAGGAGCTAAACGCGCTGATCAAGGTCAACGCCCGCATCACCTCGCAGCTGGGGCTCGAACCGCTCTTGCAGACGGTGGTGGACGCCGCCCGCGAGTTGGTGGGAGCCGCGATGGGAGGGCTGTTGGTGCTAGACCCGGTAGACCCCTCCCGCTACGAGTATTTCAAGGTTTCGGGCTGGCCGGGCCCGGTGGGATTCCCGGAAGGACACGGTCTGTTTGCCTTGCCCTACAAGACCGGCCAACCGCTGCGGGTGGCCGACATCCGCCACCATCCCCGCTCGGTCGGCACCCCGGCCGGCCATCCCCCGGTGGGCGCGCTGTTGGCCGTCCCGTTAGTGATGCGCGACCATATGCTGGGCTCGCTGTTTTTGGCCCACCGGCCAGGGGGTCCGGCCTTCTCGGCGGAGGACGAGGAGCTGTTGATGGCCTTCTCCACCCAGGCCGCGATCGCCATCGAAAACGCCCGCCTGTACACCAAAGCCGAGCAGCTGGCGGTCTTGCAGGAGCGGGCGCGGATCAGCCAACGCCTGCACGATTCAGTCTCGCAGATCTTCTTCGTGCTGGGGATCGAGGTCGACCGGCTGCTCCGCTCGGCGCGGATCACCGACCCCGAGCTGCTGCAGGCGCTGCGCCGGATTCGCAGTCTGGTGGCCCACGGCGCCGGAGAGACCCGGGCCGCCATCTTCTCGCTCAGCGAGGACATCGCCGTCGACCGCCCGGCGGAACAGATGTTGGAGGAGTTGGTGCGACAATTTGAGCGGACCAGCGGAATCGAGACCTCGCTGGTCACCCTGGGCTCCCTGGACATGGTGCCCAAGCCCATCTTGCGCAGCGCGATGAAGATCATCTCGGAATCGCTCAACAACGTCCGCCGGCACAGCGGCAGCCCGGTGGCCACCGTCTCCGTCAGTTTTGACGGCCAAAGCCTTTACCTGAGCATCCAAGACGCCGGCTGCGGAATCAGCGACCAGGCCCTGGCCCAGTTGGCCGAGCCCAGCACCCACTACGGGATTCGCTCGATGCGCAGCCTGGTCGAGGAGTTCAACGGCAGCTTCGCGATTTTCCGCAACGACGAGGGGGGAACCACGGTGCGGGTGCAACTGCCGCGCCGCACGGTATGAGCGCCGAACCGATTCGAGTGGTGTTGGTCGACGACCACGAGGTCGTGCGCCGCGGCATTCGCGCCATCCTCTCCGACACCGACGAATTTGAAGTCGTCGGAGAGGCCCGCAACGGGGAGGAGGGACTGGCCCTGATTCGCGCCCTGCTGCCCGACCTGGCGCTGGTCGACATCCGCATGGGCGGACACGACGGACCGGCGCTCTGTCAGGCGGTGCGCGAAGAGAAGCTGCCCTGCGCGGTGGTCATCCTCACCAGTTATCTCAACGAGGACCTCATTCGCACCTGCGTGCGGCTGGGGGTGCGCGGCTACATCCTCAAGGACGTGGAGGGATTTGACCTCCTAAACTCGCTGCGCAAGATCATCCACGGCGGGGCGGTGCTTGACCCCAAGGCGGCCGAGCTGGTGCTGCAATGGATGCAGCACGTGCCCCCGGAACCGGCCGCTCCCACCTTGAGCCGCCAGGACATCGAGATGCTGCGGCTGGTGGCGGAAGGCCTGACCAACCGGGAAATCGGACGGACGCTCTACCTCTCGGAGAACACGGTCAAGGTGCGCGTCAACGACATCGTCCATCGACTGGGCGCGAAAAACCGGATCGAAGCGGTGATGATCGCCCATCGCCAAGGGCTGATTTAGCCAAAACTTGCCATTCCTGCCTGAATATGCGTCGGAGGGAGGATCTTCCCTCCTTAAACGGCTTCTGCCACCTGCTCAAGGCTTGTCCCATCCGATGAAATTTCCGCCAACGCCCAAGACAGGGTAGGCTCACTCTAGAGGCATCGACATCCCGCAAAATCCCGTCCGCCGCAGAGGAGGCGACCTATGAATTATTTCACCTGGTTGTTGGTCTCCGCAGGTCTCCCGGTCCTGGGCCTATCCTCACCAGCCCCCGCGCCCGCCCCGACCCCCTCGAGCGCCCCGGCCCATACCATCGCATCCGCGGTCTCCCTGGTTCCGGCAAGCGCCCCGGTGGCGACCGAGGCCCAGGCGATGGCCACCATCCAGACCTACCTGGCCAGCCGCCCCGCCGCCCCGCCAAGCCCGGCCCCCACCGCCCCGAGCGCTCCGCCGGGCACCTCCTCCCCCACCCTGACCACCGCCCCCGCCAGCTCAGCCAACGGCCCGGCGACCGCTCAAGACCCTGCCGCCACCCTGATCGCCTGGATCAACCAGGCGCGGGCAGCCCAAGGTTTAACGCCGTATTCGGTCAATCCCACCTTGATGACCTTGGCCCAAGAGCGGGCCCAGGCCTTGGCCACCGGTCCCTTTACCCACGACCTGCCGGGCTTGGGCTGGCCGATCCAGATGGAGACCGCGGCGGGGATTCAGGCCCAGGCGATGGGGGCGGAGAACATCGCGGTGGCCCCAAACCTTCAGACCGCCTTTTCCCTCTTGATGGCCTCGCCGGAACACCGGGCCAACATCTTAAGCCCGTACGAGACCCAGATCGGGGTGGGGGTAGCTCCCGACGGCAACGGAGTGGCCATCTCCGAGCTGTTCATCGGGCCCAACCTGTAGGCTCGAGCCTCTCGCCTCCCTGGTCAGGCGCAAAGCATGCCGCGGTTGCGCAAAACTCTGTCGCGGCGGCTCGATTCGGCTGTGACCAGGAAGATTTTTCCGGCATAGCTTGAATCGGTGAGGCTTATGAATGACGCTTCGGCATTTGCCGTGACGGTGAGGCCCCTCGACACCGCCGCCTTGCCTCTGGCCGAGGCCCTGCGGGAGGCGCTGTCGCGTCGCCAGGCGCTGGTCGAAGACCAGCCGGCGCGCCTTGAGGTGGCGGTGGGCACCGGAAGCTACGAGATCGCGTTTCATCCCCTGGCCCCCCGCGAGGTGCGCGAGGGCGTGGCCAAGCTGATGGACCAGTTTGCCTTGCGCCGGCGCTACCTCAAGGTTCCCTCCCCCCGCGCGATCGTGGTCACCCTGCCCCAAGCCGCCCCGTTTGGCCCCGCCTTCTGGGAGCGGTTTGCAGAAATCTTGGCCCCGCAGAGGCCGCTGGCGGTGGCGCGGCCGGAGCCCGCCCCCCCGCCCGCCGCCCCTGCACCCCCCCGGGTTGCCCCCCGCGGCGCGGCCAGCGGCTGGGTGATGGGAGGCATCCGGCGCCCGCGCGATCCCTCGCCCGCCCAGGTGAGCGGCTCGCCTCCCCCCGTCAATCCCCGCCCCCGCGGGTGAGGGCAGCGATGACCTCGGCGGTGTCGGGGAGAACAACGCGGCGGAAATCTCTCTCCGCCGCGTTTGCTTTTCGGGCTGTGGACCGGCTTAACGCTGGTCTAGGGGCACAAAATCCAGGTGGGTCGGCCCGGTGTACTCCGCCCGCGGCCGGATCAATCGGTTGTGGGCGTACTGTTCCAAGACGTGCGCCGTCCACCCGGAGATCCGGCTGACCGCAAACACCGGGGTGAAGATCTCGATCGGGATCCCCATTAACACATATGCCGACCCCGAATAGAAGTCGACATTGGGATACAGTTTCTTGCTGGCGGTGATGGTGGTCTCGATCTCCCGCAACATCTCCCAGTAACGCAGGTCGTTGGCCTCCTCGCCCAATTGGCGGGACAGGCGTCGCAACACGGTGGCCCGGGGGTCTTCGGTCTTGTACACGCGGTGGCCAAAGCCCATGATCTTCCGCTTTTCCGCGAAGGCCCGCTCCAGCCAGGGCTTGACGTTCTCCTTGCTCCCGATCTCTTGGAGCATGTACATCACCTGTTCGTTGGCGCCGCCGTGCAACGGTCCTTTCAAGGTCCCCACCGCCGAGGTGATGGCCGAGTACATGTCGGACAGGGTCGCCGCCGTCACCCGCGCCGAAAAGGTGGAGGCGTTCAACTCGTGGTCGGCGTGGAGGATCAGCGCCGTGTTGAAGACGCTGGCGTGCGAGGGGCGCGGCCGCTCGCCGTGCAGCATGTACAAAAAGTTCTCGGCCAAGGAGAGGTTGGGGTCGGGAGCCACCGGGGCCTTGCCCTGTCGCACCCGTTCAAAATGGGTCACCATGGTGGGGATCTGCGCCACCAACCGCACCGCCTTGCGCCGGTTGGCCTCCATGTCGTTGGCGTGGGCGTCGGGGTCGTAGATCCCGGCCACGCTAACCGCGGTGCGCAGCGCGTCCATGGGCAAGGTGGAAGGCGGCAAACTGTTGAGCGCGCTCTGGACGGGCTCCGCCAAAGTTCGGTTGGCCTTCAATTCGCGGTCCAGCTCGGCCAGCTCCGCACGGGTGGGCAACTTGCCGTTCCACAACAGATAGACGACTTCCTCAAAACTCGCCTTCTCGGCCAACTCCACCGCGTTGTAGCCGCGATAGACCAGTCGCCCTTCCTTTCCGTCAATAAAGCAAATGTCGGAAAGGCCCGCCACCACATCCTCGAGTCCTGCTTTGAATCCTGGATCCGGCATAAACGTCTCCTCCTTCACCTGCTGGCGCCGTCGTCCTATGGGAGGGCGTGGGAGCCGCGTCGACACGATCAGACACCGCCACCCCTCCTCCCGCGCCTTTGCTGCCAATTCCGTATCGAGGTCCCGGTTGAGGCATGCATCCAACACCCGAGGTTCCTTCAGTGCTCCATTGTAGTCTTTCTCAGGGCAAATCGGAAACCGTAGTCGGGCGCTGGGCGGCTTGAAACACCGCTTCCCCGTTCAGTCGCATGCCGGTGGGCGGCAACGCTCCACTGCGCATATGTTCGCGGACGGCTTGTAGCACCCACTCTCCGAGCCACGCCTGCTGCTGCTCGAGGGTCCAACCGGCAGGTGGCAGCCCCACCTCCACCACGGTGACCGGATAGTGGTCCTTGCGGTACACACCCTCGTACACGCGTAAGTCGACATGCCAATGCTCGCCTTTTTGCTCCACGCGGTTGACGGTTATGGCCATCCTCTTCCCCTCCTGGTACGCGACCTCCTCGATAGATTGTACCGTTTTCCCGCCCTGGCTGCAGCCCTGGGCGAGGCCTGTCGTTTTCCCCTTTTTCGCCGGGAGTTGTTATAATACTGAGTAATGACTGTGCGGCGAGGAAGAGAACGTTGCTAAGAAACAGGATACGACGGGTCCCGGTCACCGTCCGAGGAACCCACTACGTGCATGAATACCTGGTCCTGCCGGATGTCTGCGCGGTGGTGGCGGAAACCCCGGAGGGCGTGATCTTGGTTGAGCAGTTCCGACCGGCCTTGGGGCGGCGTATCTTGGAGTTGCCGGCGGGCCGACTGCATCGGGGCGAAGAACCGGTCGAAGGAGCGCGGCGGGAGTTACAGGAGGAGACCGGGTACCGCGCCCGCGAGCTGCGGCTGCTCTCCCGTTTCTACCCCTCGGTAGGCTTGTCGCGCCACAAAGTGCACCTCTACTACACCCTCAACCCGGAAAAAGGGGAAACCCATTGGGATGCCACCGAAGAGATCGAGGTGCGGATCATCCCGGTCAACGAAGTGCCCAACCTGTTGATCGAGGGGCGGGCCGCCGATGCCAAGACCCACCTGGGCCTGGTCTATTTCTTGAATTCCCAAGGCTGGATTTGGCAAAAGGGGCGCTGGCACCCGCCCGGTCGGACCCGTTAGGGGTTTGAGGAATTTTTCCAAGGGACATTTTTCGATTTCATCTGATGCGAAAGTTTGCTATCATAGGGCATAATCGGCGAACAGCTCCGGCGCAGAAGGGGTGCCATCGATGACCTGCCCACGCTGCGGGGCCGAAGTCCCCGATCTTCGTGTTGCTTGCCGTTATTGTGGAAATGCCGCGTACGCAATCAAACCGGCGGCGCGCCCGCGCTCCGGTGGCAAAGTCATCCCGTTTCGGCCGCGCAAGCTCAAACGGCAGCGGGGCAAGCGGTCCTTCAAGCCCGACCGGTTCATGTGGTGGCTGATCTCCATCCTGGTCTTAAGCCTGCTCTTGCCGTATCTCGTGCCCATGCACCTGTAATCCCCGTCGCCTCAGTAGGCGGCAAGGCCAGTCGGCTGATCCTGAAAGGTCCGGGTGTCGTGGACCAGTCGGCGGGGAACTTTTTGGCGGACGGTGGCCAGCACCACCGGCCCTTTCCAGATTCGTTGCGCCACTCCGCCCAAGACGTGCGGGAGGGCGTCAAAATCGAGGTCGCGCCCGTCGTGGTGGTGTAGCAACTCCAGGGCCCCCTCGGGGTGGGTGCGCTCGCGGTCTACCGAGAGGCGGGGGATCCCGGCGTGCTCCAACTCCTGCAGCAAGGCGGCCTTCAGGTCGGAAAAGGACGGGGCCGGACTGCCGGCCGACGCCAACTCCCGCAGCGGCACCACGGTGAGGCCTGTCCGGCTGGCCACCTCCGGAGAAAGCCAAGCCCTTACCAGGCTGAGGTCATCGGCAAAGCGCGCCACCTCGTCCAGCCTCTCCCGGCCGCCCGCGTTCCAGGCCGCGCGGACCAACGCCTCTCCCAGCCGGTAGGGATTGAGTTGGGGTGGGGTGACGGCTAAGAGTTCGGCGTTCATTTTCGCCATCTCCCAGGCCTCCGCCCCCCCTTGCGCCAGCTCGGCGGCGATCTGCCGGTGCCAAAAGGTGGCGTACCCCTCGTTGGCGATTTTACTTAAGACCTGCGGCCAGAAGTACCGGGCCTCCCACCACACCGCGTACAGGCAGCGACGCTCCCAGTCCTCTAGGCGCGGCGCATAGCGGACCAAAAAGCCCAAGACGTCGCTGGGGTGCTCTCCCAGCCGCCGGTCGTGGGGGCTTTCGGCGGTAAACTCGGTCAGCGGCTGGGCGGCGTCGAGGAGGCTCTCCACCGCCTCGACCCCATAAAGCCGCCGCGCCGCCTCCATCTCCCGGCGATGGCGAGCCATCTGGCTGATCGCGTCGTCAGGCACCGCCGCAAACAGCCGGTTTTGGCGAAAGAAGTGCACATGGGCCAACACGTGGGCGATGACCACCATCGCCCGGGCAGGCGACAACTCCTCCAAGAGATAGGCGTAGGCCGGCCGGTGGTTGATAACCATTTCGTAAATCAGGCTCTGTCGGTAGTCGTAGGCCGTCTTCAGGCGCCCCCACTCCTTGCCGAAGCTCCAGTGGGCGTAGCGCACCGGCATCCCCCCATAGGCGGCCAAGGCGTGAAGGTCGGAGGGGGAGACCAGCTCCCAGTGAACCGGGTGCACAGGTAGCCCCAACCGGTCCGCCACCTCGCCGACTCGGTCCACCAGGCCGCGCAGGCTATCCTCGGTTAGCATCGGATTCGGCTCCTTTGCCAAAAAACTGCTGCAGGGCCCGAAAGACGTCATCGCTGCCCCGCAACAAGACGGTGTGCACCCCGGCCCCCTCAAATCCTTGATAAAGGGGGGAGGGCGTGCGCTCGGTGTCGTGGATCTCGCCGTACCCGAAAAAACGGGTGCGGGCTTTCAAGGCCTGCCCCAACTCCAGGGCCAACGGGTTGTCCGAGGTGAGGTTGCCGCCGTCGGTGAAGTGAAAGGCGTAGGCGTTGTACTGGTCCGCTGGGTAGCGCTGCTCCAGGATGTCCAACCCCAACCGGTAGACGCTGGAGGAGACGGTTCCCCCGGAGGTGCCCCGGCGGAAGAAGCCTTCCTCGTCGACTTCCCGGGCCCGCACGTCGTGGGCCAAGAACACGATCTCGACCGCCGGGTAGTTGCGCCGCAAGAACTCCACGGTCCAGAAGAAAAAGCTTTTGGCCAAAAACTTCTCGAAGTGTCCCATCGAGCCGGAGGTATCCATCATCGCCAAGACCACCGCTCCCCCTTGGGGGCCCGGCTCGGGACCAAAGTACCGGTAACGCACATCCTCCGGGCGCAGAGCGACCTGGCCACGGCGCAGATGGGCCAGCAAGGTAGGCTTGCGCATCCATTGGTGTTTCAGTCCGGCCCGGGCCACGTCCACCACTTCCCAGCTCTGCCCCTGACCGGGGGCGGACTTCATCGGGTCGAGGTCGGGCAGAGCGAAGTCGGCAAAGACCACCGCCGCGGCCTCGTCGATGGTGAAGAGGGCCTCCTCCACGTCTCGCCCCGGCAGGTTCCCCCCCTGTTTGCCGGCTTCGGCGCCCCCGGCCGCCACCCCATCGGCCTCGCCCTGGCCCTTATCGCCGGTGCCCATGCCGACCGCCTCGCCTTGCCGCCGGTCGTAGCGGATGCGATGTTCGCGCCAGACCGCCAACGGGATCTGCACCACCTTGGTGCCCTGGCTGACCAGGATCTCCTCGTGGGCCACCATCTCGGCCAAGTTGCGGCGCAAGGCCTCCTTGACCTTCTCCTGATGGCGCCGCTCGTCCAGCCAAATCGGAGAGAAGTGCAGCCGGGCCCGACCGACGGTAAAGCCGAAGTTCCTCATCGGTTCAACAGCCCTCCGATGTGGTAGATGGCCCGCGAGGCACACCGCCCGCAGTAGCGCCCACTGGCGGTCAGGGCGGCCACCGCCCGCTCGATGTGGGCCAAGGTGCCGGGGTCGGGATACAGGCTCTGGGTGGTGATCTTCACCTCGTCCCGCAAGTCGTCAAACAGCTTTTGTTCCAAGGCCTCTTTCATCCCGGGATGGTCCAGGTAGGAAAGCTCCCGGCGCCGCTCGCGGGCGGCTCGCCAGCGGATGTAAAGCTCCTCGCGAAAGTCGTGTTTTTGCGCCTCCGTCACTCCAAGCCGCTCCTCCACCGCCTTCATCAGGCGCTCGTCGGCCGGCGGTTGCCCGTTGCCCTCCCCCTGGACCGCCAACATGTAGCGCACCACGTGCTCGAGGTAATTCTGGTACAAGTCTTCCAGGTGGTTTTGCCACTGCAGGGCAAAGGCCCGCAGCACGTCCTCCTCCAGCCTGCGGTCAAACCAGCCCTTGGCCTCGGCCATCACCTCTTTCAGCTCGTCCAGCTGCTTGGGTTCGACCAGGGGATTTTCGGCCATGCCTTGCCATAGGCTCTCCAACACATCCAGCCCGTCCAGGCAGTTTTGGCCGCTGGCGATGGCGGCGGAGAGTCGGTTGACGATGTATCGGGGGTCCAGGCCGGAGAAGCCGGCCGCGCCCTCCTCCCCAGCCGAGGGGTTATGACGCCTGGCCTCCAACTGGCTCAGCCGGTCGTGCCCAGGGCGCGGGTCGGGCTTCAGGCGGGAGAGCACGGCCACCGTCGCCGCCGCCTCCAACGCCCCTTCGGCCAGGTGAAACGCGGCGGGCAGATGAGGGGTCAACAGCTTACGGTAGATCCTGACCTCGTCGTCGACGTTGAGGGGATAGGGCACCGGGATGACCATCAGGCGCGATAAGAGCGCTTCGTTGCGCGGGTTTTTGGCGAAGGCCCGGTATTCTTGTTCGTTGGTGTGTCCGATGATGACTTCGTCGGCGGAGATCAACTGGTAGCGGCCGGTCTTGAAGTTCCCCTCTTGGCTTAAGGAGAGCAGGTGATAGAGGAACTTCTCGTCCAGCTTCAACATCTCCTGGAACTCCATCAGTCCCCGGTTGGCGATGTTGAGCTCCCCGTCAAACCGGTAGGCCCGGGGGTCGGATTCGCTCCCGTAGGTGGTGATGGCGGCAAAGTCTACCGATCCGGTCAGGTCGGCGATGTCCTGCGACTTGGGGTCAGAGGGCGCGTAGGTCCCGATCCCGCGCCGATGGCGCTCCGACAAGACGATCCGGCGGACCGGAACGGCGTCTCGCTGCCCTTGCCAGGTGTGAGCCAGTTGCCATTGGCACCACGGGCACAGGTCGCCTTCGATGGTGACGTTCAGCCGGGCCGCCACCGTGGAACGCCAAGCCTCGGGAACCAGATGCAGAGGTTCCTCTTGCATCGGGCAGCCGTCGATCGCCCAGAGCTCCCCCTCCCGAGTGGCGGTAAACCGCTCGAGTCCCCGTTTTAAGAGGGTCACCAGGGTGGATTTTCCCCCGCTGACCGGCCCCACCAAGAGGACGATCCGCTTTTTGACCTCAGTGCCCAGCGCGGCCGGGCGAAAGTACTGTTCCACCAGGGTTTTGACGGCGCTGTCGATGCCGAACAGCTCCTCGGTGAAGAACGGATAAGGCCGGCCATCCGGCCCCTTGACGCCCTGGGCCAGGATCATCCGCCAGATCCGGCGGTGGGCCAGGTCGGCAATCTCTGGGCGCTCCCGCACCCGCTCCAGATACTGGGCAAAGGTGATCACTTCGCCGAGTTCTTCGCCAGACCACCGGGAGGGCAAATCGCGGAAGGGGTCGTGACCGTCTGACAGCGTGGCCATGGTCGGTACCTCCTGACTGCTGGAATTTTCCTTTAGTCTATCCAGGCTTTGCCAGGGTAAACCCAGCGTCAGGTTCGCGCCGTGGCCTGGGCGGCCTCACCCGACCGCCGCGCCCACCGTCATGAAAGGCCCTGGCGGGCCCTCAGCCACAGTCGGGTCGCCGCCTCGGCGGCGGCGGCCAAAAGTTCCCCGGTGCGGCTCATCGCCTCCGCCAGGCTGATCGGCCCCGGAGCGATAGAGAAGATGGCGGTCACGCCGCGCTGGTACAGGGGATAGGCGGCGGGGTCGACGGCGCCGGCAAGACAGATCACGGGCAGCCGGTAGCGCTGGGCGCGGCGGGCCACCCCCATCACCACCTTGCCCGCCAAGGTCTG
>JAIMAE010000260.1 GCA_023512105.1 Bacillota bacterium | reverse complement strand
AATCGAATGACCGCGCCTTCGCGACGGTAGTGGATACGGCGGCGACGAGCGCGCGGAGCTGGCCGTCGGTGGCGCGCCGGGTAGTAGCGTATGTTTTGCCAACGTTCCTGTCGACGGGCCTCCAGCTCCATACCGAGCAGGATCGCAGCCGCTGTGACTAAAAGCAGCGCGATCACCCATCCGGCCCATGCCGGTTCTGGTGCTATCGGCGTCATCGGAGCCATGAGACATCTCTCCTTCCCGTGCATGCTCACGTCGGCCGCCTCATCCGCTCCAGCCTGTCGCAGCGACTTCGGACTGGTGGGAGGTTTGAGAACCCCCGGCGGCTTTGGACCAGACCTCCTGGCTACCCGCAGAAGGACTCGTCCGCACCTGTATCTTCTACCAGCTACTGTAATTTCATTCACGACTAGGCACAACGCCCAAACGGCGTAGCCCAATGGGGCAAACGGATAATGCTTTTGGCCTAATGGTCCAGGGTACCCCTGGAAAGAAGTACCTCCCGCGGTGGTAACCGAACCTGGCAGTCTCGCTCGCGGCCCCATGCGGCTGGAGTACCCCGGTAGACCGACCCTGATGGTACCACCTGCCGTCTTCCCTGCCGGGGAGGTTGGTGAAGGAACACACGCTCATTTTGGCCAAAAGATCCTCGCGGGCCAGCACCAATCGCTCACCACCTGGGACCTTTCGACCCTTGGATGCCTCTCCCTGCTCCCTTACAGTCAAGGTAGCAAAACCCAGAGGCCAGGACGGACGCGACCCTGACCTTGCGGGTTGCTCGAGGAGGGAGCCGCCATGCAGGCAACGACCAACGAAAAGGCGACTTGGCCGCGTTACCGGGTGGAGATTTATGAACGGGAAGAAGATGCCACGCCGGTGGAAATGTGCGAGGGCCCCACCCTGACCGGAGCTTGCCCCCGTCAGCACGCCGATGGGACGATTGCATGCCGGGCCCGTTTTTTGGCCATCTTTCCTCCCGACGGGGCGCCGGAAGGCGAAAAAGAGTATTGGGAGCGCCTCAAGGAGTGGCGATGGCACGTGGACGGCCAAGCGACCACTTGCCCCTTGGCCGCCATGGGATTGTACTAATCTAATTCGGGTCAGTGAGGAGGACCTTCGCCGGCTCCGCTGGGCGAGGGTCCTCCCTGTTCGGGGGTTTGACCGCCCTCCCCCGCCTGGCGGGCACGAGCCAACTGCTCAGCGTACTCTTCCAGTCGCCGACTTACCCGTCCATTGACGGTGTCTGGCGGGTATTGACCGGATTCGTCGGCGGTCCCCGCCGGCACCCCGGTCAAGATCGCGATCCCCTCGTCGATGGTGCGCACCGCCCAGATGTGGAAACTACCGGCGCGGATGGCTTCCACCACTTCGTCGTGCAGGACCAAGTTGGGCACATTTTGCACGGGGATCATCACGCCTTGCCGTCCGGTCAGGCCTTTGAGCTTGCAGGTGCGGAAGAAGCCCTCAATCTTCTGGTTTACCCCACCGATGGGTTGCACTTCGCCCTTTTGATTGACGGATCCGGTGACCGCGATCCCCTGATTGATGGGAAGGCCGGAGAGCTCGGACAACAAGGCGTAGAGCTCGGTGCTGGAAGCGCTGTCGCCATCGACTTCCTCATACATCTGCTCAAAGGTGATGCTGGCCCCGAAGCTGACCGGGCGACGTTGCGCAAAGCGGGAGAGAAAGAAGCCGGACAGGATGAGGACCCCTTTGGAGTGAATGCGGCCGCTCATCGAGTTCTCCCGCTCGATATGCAGCACCCCGCGACTGCCGAGATACGAGCGGGCCGTGATCCGGTTGGGCTTGCCAAAGGCATAATCGCCGACGTCCAGCACGGCCAGGCCGTTGACCTCACCCACCGCCCAGCCGTCGGTGTTGACCAGCAGCGTGCCTTCGGCGATCAATTCCTGCAGCCGGCTTTCGATCATGTTGGAGCGGTAGATGCGCTCTTCGATCGCCCGTTTCACGTGGTGCTCCGCCACCCGCACCGCGCCTTCCTGCGCGGCCCAGGCATCGGCCTCGGTGACCACGGAGAAGAACTCGCTGAACCGAGTCGACAACTTGCGTTGGTCCTCCGCCATCCGACAGCCCAGCTGCACCAGGCGCCGCATCGCCGTCCCCTCGAGCGGGCGCATCCCCTCTCGCCGGCAATAGTCGGCGGTCAGCCGCACCATCGCCTCGACGTTCTCTCGGTTGTTGTCCATCACGGCGTCAAACGGCACTTGAATCTTGAACAGGCGGCGGAAATCCTCGTCGAGCCGGGCTAACAACTGGAAGATGTCGGGGCGCCCGATGAGAATGACCTTCACCTCGATAGGAATCGGGTCCGGCTTTAAGCTGACCGGCACCAGTCCGCCAAACTGGCTCCACACGTTTTCGATCCGCGCCTGTCCGCTGAGCAGGGTGCGTTTGAGGGTCTCGTAGGCGAAGGGTTCGGTCAGCAAATCCTTCACCTGCAAGATTAGAAAGCCCCCGTTGGCCCGATGAATCGCCCCCGGCTTGATCATCGTAAAGTCGGTGGTCACCGTGCCGACCCCGCCGCGGTATTCGATCTTGCCGAATAGGTTTCCGTAGCTGGGATTGGTCTCCATCACCACCGGGGCGCCCTCGAGACCGGTGCGGTCG
>JAIMAE010000048.1 GCA_023512105.1 Bacillota bacterium | reverse complement strand
GGCGGCCGAGATAGGTCAGCCGGTTTTGCCGGGTGACCACTTCCAGGGGTTCGACAAACACCGTCTGCCCGGAACCCGATTGGTCGTG
Organism: Bacillota bacterium; assembly: GCA_023512105.1. Taxonomy (GTDB): domain Bacteria; phylum Bacillota; class Sulfobacillia; order Sulfobacillales; family Sulfobacillaceae; genus JAIMAE01. The sequence continues at coordinate 20,163 of JAIMAE010000048.1, read as the reverse complement.
GACCAACCCGCGCACCTGGCTTCGGTATTCCGCCTTGACCGGCACCACCTTGCGGCCAAAGCGGATGGTGACCACCGGCTCCTGCAGGTAAGGGGCCCAAGCCGGGTGGTGGAGGATCTGGGCCAGCACCTGGTCGATCTCTTCCTCCAGCGCGGCGATCTGGCGCCGCAAGCTGTAGAGCTTGGGGGTGGCTTCATCGCGCACCGCCCCGTGTTCATCGATCTGGGCGGCGATCGCCGCGTGCAGTTCCTCGGGCAGCGCCACCCCGTCGAAGAGTTGCCGCAGGCGCGGATATCGCCCCTGGCCCAGGCGCCGGCGCAGTTGGGCCCCGATGGCCACCGTCCTCGCCACCGCCGCCAGCTGCTCGCCGGTCAGGCGCCCGCCTCGCGCCGCCAACTCGGCCCAGCCCTCGATGGCGGCGGCGCCGGCCAGCGTCGGATTTTCCTGATACAACCATTGCATCGCCTCGCGCACCGCTTGGTAGCGCTCGCGCAAGGCGGCATCCTCCTCTAGTGGAGTCAGGCCCTCGGCCCAAGCCGCGCCCATCGGTGTCTCGCAGTGGCGGGCCAATCGCTCCAAGACCCGCGAGAATTCCAACAGGCGCAAGCTCTCCTGCCACGCCTCAGGGGCATTGGCCCAAGATGTCGTCAATCCAGCTGCTCACCTCGGTGATGGTACGAATCCGCTCGGGCACCGGGTCAGAGGCGTGGAGAAGGACCTCCACCTCCGGGCCGCGGGTGCGAAACAGGTTGACTACCAAACGATGGCCGGCCCCTGACCATCCCTCCTCCCACAAGGCCTGGGCCACCGCCGGGTCCAGGCCGGGGTCGGACCAGATCAGGGTGACCAGGTCCTGCTTTAACCAGGCGGCCAGCCGCAGGCGCACCTCGGGGACGGTGAGCACGGCCATCTCGCCATGCCCGCGCTGGCGGTAGCGCATCCCGGTGACGTCGGCGGTCAAGGCCTCACCCCGCCGCACGTCGCCAAAGGTGGCAGGCGGATGGGGACAGGCGCACTGCAGGACGGTGGGCGGGCGGCGAAACGCCTCGGGGGCAAGCGCGGTGCGCGCCCGCACCGGCCCCCGCCCGGCCCAGGCGCCAAGTCGGCTGCGCTGCGCCACCCAGCGACAGGCCTCCGGCTCAAGCCCGCCCCGGGCAAAAGAAACTGCCTCCGGCGCGGGAAGCACGCCGGTCACCAGGGCGGCCTTGATCGCCGCCTCGCCCGACAAGCCCAGGGTATCCAGCCGCCGCATCGCCGAGGCGGCCGGGCGATCTAGGCCCCGCGGCCAGTCGGCCCACCACCAGAGCACCCCCACCATCCCTCGCCCCCGTTTCTCCTTCCCCATTGTAACCCTGCCTCGGCCGAATACGCATCGCGTGCCCAGCCCCACGACTTTGGCGCCTAGACACGCCAAGCGGGGATTCCTCGCTCAGCGCCGCGCATGCCGCCGGGAGGGTTGTTTGCGGGCGGGAACTTCAGGCTGGATGCGGGGCCAAAGGGTCGGGCGGGACCGCCGGTTTCCATTCCATTGCCGCCTAGCCACCCCTTGGGGCGGTGCGGCTGGCCGGTTGGGCGCCTGCGGGAGCCGGGAAGACTTGATTGCCCTGCCCGTGGCTGAAGAAGGTGAGGTACTGGGCGTCTCGCACCACGTTGTCGTCAGAGGTAAGGTCGAAGTCGAGGTCGGCATGCCCCGAGTGCAGGGCATTGCCGAGGACGTTGGCGTTTTCGATCACGTTGTGGCTGGATCCCTCGTCAAACCACAGGCCCTCCCCGACGTTGCCGTGGGCCTCGATGCCATCGAAGGTGTTCCACTGGGCGTTGACCAGAGAGACCCCGGTATCCTGGTCGGTGGCGCCGTTGGCGATGAACTCGCCGCCGCTGTTGTAGTTGCTGGTGGCCCATTTGATCCCACGGCCGTGGAAGGAGCCCTGGGACTGCAGGTCGGTCGCCGTGCTGGCGCTGACGTCGGACAACAAGAAGCCAAATCCGCTGGGCCGCGCTTGCTTTTGGGCGATTGACTCCAGTCCGGCGTCGAGCGACAGGAGGTCGCTGTAGGTGCAGGCGGTGGCCACGGCGGCCTGAAAGGCCCCGTACCCGCCGGAGCCGCTGCCCACCGCGACGAAGTTGCGCACCGTGCTCTCGTAGGCGTAGGTCTGTTGGAACACGCTGCCAGAGAGGTCTTGGCCGCGGAGGTCTTCCACCATCTCCCCCAGCGTGCCCACGCTCTTGATCCCGATCGTCGCCCCATCCTTGCTGGTGATCCCGCTGCCGTCGAGGCTCAGGTCGCGAATGGTAATCCCGGTGAGCAGGGACATCGGGCGCACCCCGGCCCCGGGGTCGCTGGCGGTGTAGGTGTAGGTCACCGGGGTGGCCAGGGTGAGGGTGTTCCCGGAGATGGCCAAAATCTGGTCGAGCTGGGCCGCGCTGGGGCCCGCTGCCGGCTTTTGGTTTTCTGGGTCTTGCAGCAGCACGTACTGGCCGACGTGAAACCCGCGGGCGCTGACCACGTCCACCGTGGGGGAGGTTTGCCCCGCAGTGCGGGCAAAGGGGGTAATCCGCCCCGCCCCCGCGCTGTGGATGAAGATGCCCACAAACGAAGTCGGGCCGGCCAGCTTGATCACCGAGCATCCTCCGCTGCCCACCAGCTGGAGGTTGCTGTGGGTGATGACGATCCGCGGGTCTGCGCTGCGCAGCAAATAGGTGCCGCAGGGGAAGAACACGGTGCCTCCGCCGGCGCGCTCGGCGGCGTTGATCGCGGCCTGGATCGCCGCCGAATCCGATGTCACCCCATCGCCCCGAGCGCCGAAGGCGCGCACGTTGTACCAGGAGGTAGGAGGCGTGCCAGCTCCGCCGGCCGGGGCCGGAGCCTTGGCGTGAGCGCTCCAAATCCCCAGAAGCACCGCGGCCGAGCCGGCCGCCCCGACCGCCGCCCCGATCAGAAGTCCTCCCCATCCTCCCGGGGGTATCCAGCCGCTCCCGCGATGGTCTGCTCCCAGTGGCCCTCCCCTTCCTCTCTGCCTCCAGGGCCTGGACCCGCCAACCTGTCCTACGGCATCCCGGTCCCCGGCCGGCTACGCACTCGGACCATCGGCGAGAAAACCCGGAGGACCCCTACCCCGCCGATCGCCCTCTCTCCTCCTATCAAAGCAGGACAACCCCCCCAACGACAAGCCCACCTGGCTGACCCATTCGCGCAGGGATTGAGCCTCAGGCGGCGGCAGAGAGTGGAGCGGAGCTGCTCCCTCACTCGGCCAGCAGGTCTTGGCGGGGGCGTCCTTGGGGAGCCAGCCAGGTTCCGGCCAAACACATCAGCCCCCCCAAGGCCAGCAGCACCACGGAGGCGTAGGCATACGGCACCCAATGGCTTAGGCCGAGCAGCCAGACGCTGTAGAAGCCGGGAATGATCAGCCCGATGGTGTAGCCCACGCTGAAGCCGGTCGAACGCACGCGGGTGGGAAAGACCTCGTTGAGGTAGGCGAAGAGCGCCCCCAAGGTCCCGGCCACCAACGAGTGGGCCACGAAGGCCAACACCGCCACCCACCAGAAGCTGGCCCGGACCTGGGCCAGGTGGATCATCAAAAACCACAGGATGGCGGCCACCGACGCCGTCCAAGCCCCGGTCAGAAGCATCAGCCGGCGGCTGCCCAACTTGTTGCCGACCAGGCCGAACAGCATCATCACCGCGATGTTGAGAAACCCGGTGAAAAAGCCGTACTGCCCGACCGCCGTGGGCGGCTCGTGGAGCACGCCCACCAACAGCACCGGCAGGTAGGAGACCACCATCTGGGCGGCCAGCCAATAGCCGGAACTCAACAGCGCCACCTCGGCCATGACCACCAGGTTGTTCCCCCGCACCAGCTCGCGCAGGGGCCGGCGCTGCGCCCGGGACTCCCCCGCCTGCTCCAGCTCAAGCTCCGACACCCGGGAGTAGTAGAGCAGAAACATCACCCCCAGCCCCACCCCGACCAAAAACGGAATCCGCCAGCCCCAGGTCTGATAGCCGGCCCGGGTGGTGATGTGGAGCGCAAACAGCAGCACCAGGTTGATAGCGGTGAGCGCCGCCGGGGCGGCGGCGGCCAGCAGCCCGGAGACCCGCCCCCGCACCTGCCACCGCGCCCGCTCCAAGGCCAAAGGAATGGTGGCGGCATATCCGCCAGCCAAGAACATGCCGTCGATCAGGCGCAGTACAATCGTCAGGATCAGCGGCCAGTAACCCCAGGCGGCGTAGCCGGGGAGGAGCGCCATGATAAGCGTGCAGAGCGTATATCCGGCGGCGGTGATCATGGCCACCCGCTTGCGCCCCACCTTGTCGCTGAGGTGGCCAAAGATCGGGCTTCCCAATGGACGGCCGATCAGGGTGGCGGTGAAGATCAGGCTGGTGAAGGTGACTTTGATCGCGGTAGGCAAGTTGGCTGGCTCAAAGTAGCCCATCGCCGCCGGCAGCACAATCGCCGGCAGGTAGATGTCGTAGCTGTCGACAAACGTGCTGAGGATGCCCCCGATCACCGCCCGCCTGCGCTCCGCCTCGACCGCGGGCCTTGGCATCGCGGATGAAATGGTCTCCACCGGTCCCTCCTCCTCGAGGATGTGCCTCTGCCGTCCCTGGAACGGGACGAAGTCACCTGCCAAAACACTCTTACCATGACAATATATTTTGGCAAAATCGCCTTGTCAAAGATCTCCTCCATCCCCGATCCATAACCTCAAGGTTATCCATCCCGCCCTGACTGAGCCGGTTGGGCCCCGATCCCGTAAGTCGGCTTGCGGGCTGTCTACTCGCTGCTCAGTGCGCTGGTCTGGGATCGCACGGTGGACGTAGAAAGAGGCTCTCCCGGCGGTCTGGGGAGAGCCTCTGGTCTCCGTGCGCGATGCGATACGCCTAGGCCTTGTGCATGGTACCCCGGTAGCGGCGAGTGGGCTCGGCGTACGGGGCCGGTCCCACCGTGCAGCGGATGGTCATCTGCTTGTGAGGCTCGACCGAGGGCTTGCGGGAGCCGCCGTCCGGCTCGCCCCAGACCAAGGTCACCTCGCTGCCCGGCTCGGCGTAGGCCTCCTCCACCACGGCGAGCGAGAGCATGGCCCGCTCGTTTTGGGTGTAACCGGTCCACATCGCGTAGCCCACCAGCGAGCCGTCTTTGGCCTCCACTCGGTCATACATCCAGGTCGCGTACTGGGAGACCGGCAGCTCGATGTACTTGCCGGCCTGGCCAGGGCTTAGCCAGGAGCTCATCACCTGCTTGACGTCGTCGGGATGCCAGACCAAGGTCACCTTTCGTCGGTGGGGCTGGCGCGCCTTCTCCTCCAGGGCGGCCCGACCCACAAAGTCGTGGTCCAGTTTGAGGATATGTCCATAGCCGAGGTCCCAGGGGGTCAGGTAGTAATCTTCGATCCGGGTGGAGCGGAAGCTTCCCCCCAGTGAGCCCACCGCCTCGTAGGCGTTGGCCGGCAGCCACTCCCGATAGGCCTGAAGCGCCGAGCCGGTGTAAATCGCCGGAAGCTCGGAGGGGATCCACCCCGACTCCAACCCATTGGAGGCATAGGCCCGCGCTCCTACGTGGCGCAGCCCAAACTCCTGGCCGGCCTGCAAGATCGCCTCTTTGATGCGCGGCCCGAGTTCATAGGGCCCAAAGATCTCTCCGCCTTCCACCCCCACCATGCCGTGGCTGAGGAAGTTGACCGGCTGTCCTGCGACCGTAATCTGACCGATGTGGAAGAACTTGATCGGCGGAAGCGGACCGCCGTTGAGCTTCTCCAGCAGGGCGGGGGCGTTGGGTCCTTGCAGCTGGTAACGAAATACCCGCCGCGAGCGGTTGGGGTCGCTGACCGACCACTCGTCGCGCTCCAAGGTCACCCGGTACCCCCCGGCCTGGGCCTGGTATTCCACCCAGTTGTGGGTGGAGGGCCGGCCGACCAGTTGAAACCGTTCCGGAGCCAGGTAGAACAAAATCACGTCGCCGATGACGTAGCCATCCGGGCTGGTGGTGATCATCTGCTTGGCCCGCCCCGGCTCAAATCCGCGAAAGCTGTTGATGGCCAACGACTCCAACAGGCGAAAGGCGTCCGGCCCGCTCACGTAGAGGTCGGACATGTGGTAGGAGAGGTCAAACAGGCAGACGCTTTCGCGCCAGGCCCGTTGTTCATCCCGCCAGTTGGTGTACTCCGGTAGAACCACCGGGTAGACCCGGGCGCCGGTGGGGTTGTTGTAGAGATAGTCGACCAGGTTGGGAACGCGGTCGATGACATCTTGCAGCGAGCGAGGACCTGGGTTGGATGCGTGCATGCTGAAACCTCCTTAAATCACCTACAGATCTGTGGCCAAAGGGGCCGACCTAGCCGCCCCATCGGGTGGGTTCCTTGCGGCCGCGGAGTCGCCGGCCTGGGAAGAGGGCTCCTCAAGGTTCGCCCGTTCCCGGAGGACTACTCGACCCTGGATGTCGAGAAACCTCCTGGGTTTCGCCCCCGGCTGGCCTCGCAAGCCTCCCGTGGGAATGGACGATGCCGGATCCGACTCGGTCCAACGCCCTTGGAGGTCAGGCAACCCGAAACCGACGCAGGCCCCCTTCAATCCCTATCCTTGCCATCGGCGGCCACTACCGTGCATCCGGCAGCGAGGACCCTGGCGGGGGGAACCTTCCCCGTGCCCCTCTGGATCTTGCTATTTGTATACTATATTGTCAACAACCCAAGCCAGCAAAAACTTTCTCCGCTGAAGCCCTTGCACGCACACGGCCAGGCGACCAGCTGAAAGAAGTTCCCGGCGGGACTGAAGCTCCGTGGTCGGTTGCGGGGTCGGAATGGGCCATGGCGGTTGACCTGTGGGCGCGGTCTAGAAGAATCGGGAAGAAGAAGGAAGGTCTGAGGTGAACTTAACATCAGGAGGCGCCTACGGCCATCCCGCACTAACCCCCCGGAGACGGTTTTTTGGCATGCACGAGCTGGGCAAGGTAGATGACCTTGCCGCCGCTGGCCGCGGGGTGCAATCACCCCTCGTTGGCCTGCTTGACCTCCCGCTTGGAGCGCCAGCGGTGCTGCATGGCCGCCACCAATTCCTCGTATTCGGCCCGGACCCGAAACAAGTCCTCGGCCAGGTTGAGCGCCGTCAACACCGCCAGCCGGGTGGGGTTCAGCGTACCCATGCCCTTGGCCGACAACACCCGCATCACGCTGTCGACGTGATGGGCCAAGGCGCGCACCGTCTCCTCCGGCAGGTCGCTGCGCAGGCGGTACTCTTCCCCGAAAATCGTCACCGTCGTGCGCGTCATCTGCTCCGCCATGGGGAATCCCCCTTTCGGGAAGTCGCTCTTTCCCCTTCTTTTCTCGACAGCGACAACCTTTTCCTGCCAAGACTTCACATTTTTTCCCGCAGACGGTAACCGGAGGACTCGAGATTTGCCACAATTTCGTGCACCTCGGCGTCGACCGCCTCGTCGGTCAAGGTGCCGAGGTCAGACTGAAAGACCAAGCGCACGGTCACGGAGAGCCCAAACTCCCCCTGGTACCGGTCAATTGGCCAGGCCTGAACCAAGTCGGGGGCGCCGCTGGCCTCAATCAGCGCGATCACCTGCCGCCATTGCCCGCCTTCCGGGACCAGCAGGGAGAGGTCGCGCACCACCTCGGGAAAGCGCGAAGGCCGCCGCTTGGCCGCCACCTCCGGGGCTTGGGGAAGGTCTAGGCGCAGGGCGGCTACCGCCACTCGGCGCAACTGGTAGCGAGCGGCCACCCGCGGGTGCAGCTCGCCCAAAAACCCCACCGGCGCGCCGTCGCCCAGGCGGTGATACGTCAGCGCCCGCCCGGGATGCAAAAAGGGGGGAAGGTTGGCTTGCGACTCCTCCACCTGCCAGCCCATGGCCTGAATCAGGAAGGTCACCGCCCCCTTGAGATGATAGACGGTGGGCTCCTCGGCCGACGGCCACCGGCTCTCTCCTTCCAGGAGCCAGGCCAGCGCCACTTCGTCCCACTCCTGGGCCGCCCCCTCTACCAGGCCAAACGCCGGGCCCACCTCGAAGACCGGCAGCGCCAAGTCGCTGCGGCCCCGGTTGTAGGCCAAGACTTCCAGCAGTCCCGGCAACAGCCCCCTTCGCAGTTGGCGCTCCTCCTCGCGCAGCGGGTTTTCGATCTGCACCGGCGGCAGCTCGGTCAACACCAACCCCTCTTCGCGCTCCGGAGAGGTGAAGGACCGGGTGATCACCTCCCAAAAGCCGGCCTCGGTGAGCAGGCGCCGGACCCGATCCCGCTGCGCCTCCCGCCACAGCCGCTCCCCCACCGCCATCGGCAGCTTGGGCATCCGCTCGGGAATCTGGTCGAGCCCGGTCAACCTTGCCACCTCTTCGGCCAGGTCGGGTAACCCCTCGACGTCCACCCGCCAACTCGGCACCACCACCGTCTGCGCTTGACGGCGAAAGCCCAGGCGCTCCAACTTCGCCCACAAGGTGGCGTCGTCCCAGTCTACCCCGAGCAGTTGTCGAATACGCTCCGGCCGCCAAGCCACCTGTCGCAGCGGCGGGGTGGCTCCCACCCGTTGGCTGGCGATGACCTCCACCGGTCCCTCCGCCTTCAACAGCTCAACCCATCGGCGCGACGCCACCCCCACCATCTGCCAGTCGCTGCCCTTGCCAAAGCGCAGCCCGGCCTCGGTGGTCAGTCCGTGGCGGCGCATGGCCCGAAACACCGTGGGGGCGTCGAAGTGCGCCGACTCCAACAAAATCCGCCGCGTCCCCGGGCCCACCGCCGAGCCTGCGCCCCCCATGATCCCGGCCAAGGCCACCGGTCCCCGCTGGTCGGCGATCACCAAGTCTTCGGGGTCCAGCCGGCGCTCCACCCCGTCCAAGGTGGTCAGGTGCTCGCCGGGCTTGGCCCGCCGGACCACCAAGGGCAGCGCCAAGCGGTCGGCGTCAAAAGCGTGGATGGGCTGGCCCAACTCGTACAGAAGAAAGTTGGTGGCGTCGACCGCCAGCGTAAGCGGCCGTTGACCGACCGCCAAGAGCAGCGCCTGCATCCACAGCGGACTGGGCGCACTCCGGTATCCCTCCACCATCAGCGCGCTGTAGACCGGGGCCCCACCGACGTCGGCCACCTCGGCCAGCCGGTCCTGGCCGAACTCCCAGCCGTCTCCTACCGGCAAGGGCTCCACCCCCAAGGCCGCGCCCAACTCGCGGGCCACCCCGTAGATGCTCTGGGCGTAGCTGGCCAGATTCGGGGTCAGCTCCAACTCCAGCACGGTGTCCTCTCCCAACACCTCGGCCAGCCGGGTTCCCAGCCGCTCGCGCCCCTCCCACTGCCACAGGCCGTCGTCCGGCCCGACGAACCCGAGCTCGGCATGGGAGACCAGCATCCCCGGCGAGGCCTCTCCCTGGATGGTGGCCACCTCCAAAATCCGCCCGTCGGCCAGGGCGGTACCCGGCGGAGCCCACCACAGGCGGGTGCCCGGCGCCACTGGGGGCGCGCCGGTGACCACCGTCACCCGCTCCCCGTTGCCGCGGGCCAAGACCGCCAGCCAAAGGCGCGCACTGCGGGGATGAGGACGGCGCTCCACCAGCTCCACCAGCTCCACCTGTCTCCAGGCTTCCCCAAACCGCTCGAGGCTGACCACCTCCAGGCCCAGGCGAACCAAGATCGCCGCCACCTCCTCCGGTGGCGGCAGGTGCGAGAGGTGGCGGGATAACCAGCGGTAGCTGACCTTCACCAGCCATCCTCCCCTCGGCCAAATTGCTGCAAAAACCGCCAATCGTTTTGGTACAACAGGCGCAAGTCGTCAAACCGGTAGCGGATCATCGCCACCCGCTCCAGCCCCAACCCAAAGGCAAACCCGCTGACCTGGTCGGGGTCGTAGCCGCCGTTTCGCAGCACCGTGGGGTGGACCATCCCCGCTCCCAAAATCTCCAGCCATCCCGTCTCCTTGCACACCCGACATCCGCTCCCGTGGCAGTTGGCGCAGGTGACGTCCACCTCGGCGCTGGGCTCGGTAAATGGAAAGTAGCTCGGCCTTAGGCGAATCTGGGTCTCCGGCCCAAACAGGGCGCGGCCGAGCAGGAGCAAGGTGCCCTTGAGGTCGGCCATCCCGATCTCGCGGTCGATTACCAGCGCCTCCATCTGGGTGAACATCGGCACGTGGGTGGCGTCGTCGTCGCGCCGGTAGACCCGGCCGGTGGCGATGATGCGCACCGGCAGGCGCCCTTGCGCCGCCTCCATGGCCCGAATCTGCATCGGCGAGGTCTGAGTGCGCAGGACCATGCCGGGGACGTTGACGAAGAAGCTGTCCTGCATGTCCCGGGCGGGGTGATTCTCCGGCATGTTGAGGGCCTCAAAGTTGTACCACAGGCTCTCCACCTCGGGTCCCCCGACCATGCTGAAGCCCATGCGCAAAAAGACGTCTTCCACCAGCTGGCGCACTCGGGTGACCGGATGCAGCCGCCCCACCCGGGGCACCACCCCTGGCCAGCTCATGTCCAGCCGCTCACGGGCCAAGGCGGCCAGTTCCGCCTCGGCCTTGAGTGCCTCCAGCCGAGAAGAAATCGCCGCCTCGGCGGCTTGGCGCAACGCGTTTAAGGCTTGTCCCCGGCTTCGCCGCTCCTCTGCCGGCAACCTCCCCAGGCCTCGCAAGGCCTCGGTGATGCGGCCGCGCCGGCCCAGCCAAGCCACCCGGATCGCCTCCACCTCGCCCCAAGAGGAGGCCGCCTGCAATGCCGCCTGTATCTCTTCCAACCAGGACGCCGTCTCCAACCCGCTCCCCCCATCCGTGCTTGCTCGCCCTTAGACTTCCCCGCGGGCGTATCGGGCAAAAAAGGCCAGCACCGTGGCCGCCATCGCCACGTTGAGCGAGTTGGCCCCTGGAGCCATGGGAATCGTCACCCAGTCCATCTCCCGCGGCCAATCCCCCGCCTCCAGGCCGCTGCCCTCATTGCCGACCACCAACACCACCGGTCGCCGCCAGTCGTACTGGTGATAAGGGATGCCACCGGCCACCCGCGTCCCACAGATCTGCCAGCCGGCCTGGGAAGCCGCCTGCCACCAGAGATCCTCCAGGACGTGGACTCGGGTGGAGAAAATCGCCCCGGCGGTGGCGCGAATCACCTTGGGGTTGAAGAGGTCCACCGTTCCCTTGGTCACCCCCACCCCGCGCGCTCCGGAGGCCTGGGCGGCCCGGATCAGCGTCCCCAGGTTGCCGGGGTCCTGGACCGCCTGGGCCACCACAAACAGGCCCGGCCGAGACTCGGGGAGCGCCCAAGCCGGCTCGTGCGCCGTCGCCAGCTCGGCCACCGCCAAGATGCCCTGGTGGGTTTCCAGCTCGCTGAACTGGGAGAGCACGCGGTCGGTGACGTAGACCACCTTGGCGCGGGTGCGGGTCATCCGCTCTAACAACTCGCGCCCCCGCTGGTGTTCCACCAAGCGGGGACTATAGAGGACGGTATGGATGGGTGTCCCGGCGGCGAGCGCAGATTCCACCAACCTCGGGCCCTCGAGCACGGTCAGTCCGCGCTTGGCCCGCTCGGACCGACTTTGCAGAAGGCGCCGCAACTGGCGCAACAGCTTGTTGTCGGTGGAGTCCAGAGGGTGGATGACCACGCCGCTCGCGCCTTACCCTAAACTTTCTTTGGCCTTGGCCACCAACAGCGCAAACCGCTCCTGGTCGCGCACCGCCAAGTCGGCCAGCACTTTGCGGTCGAGGCCGATCCCGGCCCGTTTCAACCCGTTCATGAACCGGCTGTAGGACAGCCCGTGCATCCGGGCCGCGGCGTTGATGCGGGTGATCCAGAGGCGGCGGAAGTCGCCTTTGCGCTTGCGCCGGTGCTGATAGGCATACCACAGGGCGTGCATGACCGCCTCGTTGGCGGCGCGGAAGTGGCGCGAACGCGCCCCCCGGTACCCCCGGGCCAGTTTCAGGATCTTCTTGTGTCGGCGGCGTCTAACCACGCCGCTCTTTACTCGAGCCATAACCCTTCCTCCTGCTCTACCGTCTACCGACCGGCAATGTTAGGCGTATGGCAAAAGACGCCGGACCCGCTGTTGGTCGGACGGAGAAAGCACCGCCGACTTGCGTAGCCGCCGACGGCGCGCCGCGGACTTGTGGACCAAGAGGTGGCTCTTGCCGGCCCGGTGACGCCGCGCCCTCCCGGAACCGGTCAGGCTGATCCGCTTCTTGGCGCTTCGGCGCGTCTTCATCTTCGGCATCCCTTAAGCTCCCTTCTTCGGCGCCAATATCATGATCATGGCACGGCCCTCGACCCGCGCCGGCCGTTCCACCGTGCCCAACTCTCCCACGGCGTCGGCCAGCCGCTGCAAGGTCTGTTCGGCCAAGTTGGCGTGGACGATCTCCCGCCCGCGGAAGATCATGGTGCATTTCACCTTGTCCCCTTCGGCCAAAAACCGACGCGCGCTCCGCACCTTGACCTCGAAATCGTGTTCCTCAATCCCCGGTCGCATCTTCAGCTCTTTCATGCTGACGACCTTTTGCTTCTTCTTGGAATCACGATCCCGTTTGGCCTGCTCGTACTTGAACTTCCCGTAGTCCATCAAGCGACAGACCGGAGGGCGGGAATTCGGCGAGACCTCTACCAGGTCGAGGTGGCGATCGGCGGCCATCTGCAGGGCTTCTCGCAAAGGCAGGATGCCCAACTGGGCTCCGTCCTCTCCGACCAGCCGAACCTCGCGTGCACGGATCTCATCATTTATTCTGAGATCTTTGATATTTGGCAGCCTCCTTCTAAACTAAAACCCTAAACAAAAAGGCGGGATAGCCCGCCGCAGCAGAACGCCCCTGAACCCAAAACCCTTTTGGACCGTTTCCTGAGGGTGAGAAGCCCATTCGGCCTCTGCTTCGTTCGGTTTAGTCGCTCATCATTGTAGCTGGCTACGTCGGTCCAGTCAAGCAAGCGCCAAGGCAGCTGGTGTAAAATGGGTGAAGGCCGCAAGATTGCGAACGCAAGAGGAGGAGTTATCTCCTGTGCCACGGTACATGAAGCTGGTCCGCGACCGCATTCCCGAGCTGATCGCCGCCTCGGGAAAGTCCTTTGACCTGCGCCGGCTGAGCGACGAGGAGTGGAAAGGGGCCCTGCAAAGCAAGTTGCAGGAGGAGGTCGCAGAGTACCTTCGCGCGTCGCCGGGAGCAGCGGCGGTCGAGGAGTTGGCCGATGTGCTGGAGGTCCTCTACGCCTTGTCCACCCTCGAAGGCGTTCCCCCCCAACAGTTGGAGCAGATGCGCCTGCAAAAGCGGGCGCAACGCGGCGGCTTTGAGGGTCGGATGTTTTTAGAACACGTCGAGGATGCGTAGCGCTTCGTTAATTACCCGGGGGTTGCTGGAACGTCTGGCCCCGCTGTTTGAAGAGGCCACCGCCATCTACCTGTTGATCGCCTTTGTGCGCGCCTCCGGGGTGGCCGCCTTGGCCCCCTGGCTGGCCCGGGCCATCGCCCGCGGGGCGGAGGTGAAGGTCTTAACCGGCGACTATCTTTACCTCACTGAGCCGCAAGGCCTAGCCCAACTGTTGGACCTGGGAGCGGAAATCCGCCTCTTTCGCTCGGGCGGGGAGTCTTTTCACCCCAAGGCCTTCCTCTTCCAGTCGGACCGCGCCCTCCACCTGGTGGTGGGCTCCTCCAACCTCTCCCAAAGCGGGCTGATCGAAGGCATCGAGTGGAACCTTTGGGTTGACGGCGCCTTGCTCGAGCAGGAGGACCCGGTGGAACAATTCCTCTCGCTGTACTACGCCGAGCCCACCGAGCCGGTCAACCCTATGACCTTAGAGGCCTATCGGCGCGAGCGGGAACAGGCCCAGGCCCGCCAGCCGGGCTGGGCCGAGCTCTGGGCCTCGTTGGATCGGGCGGCTTCGCTGAACGAGCTCGGCTTGGCCGAAGCCGGCGAGGAGGAGAGCGAGCCGATTCGCCTGCGACCGGCGCAGGAGGAGGCGCTGCAGGCGCTTTACCGCGCTTGGGAGGAGGGGCAGGCGAGAGGACTGGTGGTGCTTCCCACCGGACTGGGCAAGACCTACCTGGCCGCCTTTGCCGCCCATCACTTTCGCCGGGTGCTGTTCGTCGCCCACCGGGAGGAGATTCTCCGCCAGGCGCTTTCGACCTTCCAACGGGTGCACCCGACACGCCGTGCCGCCCTTTTCACCGCCCGGCAAAAAGGCGAAGGCGAGCTTTTGTTTGCCTCGGTGTACACCCTGGCCCAACCCCGGCACCGGACCCAATTTGCGCCCGACGCCTTTGACCTCATCGTGGTCGACGAGTTCCACCATGCGGCCGCCCCCGTCTACTCCAACCTACTCAACTATTTCCGGCCAAAGTTTTGGCTAGGGCTTACCGCCACCCCGGAGCGCCGCGACCACAAAGACCTCTACGCCTTGTGCGACGGCAACCTGGTCTATCAGCTGGGCCTGCCCGAGGCGATCGCCCGCGGCTGGCTGGTGCCCTTTCACTACTTCGGCAAATGGGATCCCACCGACTACGAGCGGATTGCGTGGCGGCGCACCCACTACGACCCGGAGCAGCTGGCCTACGCCCAGCTGCGCGAGGGCTTCGCCGAATTAGTCCTCCAAGCCTGGCGCTCCCACCGTCAAGGGCGGACCCTGGCCTTCTGCGCCGGAGTGGCCCAAGCCGAATACTTCGCCCGCTACTTTTCCCGCCGCGGGGTCGCCGGAGCGGCCCTGAGTGGGCGCTCCCCCTGGTCGGAACGGCAGCAGGCGGTCGAGGCGCTGCGCCGGGGGAGGCTCTCCGTCCTCTTCTCGGTCGACCTCTTCAACGAAGGGCTCGACCTCCCCGCCGTGGACACCATCCTTCTGGTGCGTCCGACCGACTCCTCGGTGGTCTTCCTGCAACAGGTCGGACGAGGCCTGCGCCCAGCCCCAGGCAAAGCCGCCTGCACCATCATCGACCTGGTGGGAAACTACCGCAACGCCGACCAGCGCCTGGCCTGGCTGGGGGTGGCGGCGACCTCGGCCACCCTGAGGCGGCTTAACACCGCCAGTACCCCCGCCGGCCTTCCACCCGGGTGTACGATCGCCCTCGACCTGCAGCTGATCGACCTGCTGGAGCGGCTGGCCCGGCGCCGAGCCCCGCGCCCCCGCCAGTTGCTGGAGGTCTTTTCCTCCCTGCAGGCCGAATTCGGTCGCCGCCCCAGCTACCTGGAATTTTGCCTGGCCAGTGGGATCGAGCCGATGCAGGCGGTCCGCGACGACTTCGGCAGTTGGGTGGGCCTGCTCGAGGCGGCGGGGGCCTTGTCAGACGCCGAAGCCGCCGCCTATCGCGCCACCCGGGGATGGTTTGAGACCCTAGAGCGAACCCAGATGGCGCAAAGCTACAAGATGGTGTTGCTGGAGGTGATGCTGGCGCGCGGGGAGTCCCGGTGGGATCAGCCGATCACCCCGGACGAGGCGGCGCTGCCCTTTTTCGAATTCCTCCAAGCCGAGCGGCGTTGGGCCAAGGAGCGCCAACCCCAGCCCCTCCTCAAGCCGCCCTTTCGCCGCGCCGAGCTGGCCGCCCTGATCGCCAAAAACCCGATGACCTTCCTCGCCCGCTCCGCCCCCGAGTACTTTCGCTTTCAGGACAATCGCTTTGCCATCGCCTTGGAGGGCATGGCCGACCAGCGCGGGGCGATCTACCAGTGGACCCGCGAGATCGTGGCCTTTCGCCTCCACCGCTACTTCGCCACCTCCCGTCCCCCCGCTCCCCAGTCACCCTAAGCCGCACCACCCGCAAAAGTCATACGAGGAGAGGAAGCCCTCTCCTCGCCGCCTGGTCGGCCCGCCCGCTAGCCCAGGTGGGGCGCCGCGTCGTGGCCGTAGATCCACTCCACCGCCGAGAAGTCGTTCGGCCGCCGATTGCGAAAGATGTAGTTGCGCAGCATGATGGTGGTCGGGTCGCCGCTGTGAATGATGTAGCCGAAGTTTCGGGCCGAGGTCTGCACCCGGGCCGTCCTGCCCGTCCGCTCGGCCTCATAGGCGCGAAAGACGGTGGGGATGTCGTCGCCCAAGGTCAGGAACTTCTCGGCCAGAGTGGCGGCGTCTTCGATGGCCTGGCAGGCCCCCTGGGCGATGTACTGCAGCATCGGATGCGCGGCATCGCCGAGCAGGGCGACCCGGCCATCGGTCCACCGGGGGATGGGCAGCCGGTCGACCATCGGCCAGCGCCGTCCCCGCTGCATGAAGGTCACCGCGTGCTGCACCGGCAGACAGGTTTTCTTGTAGGCCTCGTCTAACTCCTCGGGCGTCCCCCAGGCGTCAGAATTGGGCTGGTAGCGATGGCTGCGGAAGACCGCCACTTGGTTGTAGAGCTCGCCGCGCCGGACCGGATATTGGACAAAGTGCAGCTCGTGGCCGATCCACATCACCACGTCGTCCATGCGGGCGATCTCGCGAATCTCCTCGATCGGCACCGTGCCCCGATAGGCCACGTATTCCGCGTGAATGGGCTGGTCGTCGCTGAACAACCGGCGGGTCTTGGACCACAGCCCGTCGGCGGCGATCACCCCGGCCGCCCGGTAGCTACTGCCGTCCTGGCAGACCACGTCCACCCCCTGTCCGTCGCTCTTGACCTCGGTCACCATCTTGTTCGGCAGAAGCTCCACCTTGCCGGTGGCCCGACAACTCTCGTAGAGCAGGTTCAAGAGGTCGGCGCGATGCATGACCGCGTAGGGATGTCCGTAGTGGCGTTGGAACTCCTCGCCCAAGTCCAGGGCGCTTAATTCCTCCGCCGTCTTGGAGTCGATGATCACCAATCGATGAGGAAACCAGGCAAACTGGCGGATGCCCTCCATCAGGCCAAGCCGGGACAGCACCCGCATCGCGTTGGGGGCCAACTGCAGGCCAGCCCCGATTTCCGTAAATTCCGGGGCTTGCTCGAGCACGGTCGAACTTTTGCCGATCCGGGCCAGGCTCAAGGCCGCGGTCAGTCCCCCAATCCCTCCTCCGATCACCACAAAGGGTCGCTCTTCTACCTTCGCCACCGGATCCCGCCCCTCTCCTTTTCCGTCAAAGTTCATTCTGCGACTCGATCAATTTCGCAGGTGAATTACAACCACCAGTTAATATACCAGTTCGCCTCGATCCAGCAACTGAAAAATCTTTCCCCACCCAAGTTTTTTCCTCTCACCCGGCTATGAAACGACCGCCCCGCTTGCCGGAACTGCCAACCCCAGATACGCTGGAGATGAGGCTCCGCAGGTGACGGCGACCTTCTCACAGCCCAAGGCAGGAGGCCACCATGTCCGGACGTCCAACCAATCCCCGCGGAATGGGAGCGCTGACGTTTGCCGTGCGCCGCCTCCTCCAGGAGCTGATCGCTTACGATGCCCGCCTTTTGGCCTGGCCGGCCGGACTTCGGGCCGCCACCGGAGTGGTCATCCCGCTGGCCCTGGGCTACGCCGCCGGCGACCCGGTCAGTGGGGTGGTGGCGGCGGTGGGGGCGCTGGTGGTGGGCTACGCCGGGCTCTCCGGCGCCTGGCGCACCCGGCTTCGCACCGTGGGCTGGGCTTCGCTGTGGGTGGCGGTGGCCGCCTTGGCGGGCGCCTGGGTGGGAAGAAGCCTTTGGGTCACCGTGACTGCGGTGGCGGGAAGCGGCGCCCTGGCCACCCTGCTGGGTGCCATCTCGCCGGAGTTCGCCCAAGTCGGGACCCTGGCCACCAACGTGCTGATCGTCTTCTCCGGGTTGGGCCTCGCCCCCAGCACCGCCGCGGCCTCGGCCCTGTGGGTCCTGGCCGGTGGAGGTATCCAGTGGGTGCTCCTGTGGTCTTGGGGGCGCTGGCAGCTGGTCGACGCCGGGCGCCGCAGCCTGCTCGCCGCCTGGGACGCCCTGGTCGATTTTTGCCGCCGCCCCGACCGGGCCCACGACCTGGCGGTGGCCCGGGCCTTGACGGTCGCGGAAGGTCGGGTGGAAGACCCGGCGCTGGCCCCCGAGCCGAGGCGGCGGCTGGCCCGCTTGCTCAACCTGGTGGACCTCCTGCGCAACGACATCGTCGCCATGCGCCTGGGTGCCCCAGCGGCCTCGAGCCGCGCTTGGCTGGATCCCTTGGCCGACCTCCTGCGTCGCTACCGGCAAGCCCTCTCCCGCACCCAAATGCCCTGGAGCCGAGCCGCCACCGAGGTCGCGGAGCTTCGCGCCGGCCGTCAGGCCTTGCTCCCGCGACTGCCCGATTCCGGCCTGGGGGAGCATCTGGGGGAGCTCCTGCAGGCGGTCGAGGAGATCTTGGCCGGCACTTGGCCCGCCAGTCCGGCGGAGAGCCCGCCCCGTCGCTCGGCCCCTTCTCCGGCCAAGCCCTGGTGGCCGGCGGTCCAGGCCGCGCTTTGGCGTTCCTCCCCCACCCGGCGACAAATGCTGCGGGTGGCCCTGACCTTGGCCGCCGCCGAGCTGATTGCCCACCTGCTTCGCCTCCCCCGCGGCTACTGGGTGGCGCTGACGGCGGCGGTGGTGCTGCGGCCAGACTTCTTCTCCACCTTTGGACGCGGGGTGGCGCGGGCGGCAGGCACGGTGATCGGAGTGCTGTTGGGCAGCCTGTGGCTGATGGTCGGGCGCGACCACCCGCTGCTCACCCTGGCCCCCTTGGGGGTGGCGGCCTGGATGGCCTACAGCGTCTTGACCTTTAACTACGGCGTGTTCTCGGTGATGTTGAGCGCGGAAATCGTGATGCTGTTGAGCGTCTTCGAAGGCGTCTCGCCCAAGGCGGCGATCTCCGAGCGGGTAGTGGCCACGGTGGTCGGCAGCTTGGTGGCCTTGGCCATCTACGCCCTTTACCCCACCTGGCAGCGCAGGCGCCTGACCGAAGAACTGGCCCGCCTGGTGGTGGCCGACCGCCAATACTTTCACGCCATCGTCTCGGGAGAACCCGCCACCCCGTGGCGGCGGCAGACCCGGCTGGCCCGGGTCGAAGTCGCGGCGCTGGTGGAGACCGCGCTGGCCGAGCCGGCGCCCATCCCTCTCAGTCGCCCCGCCGTGTTGCGCCTGCTCGAGGGCTTACACCGGCTCACCCAACAGTTGATGGCACTCGAGGCCGCGTTGGGCGCCGCCGTGGGCCCGCCGCCCGGAGGACTGCTCTCGTATGCTGAGGCCTACGGAGCCCGCCTGCTCTGGCTCAGCGAGGCATTGAAGGCCGCCGGCCAAAACCCGGCCCATACCCCGCTGGCCCCGCCTCCCCCCTCGCTGGAGGCGATTTCCGACCCGACCCTGCGTCAGCTGGCGCTGCGGCTCAACGCCATCTTTACCCAGTTGGCCGCCGCCTTCCCTCTCTCGGAAGCGCATCTGGATCCCCCGGCGATGCCGGCGAGCCCCTAAGGCCCAACCGGCACCTTGGCCTCGGCCTCGAACCGCACGGCCACCTCAAATCCCCTCCGCTCCCGCCCCAGGCCAACCGGCGCCAAGCGCACCACCCGTCCGCGGGCCGACGCCCACCCGGTGTGGGGAAAGTGGATCGCCAGCTCCACCGCGGTCCCCGGCAGGAGCGGCCGCAAGACGTAAAAGCGCGCGCCCTGGCGAGAGAGGTCGTAGATGACGGTGGCGGTCTCGGCGGTCTCCTCCGGCAGGCGCCAACTGCCCGGCCAGTGCACCACGTAGCGGGGTTCGCGGCGTCGCTCGGCCTTGGTGGGCGCGCCGCCAAATCGGACCTCCACCGCCGGGACCGGGTGCCAGACTCGCTCGATGCGGACCGGCACCTCCCAACGCGTGCCCGCCTCCATCCACCAGAGCACGCCCTGGCGGCCCACCCAGGCATCGATCGCCTCGACTGCCCCCTCGGGGTTGCGGGGCGCGTCGAGGATCCCGTGGCGTCGGTGACGGCGCAAGAGGCGACTTTTCAGGTGCAGCTCCTCGCCGAGGTCTAAACCCACCACATCCTCGATCGGCGGACGAAAGCCGCCCGAAGGCGTTCGCACCG
Organism: Bacillota bacterium; assembly: GCA_023512105.1. Taxonomy (GTDB): domain Bacteria; phylum Bacillota; class Sulfobacillia; order Sulfobacillales; family Sulfobacillaceae; genus JAIMAE01. The sequence goes on along the minus strand of JAIMAE010000048.1, from coordinate 311 downwards.
ACTCGCTCCTCCTTTCCCTTCCCCCTCCTTCCCCTCATCCCGGCCAAAGTGGCCCCTTGGGATGGATCTATTCGCGACGGCCTTCCGCTCCCCTTTAATCGAAGGCCGCAAGTTTTCGGTCAGCGAATCGCCAAGGGATTGACCGGACTTCCCACCGCCCCCACCAAGGGCAGGGCAGGCGCGGCCAGAAAGCAGGTGTAGCGCCCGTCGCGGCGAGCGGCCTCCGCCAACCCCTCGAGGTTGAAAATCTCCCCCACCACCAGCCCCATGTTGGGGATGACCACGTGATGCCACGGCTGATACATGTCCGG
>JAIMAE010000259.1 GCA_023512105.1 Bacillota bacterium | reverse complement strand
TGCCGGGGTGGATTCGCTGGCTGAGCGCCCTCTCTCCGGCCACCTACACCCTTTCCTTAAGCCGCCAGGCGCTGCTGGCCAACGCCCCGCTCAGCCAGTTGTGGAAGCCGTGCCTGGCGCTGGCCGCCTCGGGTTTGCTCTTGATTCCCCTGGGGTTGTGGGTCTTTCACTGGGGCGAGCAGTGGGCGCTTCGGCGCGGCACCCTGAAGCGAAGCGGGTAAACATCTCGAAGTCATTCACTCCGTCGAAGTCTCAAAAAGTGACAGCGTGTAGTCACCCTCAAGGCCATCCAGGAGGGTTGCCGTACAGGATCTAGTCGCCGATCAGGGGCCGCCGTTTCCTGGGCGTCCAGGCGGGAATGGTTCTGCGAGGTGTGGGGGCGTCGGTATTCCCCCATGGGCTGCCACCCTGGTGCCAAGCCGTTGAAGAGCGTTATATCAAGGGAGGGAAAAACCGCCGGCTGCTGCTCTACTGAGATGACCCGCAACCAGGTTAGGCCTTGCGAAGGTAATCTCTGGTGCAGGACGGTGATGACATCGGAAAACAAGGCAGCAAAGCAGACCGTTAGACTGCCGGATTGGAGGGCGGCTGAGTGAGCAGAAAGGAAGGACGAGGTCGACTTTCTTCAGGGCTTCTGCTGCTCTCAGGAGGACAATTCTTCCTCCCAGGCCGTGAGGCGTTTGGACAAAACAGCCATCCAGGACGCCAGGGGTTGAGAGGGATGGGTCAGGTCGAACTTGTAAGAAGTAAAGCGGTCGGCATACCGGGGTCTGTCCAGCGGGCGGCTGGCAGAGGCACGAGGTCGAGGGCTTCGACGACTTGCTTGGCCTGAGGCAGGGCGGTGGTCACCACGCATTGGCGCAGGAAGGCGAAGAAGGGGACCAGGAGGCGCTGCCGCAGCGGCTGCTCTTTCCCAAGGAGGACCCCTCTTAGGTTTGCGGCAGACAGGGCAACTCGCCCATGTTCCGATTTCTTTCTGGAAATCAGGAGGATTTCGTTTGCTAGTAGCGAATAACCTTGCGGTGGCGAGAACGTCATAATGGTTCTTGTATTCCGACGATATAAGCGGAGGGATCGCTGTCGCGCTATCAACGCCGCCTCCGGATCGCGACAAGCCGACCGTGCTTGCGCGCACCTTGGGTGGCGTGCCCTCTACACCCTGTTTCCTGGTTCTTCGTCCTACGAACGGGATTGACGGCGAACTGTTGGACGTCGGGGGCGCTATTTCATGCACCGTTACTCTTTGATTATCTGCGTTACCGCCCGACGACGCGTTCCCGTCTATGGATGCGGAATTTTGGCGTCTGGTGGACGGGGGCTTGGCTATTTGTCTCTGCCTTAGCGCTGGCAGGCATCGTTGGCGTGCAGCCGACCAGTCGTGGACTCTGGACGGGATTCGCCCCCACATTAGCCTTTTTCGGGGATATACAGTCCGTTCCCACCAGCGTAGTATGGCGTCCAGAAGAACAGGCAGTGAGCGAAGCTCAAAACCGTCTACCTCCCGCTGGGCGATCGCCTCAATTGTGAGTGTGAAGGGGGGTTAAGCATGATCTCCGACGTGGTCATGACATTGGCGCTCGCCATGATCGGGGTGGCCATCGGTGGTGTTCTCAAGTGGCACGCGGCCGGGCTGCGCGGGCCGATTTTGGCCGCACCCGTGGTCCTTGTCGGGCTTTGGCCGTTTCTCCCCTTTCTGCTTCTAGGCATAGTCGGGACGCTCAGCCGTGCGCAGGGTGTGCCCTTGCGCGGCTGGCGGTGGGTGTCGATGTTGGGCGTGATTACCCGAGACGTGATCTTGGAATTCCCGGCGCTGCTGGGCGTGGCGGCCGTAGTGGTTCGGCATTTTCTTCAAGCCGCTGCCCTGCAAACGCCGGAACAGTCATTTTCTCTATTCCCCAGTGTGATGCGCTGGTATCAGCAGCACCGTTTGGCCCACATATGAGGATGACCGGGACCCTATGGAAGATCATAGAACGGAGCCAAAGGCCTACCGCCTCACCTGGGAATTCAAATGCCACCCGCAGACTGGCAAGCGGTTCCGGCACACGGAGACGTTCCACGGCGAACCGACAGGCGCGGATGCCCGGTGGCGCGGTCTATCAAGAAATTGACCAGGGCCTTATCACCGACCCGCGGCGCCGGACAGTGGGTGGCCTCCTCACTTATCGCCTGGAGGATGTCAACACCAACGTAATTTTGACCCACTGGCACCAATTGGGATTTGACCCATCCCCTCATCCGGTTATGCTTTGGGGGAGGAGTCTCCCCGCTCTCCCTGCAGGGAGAGCGGGGACAGCGGCGGCGCCCAGCCCGCCCGCTTCTTCTCCCGCATGCGATAGCTCTCCCCGCGAATGTTGATGACATCGCGATGGTGAATCAGGCGGTCCAGCACTGCCGTGGCAATGACGGCGTCGCCGAGGACCTCCCCCCATTCCGCAAAGCCCTTGTTGGAAGTCAGGATGATGCTCCCGCGTTCATAGCGCGCGGCAATGAGCGCAAACAACGCGGTCGCCGCCGTGCGGTCGTACGCCCAGAGCCCGAATTCATCGATGATGAGCAATTTCGGGGCCAGATAGATCCGCAAGCGGCGGTCGAGGCGATGGTCCGCTTGCGCCCGGCGCAGGTCTTCCAGCAGGTCCTGGGCCCGCACAAAGTAGACGCCGTA
>JAIMAE010000258.1 GCA_023512105.1 Bacillota bacterium | reverse complement strand
AACTTGCTGTCATCTCGCCCAAAGGTGTCCATCGCCCGCGGGTACCACTTCCAGACCGCGGCCTTGACCTCTTCCGGATCGACAGGCAGATAGCTGGGGTCTTGGACGATCCGCTTGAGGCGATTGCGGCCAAAGGACATGTGAAAGCGCTCTTCCATGACCATCGAGGTCATCGCCCGGGCCAAGGGGCCAAAGCTGGAGTTCTCAAAGGCCAAGAGGGTGTGGTAGGCCACCCCGTCCATCAGGCTCATGAAGACCACCAGGTCCACCCAACTGGTGATGGGAAGGTTGAAGGCCTCCAAAAGGTGCTCTCCCATCTTGCGGCGCAAGAGGTCCTGGACCATCGCCCGCCCTTCCTCTCCGAACAGCTCCAGCAGCCGGCAATCCTCCATCCCCTGATGCGCCTCGTCGGCCGCCACCTGCGCCTGCAAAAACCGGTCCTCCGGAGTCGGCCCCTGGTTGATCCAAGGTTGGTGTTGCTCGACCGAGGCAAATTCGGTGGAAGCCAGGGCGTAGAGGATCTTTAACAAAGTGGCCCGATACTCCTCGGGCATGGTCTCGACGGCTTCAATCTTGCGGTTTCCCCGCATGTCGCCCCATTCGATGGCCCGTGAGACGTGACGCATAATATCCCCTCCTCTTTATTGTCAGACACTTTTACTCGAACTCTGCCCGCGTCCCAGGACCGAGCGGGTGGCCAAGCCTCGCTTGCACTCCTTCTCGCTTCCCGGCTCCGGAGATGCCTGCATCCATATTACGACACCCCCGGCGAGAGAAGGCGGGAAAATCTTCGCGCCTGCTTCCCTGTAGCTCCGGCACCCACAGGGCCCAGTTTGGCTGACCGCACAATATCCCCTGCTGTCCAAAGATGGATGGCCCACCGCGAACATGCAGGGGCTTGTGTCCACCGCGCGCCACTCCCGCGTGCTTTTTGACCGGGGCGGGTTTGGGCTTACTCCCACGCCTTACCCGTACCGCATCTGGTATTGGGACAGCGCCGGTCTTTACAATTCGTCCCCGACCCAGTTGAACTGGCTTCGCACTGCTTATTCCTTGGACGGGGTGACCTGGGTAGGCGACAGCAATCTCGCCCAGGACCCGGCCGCGCCGCTTCTCTCCTCCACCCCGGGACCGTTCCATGGGTCGTACGGACCGGCGGATATCCTTTACTTTCCACAAAACCCGCCCACTTACGACCCGGTAAATCCGTTTCACAACCGCTACGTCATGTACTACGACGTGACCGACGGGGCTACGGAGCAATTGGCTCTGGCGGTCTCTGCGGACGGGGTCTTGTGGCACAAAGCCGGGCCTGCCATCGTACTGCCGCACGGCGGCCCCACAGACTGGGATGCCAACTACGCCTGTGAGCACGCGGTCGTGCTACAGCTGCAACCAAACCAGTGGTTCATGCTGTATAGCGGAGGGGTGCGGACCAGCAGCGAGGGCATCGGATGCGCCTCATCCAGCGATGGACTGACCTGGACCAAATACCCGGGTAATCCGGTGTTCTCCATCTTCGAAGGAGTGCCCTGGCGGAGCGCGCGGACCTACAACCCGTGGGCGTTAGTGGACCCTGGGCGGTTTGAGGGACATGGAGATGCGGTCTGCTATAAGCTCTGGCTCACCGGTGCCCCGGCGGCTAATCCGGCCAACATCGGAATTGGCTACGCACGCCAGTAGGAGCCTCCGAGCCAGGGCCCTGCACCTGGCCAACCCGTTTACGAGAAGGCGGTTCCCCCATCCCTCTGTTGGTCCCGTCACGGGGCCCCCGAAGGTAGCTCCACATTACTTGGGCGGGTCCCACTGGGATTGATAGGGACAAGCCTATGAGGTGATAGGAAAGCAGGCTCTTGACCTATCTCGGCACGCATTTCAGACTATAGACTGAGATTATTGGCAAGATCGACAACTTTGGCCCCGACAAGGAGGGCGAGCATGGCCACTGACAACCCGCTTGCCGGCTATGAACTGTTGATGGACATCTTAAAGCATCGCAGCAGTGTGCGCAGCCTCAAGCCGGATCCGATTCCCGAAGGTTACGTGGAGAAGATCGTGGAGGCCGGACGCTGGGCGATGTCCGGAGCCAACTCCCAGCCCTGGGAGTTTATCATCGTCCGCGACCCGGAGATCAAACAGGCGTTGGTCAAGGCCTACAACGAAGAGAACCAAGACTTCATCTTTTGGATGGAGCAGCAGCGAATCCCCGAACTGCGCCATCCCTCCTATCAGATGGAATCCGGCGACCCCGAGGAGCGGCTGCAGGCGATGGCCAAGCGGGTCACCTGGGGCAATGCCCCGGCCCTGATCGTGGTCCTGGGAGACGGCCGCCGCCAATGGGGGACCGTGCAGGGCGCGCACACCTTTGGGCGCGACCAGTCCCACCTGACCGACGGGTTGGCCAACTGCTGCATGATCATGCACCTAGCCGCCGCCTCCTTGGGGCTGGGCACCCAATGGGTGACCATCCACATCCAAGAGCCGTTCAAGCGCATCTTAGGCGTCCCCGACCTGATCATGCTCTACCTGATTATTCCCGTCGGCTATCCGGCGGTGGAGCCGAAGGTCGGCGTGCGGCGGGAGCTTTCCGAGATGCTGCACTACGAACGGTACAATCCCGAGCTTTACATGAGCAATCGGGAGGTCATCGAGTACCTCTACCGGCT
>JAIMAE010000257.1 GCA_023512105.1 Bacillota bacterium | reverse complement strand
TGAGGTGGCAGGTCGGAGGCGGGCCGCACCGCCTCCCATCTACCCTGGAGGAGGGCGACAGGCAGATGGCAACCCCGTTGAAGCTTTTTTACGCCAGCGACATTCACGGCTCGGAAAGATGTTTCCTGAAGTTTCTAAGCGCGGCCAAGTACTACCGGGCCCAGGTCTTGATCCTGGGCGGGGATATCACCGGAAAGGTGGTGGTGCCCCTGGTTCGGCACGGTTCGAACTATCACACGCAGTTTCTCGGCCGGGAATGGCGGGTGTCGGCCGGTAGGGAACTCAAGGAACTCGAAAAAGCCGTGCGGATGAACGGCTGCTACCCGGTTCGCCTGACCCCTGAAGAACACCAACGGTATTTGGCGGATCACCAAGCCCGGGAAGGTTTAGTGGCGGAGGTGATTCGCGCCTCCCTGACCCATTGGCTGGAACTGGCCGAAGAGCGGTTGGCCGGCAGCGGAATACGTTGCCTGATCAATCCCGGCAACGACGACGATTGGTACGTCGACGAGGTGCTCCAACAAAGCCAGTACGTCGAGAACGGCGACGGCCAGGTGCTCGACCTCGACGAGGATCATCAGATGATCACCGTCGGCTATTCCAATCGCACCCCTTTCAACAGCCCTCGGGAGTTGGACGAAGAGAAGCTGGGCGAGCAACTGATGGGTCTAGCCGCCCGACTGGCACGGCCAGAGTCCGCGGTCTTTACCATTCACGTCCCGCCCTATCGCAGTGGGCTCGACGACGCCCCGCAGCTGCGCGACCTCAAGGTGGTAACCCGCGGGGGTCAGCCGGTGATGGTCCCGGTGGGCTCCACGGCCGTGCGGGAGGCCATTTCTGCAGTGGGGCCCCTGTTGGCCCTGCACGGTCACGTGCACGAGTCGCGCGGGGCCAAGCGAATAGGCCGGACGCTCTGCATTAATCCGGGTAGCGAATACAGCGAAGGGGTACTCCGCGGCGCCGTAATCTCGCTCGGACGCGACCGGATCATGGGCTATCAGCTGGTGTCCGCTTAAAGGGGTCTCTCGCCTTGGACCGGGTCGTCCAACAATCCTAAAGGAGGTTTGCCATGTCAGTCCACTTTGCGCGCAAGGCCACCGGACTGGTCCGGCAGGCGGGTGCGAAAGATGTGTTTATCTATAACGTGAACTTTATCAACATCGCCATTGGCGTCACCTTCATGGTCCTCTTCATGCCTGCCGGCAGCTATCCCGGAGCCAATCTTTACTGGTCCACGATCTTGGTTACCCTGCTGGCGCTTCCCACCTCCCTGGTCTACGCCATGTTCGCCTCGGCGATGCCGCGGTCGGGCGGGGAGTACGTGTACATCAGTCGGGTCCTCTCGCCGCTGTGGGGGTTTGCGGCCAACTGGAATTACACCATTTGGAGCTTCTTTTACATCGGGGTGCCGGCGGCGTTTTTAGGGCGCTACGGGATCTCGGCGCTGGCCCGGGAGCTGGGTGTCTTGCTGCACCGCCCTGGCTTGGTGCAGCTTGGGGCCTGGTTTACCACCCCGCTCGGGGTGGCCATCACCGGCACCATCCTGATCTTGCTCTTTGCCGCGGTCTTCGTGGCCGGGGTCCAGACCTATATGCGGATTCAAAACCTGCTGTTCGCGATCGCGATGGCGGGCTTGGTGGTCAGCGTGGCGCTGCTCTTCCACCATACCCCGGCCACCGCGATCGCGGCGTTCAACCGCTATGCCCAACCCTTCACCGGGTTTGGCGATACCTATCGCCACATTCTTACGACCTTGGGCAGTGGGCAAATCCACCAGGCCCCGATGAGTTGGCGCAACACCTTGGTGGCGATGACCTGGCCGTTTACGGTCTTGGGTTTTTCCATCGCCTCGGCCTACATCGGGGGAGAGATCAAGGGCGCCAACCGGGCCCAGCTGGTGGGGATGCCCGGATCGTTGCTGTACAGCGCCGCCTGGATTTTGGTGACCGTGGCCGCCGTCTTTCACGCCTTCGGCTACCGATTTTTGGGCAATCTGGGGGCGGTGGACCCCAGCGCGGTCCACTTGGGGTTTACCCCGACCTTCTCGGAACTGTCGGCCAGCCTAACCCACAACCTGGGATGGGTGCTCTTGCTCGGCGTGGGCTACCTATTGTGGACTTACGCCTGGCTCCCCATCTATCTGTTGACCACCACCCGCAACCTGTTGGCCTGGGCGCTAGACGGTTTGCTTCCGGCTCAAGTGGCCGAAGTCCACGACCGTTGGCACGCCCCGGTGTGGGCGATTTGGCTCTCGGCGTTGCTCGGCATCGGGTTTCTCTGGCTTTACGCCTACGACCCCGCCTTTGCCACCATCGCCGGTTTCTTCGGGCAGGTGGCCGGAACCTTTTTGATTACTTCTTGGGCGGCGATCTGGTTCCCCTATCGCCAGCCAGAGATGTTTGAGGCCTCTCCGGTGGCTTGGCGGGTTGGTCGACTGCCGCTGATCTCGTTGTTGGGCGCGCTTGGCGTCATTGGGATGAGCGTCATCGCCTGGGCCTTTCTCCAAGACCCGCTGTCCGGTATCAGCCTCCAGCATCCGTTGATGCTGCTGATCAACGCGGCCGTCTTCGTGTCCGGGTTCCTGGTCTTTTGGGTGGCCCGGGCGGTGCGCGCTCGTCAAGGGATCGACCTCAGTTTGGCGTACGCGGAAATTCCCCCCGAGTGAGGTGTA
>JAIMAE010000256.1 GCA_023512105.1 Bacillota bacterium | reverse complement strand
AACCTCACGATTTTGCAGCAAGACCTCTCCAGCATCTCCGACGCCCAGTCGGTCATTGGGGGCCGCCTCTCTCGAGTCAAGCAGGAGAGCCAATACCTGACCCAGCTCAACCAGACCTTGACCGCGACCGTGAGCTCGATCGACGGCGCCAACATGGCCGAGGTGGCCTCGCAATTGAATCTTGAAGAGCAGGCCTACCAGGCCGCACTGCAGACCGGGGCCCAGGTGTTGTCGGTCTCCTTGCTCAACTACCTTCACCCGTAGCTAGATCTTGCAAAGGATGGTCGAAGTGCAGGTCGCGACCAAATTTCACGGCACCATGGACGTGCGTCCGGAAGACTTTATCCTCCTCGAGCACCCCATCTTGGGCTTTCCGGAGGCCAAGCGGTTCATCCTCTACCCGCATCCCAATTCGCCGTTTATGTATTTCCAGTCGGTTGACCTTCCCACTCTCTGTTTCATCGTCATCGACCCGCTGGTGGTGGTGCGCGACTACCAAGTCCCGCCTGAGGACGTCCCGGATTTGGGACCGCCGGAAGAATGGGCGATGCTCTGTCTGTGCACCATGGACAAGAGGCAGGTGACGGTCAATCTGCGCAGCCCGGTGGTGATCAACAAAAACACCCGCCGTGGCGGGCAATATGTGCTAACGGTCCCCTATCCGATGCAATTTCCGATCTGGCAGGAGGCGGCGGTCGATGCTGGTGTTGACCCGTAAAACCGAGGAGGCCATACGACTCGCCCAGGGCACGATTCGCATCGTGGTCCTCGAGGTCCACGGGGATCAGGTGCGGCTTGGCATCGAGGCCCCGCGAACCGTGGACATCCTGCGCGAGGAGATTTGGCTTGCCCAATTGGAGAACCAGCGCGCCGCCTCGTCGGCGGACCCGAGCCAGCTGGACCGGGTCACTCGCTCGACTCCGCCACCTCCTCGCTCGAAACCAGAATCTCCTTGATCTTGACCCCGAACTGCTCGCCGGCGGTGACCACCTCTCCCCGCGCCACCAGCCGACCGTTGAGGTAGATGTCGACCGGCTCCCCATAGGAGCGATTGAGCTCCACCACGCTCCCGACCCCGATCTCCATCACCTCGCGCACCGTCAGCTCGGTCTCCCCCAGCACCACCTCGACCGTCATCGGGATATCCCAGAGAAAACTCACCCCGGAGGCCTTAGCCCCTTCGCCGGAAGCCTCCTCCTCTCCCAACTCGGCGAACTCCACCCGGCGGATCTCGACATCTTGCGACCGCTCATCGGTGCGCAACAGCTCGGCCACCTCTTCATCGGTCAGTCGCGGAGATTTTTTGGCCATGTCGTCTTGCCCCCTTCGGCGTGACCGACCACGCGCACGGCAAGATGCTTGCCGCGGCGCCCGGCTACCACTAGAAATTTTTCTTGGCCCGCCACCGCCATCTTCAGCGGCTTGTCGTAGCGATTCTCCAGCACCAAGACGTCTTCGGGTTTCAACCGTCCAAACTCCCGCAGGGTAAGCCGGGTACGGCCCAACACCACCTGCACCTTCAAGCGGCTGAGCTCCAGATGCTCCCGCACCGCCTCGGGTTGTGGCACCACCTGGCTTGCGTCGTCTTCCCGGCCAAGGCCCCGCCGAGCGGCCGCCGCCGCCAGCGGTTGGACCATGGCGTAGGGCCAGATCCAGCGCATGAACCCCACCTTGCCGTCCAGATTGACCTCGTGCTGCTCCACCACCACCAGGTCGCCCTCGCCCGCGATCGGGGCGAAGGCCGGGTTGAACTCGATCCCTTCCACCGCCGGGGACATGGGGATCAGGGCGCTCCAACTTTGCGCGTGGAGCTCCAGCAGGCGCACCATCACCCGGCGAAAGACGGTGGTCTCGATCTCGGTCAGCTCCCGGGGCGGATAACTCCAAGACCCCGGTCCGCCGAGCGCGCGATCGATGATGCTCAGGGCCAGGCCGGGATCGGTCTGGATCACGGCGTTGCCAGCGTTCAAGGCCGGAGCGTGGTCGCGGTAGATGGCCAAGACGGTGGGCCCGGCGATGCTGTCCAACCAATTCTCATAACCCATCTGGTCAATCGCCTGCACCCGGACCGAGACCGGAGCGCGCAGGTAGGTAGAGAGAAAGTTGGAGGCCAGCCGGGTGTAGGAATCGCGAATCAAGGCGATGGAGTCTAGCTGAGGCCGGCTCAGCTGATAGGGACGTTGAAAGTCGTAGGGGCGAATTTCCTTGGGTTTGACCACCACACCCATCCCTCGCTTTACTGGATCAGAAACTGGGAGAAGTAGACGTCGTGGACGGTGCCGGCTCCAAAGATCGACTGCAACACCACCGAGACCTCGCGCTTAAACGTAGACACCCCACCGGAGCTGGTCAGCTGACCGTAGGTGGTCGACCGCGAGAGGTCCAAGAGGGCATTGCGAATTTTGGCATCCAACACCGGGCTGCCGGTGCCCCCTGATCCTGCTCCACTCGCCACCACTCCCCCCTGGGCCTGCAGCACGGCCGGCATCACCGAAAACGACACGCTGAAATTGATGTAGTGGCCGGAGTCGGCCAAATTGCTGTTAATGGTGTTGAACTGAAGCGTCACCGCCTGTTTGGGATTGTACGCCTGAAGATCCGCCGCCGAGTTGGACTGCGACTTGGCCGTATGTCCCGGCAATCCAAACATCACGCCCCCGGCCCCGATCACGACCCCGA
>JAIMAE010000255.1 GCA_023512105.1 Bacillota bacterium | reverse complement strand
CACTACCTATTTTATCGCCACTATCATGCTCACCGCCATGTCTTTTTGGATGCAGCAACAAAGTCACGACCTCAAGGTCTCGCTGGAGGGTCAGGTGGCCGCCGCGCTCCGGCGCGGCTCGGTGGTTGCCTTGGTGCTGCTCTCGGCGGTCACGGTGGGACGAGAAGGGTTGGAGACGGTGTTCTTTACCTTGGCCATCGTCTTCTCCGCCGCGCTGAACCTGGGGAGCTTGGTGGTGGGAGCCGGGGTCGGACTCCTCTTGGGACTGGGAACCTGCTACGCGGTGTATCGGCTGGGTAGACGGGTGCCACTGGGGTTGTTCTTCAAAGTCCTGGGAATCCTGCTCCTGGTCTTCGCCGGGGCGCTTTTGGCCGGCGGCATCGAAGACTACCAGGCCTTGGGTTGGATTCCCGTGGGCACCCACGTGCTGTGGAACACCAGCCACTGGTTGAGCGAAGACAGTCTGACCGGCGACATTTTGCACAACTTCTTCGGCTATGCCGACCAGCCGTCGATCTTGCAATTTGGCGCCTGGTTCGCCTTTTTGGCGGTCAGCCTCACCCTCTACGCCCGCGGCGAGCGCCGCCCGCGCCCGGCGATGTCAAGACAACTGGAATCCTCCGCCTCCTCTTGACCCCCCCTCCCGCCCCAAGCCACACGGTTTCGGCCGCATACCTCCGCCTCTCCTGGGGCAAGTTACCGACAGTGCCGGGCCCCTGGAAAAGGTTCCCCGGCGGACAACCTTCCCGAGGAGGATGCGTATGCCGAGACTCACTCCGTCCGAATACCTGCAGATGCATGAAATTGCGTCGTCCTACGCGACGTTGATCTCCAAGGTCACCGGCTACCTTTCGTTCGTCTCCGACCCGGACCTCGAGCACATGCTGGAGTCGGCCCGGCGCAAGGCGGAGACCCACTACCGGGAACTGATCGACATCTCGCAGGGCGAGTCGCTGTCGGGGAAGTTTGAGAACATGGACGGCGGACTGCAGGGACGTCCGCGCAACGCCGCCACCCGCTCGGCCGCCCCGGTCCAGCCCAGAGCCGGCCAGGGGTTTTCAGACCGCACCATCGCCTCGGACTGCCTCGACTGCGCCAAGAGTTTGGCCGTGCGCACGATCTGGGCGGCCACCGAGATCTCCCACGTGGGCCTGCGCCGAGCGCTCTCGGAGATGTCCCGCTTCTACCTCGACGCCGCCTACGAGTTTTATCGCTTCATGGAACAAAAGGGTTGGTACGTGCCGCTGGGAGCCAATGAGAACCCGGAGCGCTGGTTTCAGCAGCACCACCAACAGATGATCTCCACCTATCAAGAGAGCGAATGGGGAAACCCCGGCGCCGCCATGCCGTCCTAAGACCGGCGCAAGCGCCGCGACGGCCCGGAAGCCCCCGGGCCGTCGCCTCTTTCACTCGATTGACTCAGCTGGCAAAAGCCAGGCCTTCCTCCTGGTATTGCTCGGGGATGGTGGGGGGCTTGAGCCCATACTTGCGGCAGAGCTCTCCCACTCGGCGCACGTACTCCTTGCGCATCGCCTCGTTGCTGCGGCGCTTGAGGCCCCAGCGGATAAACTTCCGGCTGTTCTCGGAATGGGCGCTGCCGAAGAAGGCCAGGCCCGCTGGGAACATGCGCTCTAAAGCCTCCTCGACCGCCGGCCGGTTGGCCGGATCCTTGAGCAGCTCGCGCAGGATCTCCTCGCCCAGGCCCACGTGAAACCGCTCTTCCGGCATGGTCTTGACCGCCAGGCGCCGCAAGGGGTAGAAGGTGCTGTTCTCAAGGTCCTCGAGCTGGATGATCTCGGCCAAGTCGCCAATCGCCTTCAACACCCCGTACTCCACCCAGGTCTTCAACGGATAGTCGAACAAAGTAAGCGGCTTCTTGCTCTTCCACTCCACGCCCATCGCCTCGGCCAACCGCGCAAACAGCACGTGATGCCCGTACTCCTCCATGGTGGCGCGGCTGACCAGCCACTTCAGACGCGGGGTGGGGGCTAGCCGAATCGCCGGCTCGTCGAAGGTCTCAGCACCGGTGAGCTCGTTAATGGCGTGGGAGCGGACGATTTTGGCCACCGCCTGGCGATATTCCTCCGGCATCTCCGACAGCGCGGCGACATCCGGCACGTTGCCGGTGAACACCTCTCCCTCTGGGGTGTGCAATTCAGCCATAATGCGTTTCCTCCTCCTGTCAGCAAGGGTCAAAGTAGGCTTGAGGCCGGCGCCCGGCGGACCAGGCGCAAGATCTCCTCCAAATTGGGGGCATACTTGGTGCTCCACCACTCGGCGACGTTGCTGAGCTGCCCGCCCTGCCGGTAGCGGTTTTGCTCCTGGGGCAGGGTCAGGTACTGGTTCTCTGCCGGGTCGCGGAAGACGCACAGCGGGTCCTCTCCAGCCTCCACCCGGGCCAACTGCTCTAACAGCAGCTGGCGGAAGAGGATGATCCCCTTGTCCCCCGTCCCCAAGTGCTCGGTGGTGCGGTCGGCGATCGGCCCCTGGGTGATCCAGCACATCATGTCCTGCCCGTCCACGTAATCGACGATGTACTTGCCGGTCTTGGGGTCGACAATCGGGTTCTCGTAGACCGTCATCGGATAGTCGGGCGGTACCGCCACCCCTGCCGGCGGCACGAAGCAGGAGTACCACAGGTGGTAGGTGTGGGTGTCGTCCATCGGCACCCGGATCTGGAACATGTG
>JAIMAE010000047.1 GCA_023512105.1 Bacillota bacterium | reverse complement strand
CTCGGACCGCACTTCCTTCAGGTACTTCCGCGAGCGTTCGCCGGTGGTGTTAGCCGCGTTGCCTTTGGCTTCCATCTCTGCCCCGCCTTTCCCCGCCCGCCTCCCGAAGACCCAAGTTATCGGGTCTCCCTGTGCAGCGTGTGGGTCCTGCACCAACGGCAGTACTTTCGCCGTTCCAGTCGGTTCTGGTCGTTTTTCTTGTTCTTGGTCGTGGTATAGTTGCGCCGCTTGCACTCCACGCACGCCAAGGTGATGATCGTCCGCATCTCCCCATACCCCCCACTCGTGCGCCAGCATTGTATCACGTGACCCGAGCCCTGTCAATTTTGCCCGGGCTCCAGGATGCAGCCGGTCGGCCACCGCGGCCCGTCCACCCATCCCCGCGCTGCGCCCAATCCCCCGGTACTCCCAGAACGGGGGTGACGTCCTAAAACGAGCGTCTCAGGTCGTGCCGCACCGGCTTGCACCGCGGGCTCCGTCCCGCCCAAGCCGCTTAGGGTCAAACACCCGCAAAATACGTATTTCTTCCGATCGTCGCGCGGGGCGGCGGATGCCTACAATGGGCTTCGAACCAGGAAGGTCGCCGTTCGGGAAAAACGCGGCAGGTTGGGCGTCGGGAGGCCAGTTCCCACGCCCGAAGCCGTGCCTGGGCCGGGCTGGGACTGCTGGCCACCCTCTGCAGGGGACCGTGGCCCCACAAGCTCCAGCCTGCCTGGGGGTTTTAAGAAAACACCGAGGAGAAGGAAGATCCATGTCATGGCGCAAGATGCTTGGGTCCGTGGTAGCCCGGAAGGGCTTTTGCTCTGAGCGGGGCAAGGTCATCCCGCCGAGAGAAAACCCCCAGGGAGGGCCAATTGGGCGGCTGCCCAACCTCGCAGCCAGGTTCAAAGTCAGGCGCGATTCGGGAACCCCCCAATGCAGGCAGGTAGGCCGTCATTGCCCAGGCCCCGTGCCGCTTGGTCCGAGCACCACCAACCACGGTAAGTTGAGACACTCTTGAGACGCCGGGTGCCACGACGCTCGATATTCTCCTCTTAGCAGGAAGCAGAGGCAGTGGACTTTTTACGAGGAGTTCCAAATTGGCAGTGAACAGGGATCTCATTTCGGGTTTCGAGAGGAAAGGAGGCCGCCGGGTGGCCGGCATTCCACTTCACAGTACCACCGGCACCGATGCAGGGCTCGGGCCCAACGCGCCGGAGAGTGAGCTTTTTGTGCGGGCGGAAGATTGGCAGACCTTGTGGCAAAATTGGAGGAAAAGCGAAAGCGAAGGGCGAGCCGTCTACCTCACCGGTCCCTCGGGGGTGGGCAAGTCGACGTGTCTGGCTGCCTTTTCTCGGGCACTCAAGGCCCGCTCTGCCACCGTCATCGCCACCGCCGCCTCGCAAATCAGCCCGACCCCGGGGGCGATATTACAGCACCTAAGCCAGCATCTTGGCGAATGCCCAGACATTGCCCAGGCGCTGGCAGCCCTCAACCGGCGAGGAGCCCAAAGCGGGGCGGTGTGGCTGATAGACGACTACCAGGCCTGGCGACCCCTGGACCGCTGGTTTCGCGCGGAAGTGCTGCCGCGCCTCGGCCCAGGGGTGATGGTGGTATTGGCCGGGGTGGAGCCCTTGCAACGGCTGTGGGCGGGGGACCGGTTGGCCCAAGCCCGGATCGCCGAGATTTCCGTCCGCCCTTGGGCGGACTCCATTGTCCGGGAGTACTTGGCAGCGATGGGAATTGGCGAAGCGTGGTATCCCGAGGTCCTGGCCATCGCCGGAGGGCTTCCCGCTCTGCTCGCGCCCATGGCCGACGCCATCTTGGCCGACGGGGGAAGCCTGCAGGGCGGCACCACCCCGCAGCGCTGGTCCTTTTTGGTGGAGCGGGCGCTCCACCCTGGATCGCGGCGGATGGCGTGGCGAGCCGGTTATGCCGCCGCGTCGGTGGACACCTTGGTGGCGGCGGCGTCTCTCGTGCCGTATTTCAACCGCCCGCTATTGGAGGCATTGGTAGGGCGAGAGGTAGTAGGGCAGCACTGGCAAGGCCTGATCGACTCGCCGGTTACCCGCGCGCTGGAGCCGGGCGTCTTCAGCCTCTCCGGATCCCTTCGCCGCGGGTTGATCCCCTTGGTCGAAGAAGCGCGCCCGTGGATGTGGCGGCAATGGCTCCGCCGCGCCACCGCTTGGGCGGTCCAGGAGGAGTCCCTGGGAAGCCACCGGATGGTAGCCGAGGGGATCTTGGCCGAGGTCACCGCGCGGGGATTGATGCAGTTTCGCCTCCCGCTCCCCGCCTACGACCGCTTCCGCTGGACGGGGCGGCTTTGCCCCGACGCCCGCCTCGGCCTGCAAGTGATAGACGAGGACCGCCCGCTTCCGCTGGCCGAGGCCTCCTGGACGGTATCCGGCTCCGGCGTGCTTGACGTGGTCGCGTTTCGGGCGCCCCAAGACCTGCCAGGGGCCGAATATCTGCTGTGGGGCGCGCTCTTCGCCCACCTGGCGATTCACACCGAGGGCGATTGGCCCGAACTCCGGTCGCGCCACGGATCGATGCCGGCCCTGTGGCCTCCTCGGGAGTTCTCTCAATGGCCGTTCGCGAACCCCAAGCAGGTGGCCCTTTGGATAGACGCCATGATGAGGCCCCATGGAGCGCCCGCATCCGAAAAGGAGCGCAGCGAATGGGTACGGGAGGCCATGGTTCGCCTGCAACAACCGGAGGATCTGCTCCGTTGTCGACTGGCCGGACTGTACCCAGGCCACCCGACTCCGCTTGGCATCCGGCGATGGATTTTCGACGCCCTGACCTCCGCCGACCTGGAGAACTGGGCAGAGGCTCGGGCGATTCTCTCGCTGTACTACGTGGAACGCCGATATTCCCACGAGGCCTTGGCCGAACGCCTGCATCTCTCCCGCGCCAGCTACTTTCGGATGCACCAGCGGGCCTTAAAACAGCTCGCCGACCAATTGCTGGGCCAGTCGGCCCCGGAAGCCGACCACCCCACCGGCTCCGGCCAGGGCTTGGACGGCCGTTTATCGGGCTAGTTGGCTCAGGCGGGCGCGCATGATCGCCACCGCCTCCGGGTTGCGGTCGGCCAACACCACCCGACGCCCCAGGCGCAGGGCGGCTTCCCCGGTCGTCCCTGAGCCTGCCATGAAATCGCCCACCCAATCCCCCGGGCGCGTCAACAATTCCACCAATCGGGTCAGCAGCTGGAGCGGCTTTTGGGTGGGATATCCGAGCCGTTCTCGGCTGCTGGTGTTGATGATCGGAAGCTCCCAGACGTCGTCCACCGCCCGGCCTTGGGCCACCACCTCATCCAGGTAGATCCGGTAAGCGTGGGATTTCCCCCGGCCGCGATGCCCCCAGATCCACTCGCGCCCGTCCTCATCCCGGTGGACCTTCTGTCGCTTCATCCGCACGTAGTAGTCGCGATCCCACGGCTCGTAGAGCGGCTGCATGGTCGCCTTTTTGCTCGCCGCCCAGACCAGGATCACGTCGTGCTTGGCGTTGAGCCGAGTGTGGGCAGCCTGCCGCCGGCCGTGGTAGTGCCACACGATCTCGTTGCGGAAATTGTGGTAGCCCAACAGGCGATCTCCCATCACCTTGAGGTAGTGCGAGGCATGCCAGTCGCAGTGAAGCGCGAAAAAACCCTCCGGAGCCAGTCGGGCGGCCATCGGTTCCCATACCCGCTGCATCGCCGCCAGATAGGCCTCGAGCGAATCCCAGCGGTCGAGAAATTGCCCGCGGTCGGCCGCCTGGACCTTTCGGCTAAAAAACGGCGGATCCCAATAGATGCATTGAAAGCGCAAGGAGGCCGGCAGGGCCTCAAGGACGGCCACCGCATCGCCCTGGTAAAGGCGCAGGTCGCGCTCCGACTCCAAGGAAATCAACCGCGCGGTCGAGCTCTCGGAGAGCGGGAAGACCTCAGCTTTCACGCCGGATCCTCCCGGCCCAACCCCATGGGCGAGGCTCAGCTAGGCACGGCGCGAGGGCTCTCGCCTGCCACCCCCGCGGGGAGAGCCCACGCCAGTTCAATGCCCCGGCGGCGGGCCTTTTGACCTCCAACCCCGTGGAAACCCACAACCCCTTCTTCAGCTCCTTGCCACGAATAACGGCTCGCAAAATAAAAATGGAGCTCACGACCGGGATTGAACCGGTGACCTCGTCCTTACCAAGGACGTGCTCTACCAACTGAGCTACGTGAGCATGGTTGCGGGGGCAGGATTTGAACCTGCGACCTCCGGGTTATGAGCCCGACGAGCTACCAGACTGCTCTACCCCGCGATGGTGGATGGGGTTGGATTCGAACCAACGTAGGCGCAAAGCCAGCGATTTTACAGACCGCCCCCTTTAACCACTCGGGCACCCATCCATCTATGTACTTCGCCTGCTTCTCTGGGCTTGGCCCCTCGAAAACTCGGGTTTCTCTGGAGCTGGCGATGGGACTCGAACCCGCAACCTGCTGATTACAAATCAGCTGCTCTACCAATTGAGCTACGCCAGCCCGTGCCCCTCACCGCGCAGCCATTGTATCATGCGACCGCCGAGATTTCAAGGACCCTATTCGGCCAGCTGGCGGGCCATCCACTGGATGCTCACCCGCCCGTCCAGATAGCGCTCCAGTTTGCGCTTGACGCGCTGCAAGGCGTTGTCGATCGACTTCACGTGGCGCTTCAATTCGGTGGCGATCTCTTGATAGGAGCGCCCATCGAGGTAGGCCATTAAAACTTTCCACTCTAGATCCGACAGGATCTCCCCCAACTTTTCCTCGATGTCTCCGAATTCCTCTCTATGGATGATCATTTCCTCCGGATCGGAAACCCGAGCCGTGGAGATGATGTCGAGCAAGGTGCGGTCGGAGTCTTCTTCGTAAATCGGCTTGTTCAGGGAGACGTAGGAGTTTAAGGGAATATGTTTTTGGCGCGTGGCGGTTTTGATGGCAGTGATAATCTGCCGGGTGATACAAAGTTCAGCAAAGGCCCGAAACGAAGCCAATTTGTCGGCCCGGAAGTCGCGAATGGCCTTATACAGCCCAATCATGCCTTCCTGCACGATGTCCTCTCGGTCGGCTCCGATCAGGAAGTAGGACCGGGCCTTGGCGCGCACGAAGTTCTTGTACTTGTTAATCAAGTACTCCAGCGCTTCGTCGACGCCCTCGCGCGCCTCCATGACAATGTCCTCGTCCATCATGAGTTCGTAATCTATCACCGAGTCTTGGCTGAGACCTATGCTCACCCGCAATCCCTCCATGACACGCCGACCGTTACCAAGGATTCCAGACAAGGTTCGATGAGTAGGTTAACTCATAATGAACAGAAATTTCAATCTCCCCAGATATTGCCTTGCATTCATCGCCCATTATAGATGGGGCTTCAAAGCGGCGTCAACCCTCACTTTTTAGAAGCAGTCGGCTTGGCCATCCTGCGAACGGGTACAAGCCCGTCCAATGGGGCAAAGACGCCGCTTGGCGCTGTATCCTGAACTTTTCACTGGACGTGATGCCGTTGCCGCAGGGCTTCGAAGGCCACCACCGCCGCCGCGGTGGCCGCGTTTAAGGACTGCAGCTTGCCGACCATCGGGATGCGCACCGTCTGGTCGCACCG
The DNA here is from genome assembly GCA_023512105.1 of Bacillota bacterium. Taxonomy (GTDB): domain Bacteria; phylum Bacillota; class Sulfobacillia; order Sulfobacillales; family Sulfobacillaceae; genus JAIMAE01. The sequence continues at coordinate 14,925 of JAIMAE010000047.1, read as the reverse complement.
CGCCCGCACCAAGGGGCGCACCCCTTTCCCCTCGGATCCGACCACCAGCGCCACTTTTCCCCGCCAATCGACATCGTAATACAGCCGTTCCCCGTCCTGGGTCGCCGCAAAGACAAAGTAGCCGGCCTGTTGCAGTTTTCCGATGACAGACACCAAGTTGGTGACTCGAGCCACCGGCACCCAGGACACCGCGCCCGCCGAGGCCTTGGCCACCGCAGCCGTGATCCCGGCCGACCCTCGCTCCGGGATGACCACCCCGGCGGCCCCGGCCCCGTCGGCTACCCGCAAGATGGCCCCCAGATTTTGCGGGTCTTGTACCCGGTCGAGCAGCAGTAAAAACGCTTCCTCCTGAGTTTCCAGCTGCTCCCACAATCCTTCCCAGGAGAGCGTGGAGACCGGGCTGAGCTGGGCCACCACTCCTTGATGAGCCAGCTGCGCGGCCAACTGGTCGAGCCGTCGGCGCGGCACCCGGGCCATCGGCACGGCTTGGGCCTGGGCCAGGGCCACGATCTCCTTAAGGCTGCCCTGGACGCCGTCGGCGCCCTCTTGGATCCAGATTCGGTTCAAGGCGCGGTGCGCTCGCAGCGCCTCCCGCACCGCCTGCCTCCCTACCAAGAGCTCGCTCAGCGGGATGGTCGGTTCGCGACGCTCCTCGACCGCTTTGGTCGCCGGGTGCGAGGATCCTTTAGGCTTCCTGGGTAGGTCGCGAGGGGCGGAGCGGAATCGCCCGGCTCTCCGTACGGCCATCTTCTATCCCCCATCCGGCCTCCCGCAACGCCTCGCGCACGCGGTCGGCCCATTCATATTGTCCAGCTTGGCGCGCTTGTTGCCGCACCGCCAGGAGCATGGAAACCCAGGTCGGCACCTCCTGTCGCTCGGAGCCAAAGTCGGCAGCGGGTCCTGGTTGTGGAGCCAGGAAGCCCAGGATCTCGTTGGCCGCCGCCAACCCGACCTTGGTCAGGTAGCCCGCCACCGCTGCCGCCTGGCCTCCTTGGGCGCGCACGCGCCGGGCCTCGCGGACCAACTCAAAGCACTCGGCGAAGGCCCGCGCGGTGTTGAAGTCGTCGTCTAACGCGGCCAAGAACCGCCGCTCAAAGCCCCACAGGTCTTCTAGCCATTCGCCCCCGACCAAAGCCGAACTGGGGCCCAGGGCTTGGACCTCCTGCCACATCGCTTGCAAGCGTCCAAGCCCGGTCTGCCAATCCTGGAGCGCCTCGAAGCTGAATTCGATCGGAGTGCGATAATGGACGCTCAACAGGTAGGTGCGCAAGGCGGTGGCCTGGTAGTGCCGCAGCAAGTCGAGGAGCTCGACTCCATTGCCCAACGACTTCGACATCTTGACCGACGAGAGGGTCACCAGCCCGTTGTGCACCCAGACGTTGACGCTGGGATGGCCGTAATACGCCTCCGACTGGGCGATTTCGTTCTCGTGATGGGGGAACACCAGATCGATGCCGCCCCCGTGCAGGTCGAAGCGAGGGCCTAGATAGCGGGAGGACATCACCGAACATTCGATGTGCCATCCCGGTCTTCCCCGCCCCCAAGGGCTCTCCCACCCGGGCTCGTCGGCCGAAGCGCGCTTCCACAAAGCGAAGTCCTGAGGGTCCTCCTTGTTCTCCTGCGGTTCGACCCGGGCACCGGCGCGCAACTCCTCCCGGTCGCGACCGGAGAGTTTCCCGTAATCCGCCATCCGCCCCACCCGGAAATAGACATCGCCGTCGCGGGCGTAGGCAAAGTCGCGGGCCACCAGCTGACCCACAAAATCGATGATAGCAGATAGGTTGTCGGTGACCCGAGGCATGAAATCGGGGGGAATCACCCCCAACGCCGCCATCGCCTCTTGATATTCGGCCATGTACCGGGCGGCAACCGCCTCCACCGACTCGCCCGTCTCAGCAGCCCGGCGGATTAACTTGTCGTCGATGTCGGTGAAGTTTTGCACATGGCGCACCACGTAACCGCGACGCCGCAGGTGGCGCTTGATGGCATCCCAGACCACCGCCGGCCGGGCGTGGCCGATGTGCGCATGGTCGTAGGGCGTGACCCCGCATACGTAGATGGATACCTGTCCCTCCACGATCGGCCGCAGGGGTTCTTTGCTCCGCGTCAGGGTGTTGTAGACCGAAATCACCGCCGTGTTCCTTTCCGATAGACGATGTGGCCGAGCGTCCGGCCCCTCTCAGGTTAGAGAGAGCGTACCGAAGCCCCTCGCCCCCGTCAAGCTCCTCGGAAACCGTGTCCATGCCCTCCAAATTTATCTCATACCCCAAAGCCGGTGGTTTGCTACACTAGTCCTAAGGCTAAATGACGGAGCGGTGTCCATGCCCCAAAAACTCTTGGCGCGTCGGGTGATTTTTTTCGGGCTGTTCGTCCTCCTGGCCTTCCTGGCCGTGGCGACGCGCTTTTGGTATCTCGAGGTGGTCCATGCCAGCCAATATCAGGCCCTGGCCAAGCAAGACTACCTTCGCAAGTTGCCCATCCCGGCTCCGCGCGGCAATATGGTGACAGCGGACGGGGTCACCGTCGCCACCTCCAAACCGTCCTGGACGGTGTATTACTTAAACCGCGGCGGCCCCATGCCGACCGCGGAGGCCGAGCGCCTGGCCCAATACCTGGGCGTGCCCGTCTCCTCGGTGATCTCGGTAGTCCAACACGGGTTGGATACCCTTCCCGCCTACGAACCGATCGCCATCACCTCGGGCCTGACGCCGGCGCAGATGACCGCGATCGAGGAGAACATCTCGGAGCTTCCGAACATCCGCATCCAGCCGGTGGCCGTGCGCAGCTACCCCTTCGGGAGCGTGATGGGCAACATCATCGGGTTTGTCTCCCAGATCAACAGCGCCCAATACCAGAAGCTGCGCAACCAAGGCTACACCATGACCTCGATCGTCGGCTCCAGCGGGCTGGAGGCCGAGTACGACCAGTACCTGCACGGGCACTCCGGGGGCCAATACGCCGAGGTCAACCGGCAGGGCCAACTGGTGCAACTCTACGGCCAGACCGTCCCCACCCCCGGGGATACCCTGCACCTGACCATCAATTGGCGCCTGGAGCAGACGGCCCAAGACGCCTTGCAGTACGTGATGCAGGCGATGCAAAAGACCACCAACCCGACCGCCCACAGCCCCACCGCCGACCGCGGGGCGGTCATCGTGCTCGACCCCAACAACGGCAACGTTTTGGCCATGGTCAGCCTGCCTTCTTACAATCCCAACGACCTGGTCCCCAGCGACCTCAAGCGGCGGTACCAGTACTACACCCAGTTGTTGCAAGACCCGCTCCACCCCATGCTGATCCGCCCCATCCAGGGGCTGTATTCGCCGGGTTCGATCTTCAAGCCCCTGATGGCGGTGGCGGCGCTGGCCTCCCACGTGGTCACCCCGACCACCGAGATTTTTGACCCGGGCTACTACCCCAAGTTGCCCTCCATGCACAACTGGTACGCGCCCGGGTTTGGATGGATCAACCTCGAGCAAGCCATCGGTTTGTCCGACGACACCTTCTTCTACACTCTAGGGTACGAGATGGGAATTTCGGTGATGGACAAGTGGATCCAGGCCTTCCAGTTGGGGGAAAAGACCGGGATCGACTTGCCGGGGGAAGTGCCTGGGCGCGTTCCCACGCCGGCCCTCTTCCAACAGGAAACCGGCGAGCCCTGGACGTGGGGCGATAACCTCAACACGGTGATCGGCCAAGGCATCTCCCAATACACGCTGATTGGCTTGGCGCGGGCCGAGGCGGCGATCGCCAACGGGGGAACGCTCTACTGGCCGCACCTGGTATCCGAGATCACCAGTCCGGAGGGCAAGGTGGTAAAGGTCTTCCATCCGGTGGTGCAGGGCCACATCGACGTCCCGCCTGACATCATCAAGACCGTCCAGCAGGGCATGGTCATGTCGGCCCAAGATCCCAACATCGCGCGCGGGGTCTCGGGGACCGGCTACGGCGCGCTGGCCGGATTCCCCTTGCCGGTGGCCTCCAAGACCGGCACCGCCCAGTTGGCCGGCAATCCCAACAACGCCTTCTTTGTGACCTACGGGCCGATGCCGCATCCCTCGATCCTCATCCTGGTCTACATCCGGGGTGGGGAATGGGGGGCGGACTCCGGATTCGTAGCCCGGGCGATCTACGACCAATACTTTAAGGTCGACGATCCCACGGCCAAGGCGGTCTTCGACGGAGTCTTTGGCCCGAACTACGATTGGCCGTTCTCATACCATCAAGGAAGCCAGACCGGCGCGCCGTAAAAGCGCTCCCGGTGTGCCGACCCAAGACCAGGAGGGTTTTTAGCAAGACGATGTCCCACGACTCCGAATGGTGGCAGGACCGATATTACGAGGTGGCGGCAGAAGGGGCGGACCCGGAGGAATTCGTTCGCCGCGCGCTGGGAGGAGAGTGGGGGCCGCCCGACAAAAAAGCGCTGCTCCAATGTCTGGATGCGATCGAGGCGATTATCCTGGCCAACATCGAGGTCCACAGCGAAGAGGCCCCTGGCCTTGACCCCGTGGCCGACGAGGCCCACGAGTATTGGAGCGAGCGCTTTGCCCGCGCCCGAGCCCTCCTCCTGGCCGGGCTGGATGCGCGGTAAAACGTCTTTCTCTCCGCCTTCCCACATATAGCTAACCGGGAGGACGAGACCCACCATACCACCGTCCTCCGGAGGGAAACGCGGTCCATGGCCAAAGGCAGGTTGTGGGCGGCCTTGGGCGGCTTGGCCTTGGCGTGGTGGTACCTCAGCGCCCATCCCCCCAAGGCCACCGCCGCGGCCCCCGGTCGCCCGTTGGTCGTGCTCGATCCTGGTCACGGGGGCCCCGACCCGGGCGCGGTTGGAGTCACCGGCTTGTTGGAGAAGGAGGTCAATCTGGAAATCGCCCAGAGCGCCGCCCGCACCTTGATGGGGCGCGGAGTCGGCGTGGCCATGACCCGAACCCAGGACTCGGCGGTGCGACCCGGGCCCTATTTGGTCGTGCAGGACCTGCGCGAGCGCGCTTTTTTGGCCCGCAGGGTCGGGGCCACCATCCTGGTCTCGATTCACAGCAACGCCGAACCGACCGGCACTGTGGCCGGTCCCATCGTCTATTACCGGGCCGACTCGCCGTCCTCCCAACAACTGGCCTGGGCCCTCACCGGCCCCTTGGCCTCCACGGTCGGGATCTATCACCCGCCGCGCCCAGCCCATCACCTGGTGCTGATGGAGGCCAGGGTCCCGGCCGTGACCGTCGAGGTGGGGTTTTTGACTCAGCGGCACGACCTGGCGCGCCTGACCTCGAGCGCCTGGCGCCAAAGGCTGGGCACCGCGGTGGCCCAAGGCATCTTGGCCTACCTGGGTCGGCGCTGAGGCCGCGGCATGCCGTCACCTGGCAGCGCCACCGTCACCAGCGCCAACGCCGCTATTCCCTCTCCCCGTCCGGCAAAGCCCAACCCATCGGTGGTGGTGGCCTTCACCGACACCGCATCCGCGCCCACCCCCAGCACCTCGGCCAGGCGCGACTCGATGGCGGCGATGTAAGGCCTAAGCCGCGGAGCTTGGGCCACCACGGTGGCATCCACCTGCTGGATGTTCACGCCGCTTAGGCGACAGCTGCGCATCACCTCGTCCAACAATTCCAGTGAGGAGGCGCCCTCCGGAACCGTCCCGGGGGGAAACCAGCTGCCGAGGTCGCCCCAGTGGAGCGCCCCCAACAGCCCGTCGATCAGCGCGTGGGTCAGGACGTCCCCGTCGCTGTCCCCGTCCAAGCCGGCCGCATGCGGAATCTCCACGCCTCCCAGGACCAACCGGCGACCTGGGCGCAATGGATGCACGTCGAAGCCTTGGCCGACCCGCACCCCGGGCATCGCCTCGCGGACGGACACAGCGCGCACCCAGGCCCAATCCTCCGGGACGGTGACCTTGCGATTGTCCAGCTCTCCCTCCACCACCGCCACCTTCAGACCTGCTCGCTCCGCCACCTCGGCATCGTCGGTACAGCTGGCCACTTGCACCTGTTGGTATGCCTGCCAAAGCGCACCAAAGCGGAAACCTTGGGGAGTCTGGGCCAGTCCCAGCCGGCGGCGGTCTACCGTCCGCATCACCCGGCCGGCCTCGACCTCTTTCACCGTGTCCCCCACGGCCAACACCGGCACCACCGCTGCTTCCGACGCCAAGGCGTCGACCACCCGCCCCACCAAGGCCAGCGACGGGTTGGGCCGGGCGCCATCGTGAACCAGCACGAGTTCGGAATCGCCCGCTCCGGCTTCCCGCAGGGCTTTTAGGCCTTCCCAAACCGATTCGGCGCGGGTGGACGCCCCGGCCACCGCCTGCCAACGGCTACAGCCCATCGCCTCCAGCAGCGACTGGGCCCGCTCGACGTCGGCTGCCTGCACCACCAGCACCGCGCCTCGCCATGGCCAAGGCTTGAGGCGGGCGATGGTCCAGCCGATCAGCGGCCTGCCTTCCACCTCTTGCCATGTCTTCGACCCTAGGGGCCACATCCGGCGGCTTTCCCCGGCCGCCACCACCACCAACCACGCTCCGACCATCGCCACCCCCGCCATGATGCGAAGGCCAGGCAGGATACTCCCGCCTGGCCGCTGATAACCCTACTGCCTTCAACGCGCCTCTTGCACTTCCATGCTCAAGGGCCCTTTTAATTTCGCGAAGATCATGCGACCCGCCGCGGTCTGCAAAACCGAGGTGACGATGACCTGCACGGTTTGTCCGATCGACTTGCGCCCGCCGTCGACCACGATCATGGTGCCATCGTCCAGGTAGCCCACGCCTTGACCGGCTTCCTTCCCGTCCTTGATGACGTGGACCACCATCTCCTCGCCCGGCAGCACCACCGGTTTGACCGCGTTGGCCAGTTCGTTGATGTTGAGCACCGGGACGCCCTGCAGCTCCGCCACCTTGTTGAGGTTAAAGTCGTTGGTCACGACCTTGCCATCCAACAAGCGAGCCAACTTCAGCAGCTTGGAGTCGACCTCCGCTCCCGGATCGATATCGCGCTCGTAGACTTGGACCGGAACGTTGAGCTCCTTTTGGATGCGGTTTAGGATGTCCAGCCCGCGCCGCCCCCGATTGCGCTTTAGCACATCGGCCGAATCGGCGATGTGGCGCAACTCCTCCAGGACGAATCCCGGTATCACCAGGGGACCTTCCAGAAACCCGGTCCGGCAGATGTCCGCGATCCGTCCGTCGATGATGACCGAGGTGTCCAAGATCTTCGGTTTGGCCCCTTCGGCCGAACCGCGATGCTTGACCCGGGCCATCCAGGTCTGGGGCCGCATCAGCTCGTCCTTGCGCCGCACCGAGACTCTGAGGCCGAGGTACCCAAAGCCGATGGTGATGGCCACCCGCAAGATGGCCCCCAACAGCCCCAGTCCTCCCAGGTCAACGCCGACTAGGAACGCCACCAGCAACCCTACGATCAATCCGATGGACCCGGACAGCAAGTCCTGGGTGGGCGTGCGCTGTAACCGCGCCTCACCCCAGGCGATGGCCATTTTTCCCCATCGCACCAATGCCGGGCCCAGGAGATACCCCACCAATCCACCCCCGACCAGACCCGCTCCGAGCGCTACGCCTAGGTGCGGCCATCCGGGGGATTGGAGATATGGCCAGGTTTCCTCGAGCGCCGCCCGATTTTGGAACACCGCCAGGAGTCCGATGACCGCTCCGGCGATGGTAAGAATTTGACGCGTAACCCGGTCCATATCCTTCACCTCCCGCTATTCCCACGGCTTGCAATGACTTGTCAGTCATCCAGTTTTTAGTCTGCCCGGAGGGGAAGATAAAATTACCTCGGCCCAGGGGTTCTGGACGAGTCGTATCAGTGCACCATGACAACCCGGCCTCCGGACGACCGTCACTGCTTGAGCCTTGCTCTCGCCTCCATCATACCACCATGTGACCGGGATCACGAACCTCGCCAGGCCTGCAAAAGCGGACAAGACCGCGTTGTTGGCCAATCCCTGGCCCAATTCGAGCCGGACGCCCCGGCATCGCCGTCGAAGTGTTGAGAGTGGCGTCAGGGGCCGCGATCAAAAGTTCGGAGGGGCCCACCGCTGGTGGCCCCTCCCCAACTTTCCTTTAGCGGTTTAGCGCTTCACTCGGCTGGTCAACCCGCCGAAAGACCAGGTGATCGCCTTCGGCATCGACCAGGATGTGCGAGTTCTCCGGGAAGTGACCGGCCAGGATCTCCTCCGCCAGCTGGTCTTCCACCAGGTGCTGAATCGCCCGGCGCAGTGGGCGAGCTCCGAACACCGGGTCGTAGCCGGCCTTGGCGATCACGTGCTTGGCGGCGTCGGTCACCTCCAGCTCAAAACCGGTCTGGCGAACGCGTTCGGCCACCTCCTGGAGCATGATGCCCACGATCTGGGCCAGATGCTCCTCGTTCAGCTCGTGGAAGACGATGATCTCGTCCACCCGGTTGATGAACTCGGGTCGGAAGGTCCGCTTGACCTCGTCCATCAAGCGGTCCTTCATATCCTGATAATTCTCCTCCTCGTCGCCTCGACGAAACCCGATCCGGCTCTGGCGGCGAATCACGTCCGCCCCCACATTGGAGGTCATGATGATCACGGTGTTGCGGAAGTCCACCGTCCGCCCCTTGGCCTCCGTCAACCGCCCTTCCTCCAACACCTGGAGCAAGATGTTGAAGACCTCCGGATGCGCCTTCTCAATCTCGTCCAGCAGGACCACCGAGTACGGGTGGCGCCGAACCGCCTCCGTCAGTTGGCCTCCCTCTTCATAGCCGACGTAGCCGGGCGGGGCTCCCACCAGCCGGGAGACGGCGTGGCGCTCCATGTACTCCGACATGTCGATGGTGATCATCGCGTCTTCGTCCCCAAACAGCGCCACCGCCAGGGCCTTGGCCAGCTCGGACTTGCCCACCCCAGTCGGTCCGAGGAAGAGGAACGACCCAATCGGCCGACGGGGGTTCTTCAACCCCGCCCGAGCCCGCCGAATGGCCCGGCTGACGGCTTGCACGGCCTCGTGTTGCCCGACCACCCGCCGGTGCAGCTCGTCTTCCAGGTGGAGCAGGCGTTCGGATTCCTCGCCCTTCAACTTCTCGACCGGGATGCCGGTCCAGGAAGAAACGATCTGGGCGATGTCTTCTGGGGTGACGTTGATCGGTTCAATCCCCTGGCGGCTGTGCCACTTCTGCGTCTCCTGCTCCAGCTCATCCCTCAGCCGCTGCTCCTCGTCCCGCATCTGGGCAGCCTTCTCAAACTCTTGCGCCTGGACGGCCGCCTCCTTCTCCTTGCGCAACTCCTCCAGCCGCTCGGCCAAATGCTTCAAGTCCGGAGGCGCCACATAGCTCTTCAGGCGCACCCGCGAGGCGGCCTCATCGATGAGGTCGATCGCCTTGTCCGGCAAAAACCGATCTGACACGTAGCGATCCGAGAGTCGCACCGCCGCCACGATCGCCTCTTTGGTGATGTGCACCCGGTGGTGCGCCTCGTAGCGGTCCCGGAGCCCCTCCAAAATCTGCTCGGTTTCCTCCGGCGTAGGCTCTTCCACCATGATCGGCTGAAAGCGCCGCTCTAAGGCCGGGTCCCGCTCCACATACTTTCGGTATTCATCCAAGGTGGTGGCGCCGATCGCCTGAAGCTCTCCCCGGGCCAACGCCGGCTTTAGGATGTTGGCGGCGTCGATGGCTCCCTCGGCGGCCCCTGCGCCCACGATGGTGTGCATCTCGTCAATGAACAAGATCACGTTCTTGGCTTCCCGGATCTCGTTCATCGCCCGCTTGAGCCGGTCCTCAAACTCTCCCCGGTACTTCGAGCCGGCCAGCATCGCGCCGAGGTCCAGTGCCACCACCCGGCGGTCCTTGAGGATCTCAGGAACCTGCTGCTCGACGATGCGTTGGGCCAGACCCTCCACCACGGCGGTTTTGCCCACCCCAGGCTCGCCGATCAACACCGGGTTGTTCTTGGTCCGCCGGGACAGGATCTGGATGACCCGCTCAATCTCCTTGTCGCGCCCGATCACCGGGTCCAATTTGCCCTCGCGGGCCATGTGGGTCAGGTCCCGGCCGTACAGGTCGAGGGTCGGCGTGGCGATTTGCGCCGGCGGTTCCGCTCCCGCCTGCCCGGCCCCCTGCCCGGCCCCGGTGGTGTGAACCAGTTGATGGCGCACCTTGTTCAGGTCCGCGCCGGCGGCCAACAGCACCTGGGCGGCCACCCCTTCGCCTTCCCGGATTAGGCCCAACAACAGGTGTTCGGGACCGATGTAGTTGTGCCCCAGCGCCCGCGCCTCTTCTCCGGCGAGCTCCAGCACCACTTTTTTGGCGCGGGGCGTAAACGCCACCTCTTCATTGGGACCAATCGCCGGCCCCCGCCCGGTGGCCTTTAACACCTCGGCCCGCACCGTTTCCAAATCAAGCCCAATCGATTGCAATACCTTCGCGGGCACCGAATTTTGTTCTCGGATCAACCCGAGCAACAGGTGTTCGGTACCGACGAAATTGTGCCCCATCCGGCGGGCCTCTTCCTGGGCATGGATGACGACCCGCCGGGCCTTTTCCGTAAACTGGCCGAACATCGTGTTCCTCCCTTCTCCAAACTCCCGCGCGCTTGCGCCTGGTCCGACGCCGCGTTCTGGTGGACGCCCACCTCGCCCCGGGTCAAGCGGCCTCGCCTAACAACTGCTCCCGAATCAACTTGGCCCTGAGCTCGTCTCGCTCCAGAGGATTTAACGCCCTCCCGGCCTTGAGTTGTAGGAACCCGGGCTGAGTCAGCACCGCCAACTGGGCAAAACTGGCTCGCGACAGGGCCGGCACGATTCCTAAGTCGGCACCCAATTTGACTTCGGAAAGCAGTCGCAGCGCCTCATCGGACGACAAAATCCTGGCATGGGTCAAGATCCCATAGGCCCGCGCCACCCGGTCGGCCAACCGCACCCCTGCCTCCCGCGCCAAGTGCTGGCGCGCGTGGCGCTCGCTGCCGACCACTTGTTGGGCCACCACCGACAAATTGTGCAAAAACTCTTCTTCGCTCAGTCCCAGCGACACTTGGTTGGATATCTGAAAAATATTTCCCAACGCGTCGGTGCCTTCCCCGTATAATCCCCGGGCCACCATCCCCAGCTGGGACAAGGTCGTAAACACCTGCGCCACCTGGCGCATCAAGACCAGGGCCGGCAGATGGACCATCACCGAGGCGCGCATCCCGGTCCCCAAATTGGTCGGACACGCCGTTAAATATCCCCACTTTTGATCAAACGCGAAGTCGAGGTGTTCCTCCAACGCGTCGTCCACCCGATTGGCCACGTGCCAGGCCTCTTGCAGGCTTAAGGCCGGCAACACCACCTGCAAGCGCAGGTGATCCTCCTCATTAATCATAATACTAATGCTTTCCCGCGGATCGATGGCGACGGCCTGATACCGGACCGGTTCCTGGACCAGCTGGGGGCTGACCAAGTGCTTCTCCACCAGCACCTGCCGCTCCAGCGGAGAGACCTCAGCCAGCCGATAAAAGTCCAGGTGCCAGCGGTCATGGATGGCCTGCAAGGTCTCCTCCAGCCGGGCCAGCGTGGTCTCGGCCTGACTTTCGTCCAACCGATGCGGGAAGGGCAGCTGCCGGAGGTTGCGGGCCAAGCGAATCCGCGAAGAGAGCACGATGTCGGATTCCAGGCCCTTGCCCTCCATCCAGTGGCTCCACTGATTGAACCGGGAGAAACCTGTTTGGCTCATCGCACCGCCCCTCCCTCGCCCACATCGCTGCTCCGCAGTTCGTCCTCCAGCCGCCGAATTTGGTCCCTAAGCTCCGCCGCCCGTTCAAACTCCTCCCGCTCCACGGCCGCTTTGAGTTCCGCCTTCATCCGGGCGATCTCTCGCTGGCGGAGGTACGCCCGTCCAGCCCGCCCCGGAACCTTGCCGTGATGACTCGCCCTGCCTTGAATCCGCCGGATGAGGGGCTCCAGCTGGTCGGCAAAGGTTTCGTAGCACCGGTCGCACCCCAGCCGGCCGGTCTCGGCAAACCGCTGGTAGGTATATCCGCAGTGCGGGCAGCGCCGCTCTTGAAAGGACGGGCGAACAGGCCCCGGAACCTGGCCGATCAGCCCTCCCAGGACGTTCTGCACCGTAAACACCGGTCCCAGCATGAAGTGAAAGGCGCCTTCCTCGCGCGCACACTCTTCACACAACAGCCGCTCGCTCTTCTCCCCGTTTACCACTTTGGAGAACTGGACCGTCGCCGGCCGTTTTAGACAGCGCTGGCAGACCGGTGCCTGGACCCCTCCCGGCGTATCCACGGCTCACACCTCCTCGGTGCTCAAGATCGAGGCCAACATGGCTTTTAACAGGCGCGCGCGCAGATGATCGCGCTCCGGCAGGTCGAGCTGCAGCACCTCGCGGCGCAAGGCGTTTTTTATCAGCCGCGCTTCGCGTTCGGAAAGCAGCCCCGCCTCTTGCGCGCGGTGAACGACATCTTGAGCCCGCCCTTGGTCGACCGCCTCCAACCCTCGGATGGCCTCCCACAGGTCTTGGCGATCCGTCTTAATCCGAGTCAGGCGAATCCCGCCTCCACCACCTCGTCGTCCCTCCACCAAGTATCCCCGATCCGAGGTGAATCGGGTCATCAGGACGTAGGTGATCTGACTGGGCACGCAGTCAAACCGCATGGCCAACTCCGAGCGCTGAATCTCCACGCATCGGTTGGGTGAACTCTCTAGAAGGTGGAGGAGATAGGCCTCGATCTCGTCACTTAATCTTGCCAATCGCCTCACCTCCTCTGACTTTGACTTTTTTTGTCTTTCAAGGGTATTGTAGCAGATCTTGGTCGCGGTGACATCCCCTCGGCAAAAATTTTTTCCCGGCTCTTTATACGGGCGTCGGTTGCGGACAGGGAATCAGTTCTACCGTGCTCAACGACACCGCACCGAACTCCAGCTCCTCTGCCAGCACCTTGCCGGAAAAGCAGGGCAGCGCACCGCGCATCACCGCCAACGGAAACCGCCCGCCCTCCGGAGCAGCCGCTCGCATCGCCTGGCCGTCGACCTCCCACAACTCCTGCCAAACGCCGTTCTCCAAAGCCCGGTGCGCCGCAGCCAGAAAGACTTGGGCGCGTTCAGGCAGACTCGATCCCGGGCGACTCCAGAGGTCTAGCCGGTGGATCAACGACCCGGTGGCCACCAGACCGATCGGGGTGTCGCCGGCCGCTGCCCGTATCGCCTCGCCAAACCGCATGTGGGCCTCCTCGCCCAAGTTGGGGGCGATGGACACCGGGACCACCGGAATTGCCGCCTCTGGACTGAGGTGGACCAGGGGAGACCATGCGCCGTGGTCCAGCCCCCACTGCTCGTCAACCAGTTCCGCCGGCACCCCCCGGCTGGCGGCCTGAGCCACGATGGCGCGGGCCAAGCCCGGATCCCCAGGGGCCGGGTAGGCGACTTGGTAAAACTCCTCGGGGAACCCGGTAAAATCGTAAATCTGGCGCAGTCGATCCTGCCCAACCACGCCAAAGCCCCCGCCGGTGACAAAGTGCGGGGAGATCACCACCCAGGCCCGTAGCTTTGGGCCCCAGCGCTGGCCGAGTTCGCGCAGGGCCAACTCGGTGGGGCGATGGCGCACTCCCAGGTCACCCACCAAGGTCGGGGTGTTAGGTGCGTAGATTCCCACCAGCAGGCCCATCGGCGACTTCCTCCCTTCCGGCCGTCCTTCAGGGGCTGATGCTCGAGCCGGCGATTAGTCCCACCACCGCGATGACCGCCATCAGCAATATCGAGATGAAGTATGTAGGAGTAAAGACGCCACTTAGGTCCAGGTCGCGAAACATGACCGATGCTCCCTCCTTGCTCGCCTGGGTTCGCCGACTCCCGCGAACCCCATCGCTGTCTGGTAGCATTATACCGCGCCGTCCGGGGAACCTCTCAAGAGGTTTTGCGCCACCGTCGTTTGAAACGACTCCATAAAAACGGGGCCAGATACCGAGTGGTGGCGCTTCCCACCCGCGGCAGCAATCCGTCGGCCCGTAGTCGACGCCCCACCATCTGCGCATGCGCGCGATCGCCGGCCAGTAAAAATGCCACCCAAAAGCGCAGGTGATGCCAGGCCAGCACCGCGCCGAGCTCCTCCCGACTCAACGGGGCGCTGTCGCGGTGTTTCTCCAACATGCGCCACATCGTCCGGTAGACTCGCCACACGTCCTTGCTGTAGCCGGTAGGAAGGTCGCGATACATGACCACCGGGGCCGCCAACTTCAGAATCCGGCCGATGCGGGACAGCCGCAACCACAGGTCCCAGTCCTCGGCCCCGTCGACCTCCGGGTCAAATCCTCCCACCTCCTCCCAGGCCGCTCGGCGCATCAATACCGTCGAAGTCTGGAATCGATTTAGAATCAGGAGGTCGCGATAGTCCACCACCTCCACCGGCACCGGTCGCGCCATCGGCGGCCACCCCCGCTCGACCGAGCGCACCCAATCGCCGGCAACCGCGACCACCTTCGACGCCAAGCGATCTCCCAACAAGGCCTCCACCTGCAAGGCCAACTTCTCGGGATGCCACACGTCATCGGCGTCCAACAGCGCGACCCACTCCCCGCCGGCCGCCTCGATCCCGGCGTTGCGCGCTCCGGCCGGCCCGGCGCCCATCGTCCGCAACACCCTGACCCAGGGAAAATTCCGGCCCACCCACTGCCCGGTCCCGTCCTCAGAGCCATCGTCGACCACGATCGTCTCCGTCGGCGCATAGGTCTGTTCCTCGACCGAGCGCAAGGCCGGACCGATGGTTGCGAGGGCGTTGTGTGCGGGAATCACCACCGACACGGTTACCGCCTGTTCCACCCCACTCCCCTCCTCGCTCTTCCTCTAGCGTGCGCAAAAGCCGAGATCCCGCGCCGGGTGTAGCGCGGGATCTCGTTATGTAAAGGGCTGGCACGGCCCGGGATCCCAGGGGGTCTCCCCCCAGTAGCCCGGGTGCGGAGGTGGGGGACGGCCGTGTG
>JAIMAE010000254.1 GCA_023512105.1 Bacillota bacterium | reverse complement strand
CAGAGGGCGACTCGGACCACGTCTTCCAGTCGCGTCCATCCCTGCAGAGAGCTCGGCCTTAACGCCTCGAGGTTGGCCTGCGTGGCGATCAGCCCGGGGGCGACGGCGTTGAAGCGGAGCTTGCGCGGTCGCCCCTCCAGGGCCAGGGTGCGGATGACCGCCTCCACCCCTGCCTTCGCCGCGTTGTAGGCCACCATCTGGGCCTTGGGGGATCCCAACCGCGAAAAGGCCACAAAACTTCCCCCCTCGGTCAACGCCCCCAACGCCCACTGCCCGATCAGGAAGGTGGTGGTCAAGTTGGCCGCTACTTCCCGGTGGAATTCCTCGATGGCCACCTCGCCCGCCGGCTTCACATAATGGAGTCCTCCAGCGGCGTGCAACACCCCTTGTAGCGGAGCCTGCTGCGCCCAATGGTTCAGCCGGGCGTAGCTTGCCGGATCGGCCAGGTCCAGCACCTCCCCCTCCACCCCAACCCCGGGGGCCAAGGCGCGCAGGCGGGCCACCGCCGCCTCCACCCGTTGCCGATGGCGACCGACGCATAAGATGGTCTGTTGCTCTCGCGCCAGCGCCTCGGCCAAGGCCCAGGCCACCTGACCTTGGTCAAAGTTTCCGGTGATCACCACCATCCCCGTTCCCCCTCTCCTCCCGCCAAACCCGCCCGTCGGTGCTGCCTGGGCCCGCGGTCGCTCGCCCCCTAGCCAAGCCCGCTTAGGCCCTGGCAAAGGGAAACCACCAGTGGCGCTGAGGAAGGATGTAGCGGTCGACGATCACGTTGAGCACGCGGCGGGCCACTGAAAAGCGTCTTAAAACCTCCGAGACCAGGCTGAGTTCGCCCACCGGCGTCCCGGCCAGCTTCAGGGCGGCCGCGTAACTTAGCCGACCCGTTTCCTCGACCAAAGCCAAGGCGTCCTCGTCCGCCCGGTCCAGTCGGGTCTCCGGACGAGCCAAGGCTAAGCGTGTCCGGTACCAGCGGCGCCAGGCCCCGCCCGCCGCCCGGGCCACGAAGTCGGGAAACACGCCGGTCAAGAACAGCGCCAAGTCCCCCAGGCGCCGGTACACCCAGATCCGCTCCGCCTCCACCACCACGTCCAAGAGTTGCACCAGGTGCAGAGGATCTAATTCACTCACCGGCACCCGGCGCCATCCCCGGCGGTCGCGCACCCGCACCGACCCGCTGTGGACGTGGGTGTAGGATCCCAGAAGCTCGACTAAAAACAGGCGCAGGGCGGCATCGCGCAGGAACTGCCGAAGCGGCTCCACGTCAAAAACCCAAAGCCGCTGCCGAGGTCCCACCCACTCTTGCACGGCGGTCGCCTCTTCCAGTTCCTGGGCCACCCGATGGACGATCACCGCGAAGACCAGGAACGCGGATACCCGCTCGAGCCACGCCTGCCGCGGCTCCCCAAAGATGCGCTGGAACACCCGGGGGTCGGACAGTGCCTGCGCCACCTGATTGGGATGTTGGCCCAGGAATTGGGCTCCTTGAGCGCCGATGGCGCTGGCCAGGAAAGTCAGGTCTTGTTCGGTTAGCTGGTCTAGGTAGCGTGAAGCGATGTCCATCCTTCCCGTTCCTCCTCGGACTGGCAGCCTCCTTAAGGTGACCGCGGGCCCGGGGAGACCGGACGCGGTCCAAGGCCCACTCCGGTCGCCCCCGGCAACGGTCTGGGCAGGGGCACCGCGGTTAGGAGAAGACGATCACCAGCCGCCCGCGGACCCCACCGGCGGCGAGCCGCCGGTGGGCTTCTTGCGCGGCTTCAGGGGGAAAGGTCTGGGCCACCCGCGGCGTCAGGCGCCCCTGCTCGGCCAACTGTCGCAACTCCTCCAAGGCCGCCCGATTCTGGGCGTATTCGGTGACCATGACGTGGTGGATGACAATCCCGCGTTCGGTGCCGCCCTCCCACTGGCGAACCGCGGCCACTGCGCCGCCGTCCCGCACCGCTCCTAACACCTTGGCCCCCAAGACGGCGGCATCGACCAGTCCGTCCACCCCTTGGGGGATGACGCGGCGGATCTCCGTCGCCACCTGGCTGCCCCTCGGCACCACCCAGTCGGCACCTAACTCGCGGACCAGGGACTCATCGGCCGGCGCGGCGTCGGCCACCACCTTCAGGCCCGCCACCTTGGCCAGCTGAATCACGTACCCGCCCACCGCTCCGGCCGCCCCGGTCACGGCCAGCGTCGAGCCGGGCGCCAGCGCCAAGAGGTCCAGGGCCCGGCGGGCGGTGAGGCCGTTCATCGGAAGGGTGGCCGCCTCTACCAGGCTCCGGCCCCGGGGAATCGGCACCGCGGACGCCTCCGGGACCACCACCAGCTCCGCCTGGGCTCCACCCTGGGGGCGCATCGGCACCACAATCGCCATCACCTCGTCGCCCACCCGCAGCGTCTGCACCCCCGGCCCCACTTGATCCACCACGCCGGCCAATTCCATGCCCGGGATGTAGGGTGGCGGATAGTCCGGGGTACGTCGGCCCGAGCGCAGTGAAAGGTCGGTGGGATTGACGGTGGCGGCATGCACGCGCACCCGGACCTCCCCGGGCCCGGCCGAGGGCTCCGGCCGCTCGGCCACCGTCAACACCTCTGGTCCGCCAAACTGCGGGATGATCACTGCCTTCATCGGTATGTTCCCCCCTCTTGCCCAGCCTGGGCAACGTTCCAAGAACCTTCCTACGATTGCGCCGTCTATTGCTATCTTACCATCCTTTCCCG
>JAIMAE010000253.1 GCA_023512105.1 Bacillota bacterium | reverse complement strand
CCCCACCTGGCCGGCCTGACCCAGGAGTCTCTGCGGACCATGGTGGCCCTTGCGGTGGAGAACGTGGACCGCGTCCTGCGAGGCGAGACGCCGCGGCACGTGGTGCCGGAGCTGAGAGCTCCCTTGGGATGGCGGGAGTAGTCGGTTCCGGAGAAGATAGGAGGTCGCGGCCGGGCTCCCGGCCGCGCCTCAGCTGGAGAGGGTCGGCAGTGCTCAGGCCGTGGATTAGAAGGGGGATGGCATCTCCGGCTGGATCACCTCAATGAGGTGCGGGCCTCCGGAGGCGATGGCTTTTTGCAAGGCGGCGTGGAAGTCCTCGGCGGTGTCGACCACCTCCGCGGGGATGCCGAAGGACTCGCCCAGTTTGACGAAGTCAGGCGTCCAAAGGTCGACCCCGACCGTCTGTCCAGAGAAGGCTTGCCGTTGGCTCATCCGCACCGTTCCGTACCCCCCGTCGTTGAAGACCACGGTGATCAGGTTCAGGCCCTCGCCTCGGGCGGTGGCCAACTCGCCAACGTTGAAGAGGATGCCGCCATCTCCGGCCAACGCCACCACCGGGGTGCTGGGCTCGGCCACGGCCGCTCCCACCGCCGCCGGGAGCGCGAAGCCGAGCGTTCCGGAGGCCATCGGGTAGAGAAAACGCCGAGGAAGGTCGCAGGGAAAATACTTGGCCAACCAGATGCCAAAGCCGCTGGTCTCGGTGGCCAGGATGCCATGGCTGGGCAGGGCCTCCCGCAAGGCGAGAAAATAGGGGTAGACCGAGCCCAGACGCTCCGCCAAGCCCGCCTCCACCCGCTGGCGGTGGCGCCGAACCGCCTCCAGGGCCCACTCTCTCCCACCGTGGTTCAGGCCTTGGAGTTGCGCCGCCAGCGCCTCTAAGAAGAGCCGGGCATCGGCCACCACCCCGCGCTCCAGGTCGACGCTGCGCCCGATTTCCGCCGCGTCCAGGTCGACTTGGAACAGGGCGGGGGGCAAGGGCAGCCGCCCGCTGACCCAGGTCCGCGCCGAGAGCCTGGTGCCAACCGCCAGCACCGCATCGGCCTCGTTGAGGATGGAGTCGCGGAAAATCTCCCGCGTCCAATAACTTCCCAGGTGAAGCGGATGCTGGGAGGGAAGCGCCCCGCGGGCCTGCACGGTGGTCAGGACCGGTGCCCCTAAGGCCTCCGCCACCGCCCTCAACGCCAGCTCACCTCCGGCTCGAACCACTCCGATTCCCGCCAGAAGGACCGGTCGCTCGGCTTGGCGAAGCCGCTCGGCGATGGCGGCGACGGCGGCGGGGTCGGGGCCCGGGCGGTGGATGGGGGTCAAAGGGCGCGGGGGAGTTGCGCCTTGGCCGTGCAGCACGTCTAGCGGAATCTCCAGGTAGACGGGCCGCGGCCGCTCTGCCTGGAGCCGCTCGAACGCTCGCCGCAGGCACCATTGGGCGTCGGCGGGGTCCATCAGGCGATAGCTCCACGCGGTGTGGGAGGTAAACGCGCCCATTTGGTCCCGAAACTCGTGCATCAACCCGCGTTCTTGGCCCAGGTAACGCCGCTCGACCTGGCTTGCCACCACCAAAACCGGCGAGGAATCGGCGTGGGCCACCGCCACCGGGGTCAGGATGTTGGTGGCTCCGGGACCCGTGACCACCAACGCCACACCGATGCCGCCGGTGGTGCGGGCGTACCCGTCGGCCATGTACCCCGCGCCTTGTTCGTGGCGGGAGACCACCAGGCGGATGTCGCCCAGGCGGCGCAGGGCTTCGTAAAGATGCATGTTGTGGACTCCGGGGATGCCGAAGACGGCCGAGATGCCGGCACGTTTCATCCCTTGGGCCAGCGCTTCGGCGGTGGTGAGCGTGCTGGGTGGATTGGACACCAAAACCCCTCCTTGAGCAGATTGACCGAAGTCCGATCCGGGGAGCCTTTAGCCCGTGCGCTACGGTTGCGTTTGCGGTTGGTCTCGGAATTCCGCTGGCTCCTCCATGGACGAGGCGGGCGGTCGCGAGAAGTAGGCATCGCTTTGGCTGCGCGGCACCGGCAGAGTGCGGCGGTTCCATCCCCAATAAATCAGCGTGCCCACCGCGGCCACGATCAGCATCTGGATGACCGGTTGGAAGAGCGGAGGGGCGCTGGATCCCGACTGGACCAAGACGTAGGCCAAGGCCAGGCCGATGATCATGTTGATCACCGAAAGAAACCATTGGGTACCTCGCCGGCGGGCCAGCCAGGAGCGGTTTTCCCGGTACAGCTGGGGCCGCAGGACCGGGAAGAGCAGCAGGCCTACGCCCAGGGCGACGTAGACCAGCATCTGCGACAGCACCCGGGCGCTGACCCCGAAGACGTAGCCGAACCGGACCATCTCTATCACGTTGACGCTTCCCAGAAGGGCGGTCATGGTAATCGCCCAATGGGGAGCGCCAAAGCGAGAGGTCTTGACAAAGCCGCGGGGAATGAGGCCATCCTCGGCCCAGGCGTAAGTCCACCGGGAGTGGGAGAGGTAGACGCCGTTGATCGACTTCATCAACAGAAAGGCGACCAGCACGGCGACGGTGGCATCCAGCCAATGAGGCATCAACAAGCCGATTAGCCCCGGCACGGTGGTGAGTTCGGTTTTGTGCAACGCGGCCAGGCCGCGGACCAAATCGGGGGGGACGGCGTGGTAGACCGCCCAGGAGAGCAGGGTGTAGATGGCGGTGACGGTGGCGCAGGCCCACATCACCGCGCGGGCCACCGTGGCCTCGGCGTTGACGGTCTCTCCGCCCGCCTGCAGCGCGACGGT
>JAIMAE010000046.1 GCA_023512105.1 Bacillota bacterium | reverse complement strand
TCAAGGCCGTCCCCGCTGTGGATCGTGCAAAGGCGCGGCGTCACCAGCTGATCCGGGTCCACCCCGCACCAGGGAGCGCGGGTCAAGGGGCGGGCAAAACCGTGGTCGGCGGAGAAGAGCCAGACGTTGGGATTGTAGTTGGCCGCCTGAAACTCCGCGGCCACCCACAGCCCGTCCGGCGAGAAGGTCAAGGCGGTGACCACGCCGGGTCCGAAGCCCTCCACCAAGACCTTGCGGCGGGTGGCCACCTCGTACAGGAAGACTTCTGAAAATCCCTGGCGGTTGACCGCCCAGGCAAATCGCTGCCCGTCGGGACTGGCGGCCAAAAGCTCCACGTCTGCATCCGGCGCCTCAATCCACTCCAATCCTTCCCCCGCCGGGTCCAAGGCGGCCACCCCGAGGAAATCGCGCTCGAAATCGGTCAAGCAATACAGGCGCCGTGCCCCGAAGACGGGCGAGCAAAAACGCGCCTGACCCTGGTGGGGGGTAAGCCATTGCAGCCCCTGGCCTTGGCCAGAAAGGTCCAGCCGGTATAAGTCGATGTCCCACAGCGAGCGGTGAAAACTTAACAGCAACGCCTCGTCCTGCGGATAGAAGGCCTCCACCCGCCAGTCGCCCTGGCCCGACCACAGCAGGACCGGCTGCGAACCGGGTTGGATCTCCTGCAAGTAGATGTCAAAGTCGGCAGGGTGGCGGCGGTTGGCGGAGTACGCAATCGCCTGGCCGTCGTGGCGAAAGGCCCCAAACCGATAGATCGCCCCGTCGTCGGGGGTCAGCGGAAAGCGGTGGGTGCCGTCCTCCCACATCGCCCACAGTCGGTCGTGCTCGTTACCTCCCTGGTCTTGTGCAAACACCACCCAGCGACCGGTGGGAGCAGCGGCCACCCGGGTCACCCGCTCCGGCCCGTCGGTCAAGAGATCCGGCCATCCCCCGCCGCGGGGCATGGCGTACACCTGGGCCACCCCGGTCAGGTTCATCAAGAACAGCACTTCCGCGCGCTCCGCGGCAAAGGCAGGGCAAAACGCCTTTCGCACCCGCAAGTAACGGACGGCGACGTCGTCGACCACCGATCACTCCTCCCTTGAAACCCTGGATTGACGGACCGCGCCCCTTTCTCAACCGGCGAATTGGGCCGTCCAACCACGCCATGTAGTCTCCCGCCCGCCCGGGCGCTCTAGTCGTTCCTCGCCCCCGGACAAAGTGTGCTAGCATGGGGGATGGAGCGGCCAACAGGAAAACCGGAGGTGGGAGTGCTGGATCGGGCAATTTCGTGGGCCTGGCGCGCTCTTTTGGGGTTGTTCGTGATCACCGCCCTCTATCAGGGTTATGCGGTTTTGCCGGGGTTACACGGTCATTCCCTATACAGCCTCTTACAACGGGTGCTGCTCTTCGCCCTGCCGCCGGTCGTCGCCTGGTGGCTCTATCGCGGCTATCGACAAGGCCTGGGGTTGCTCGGGCTTTACTGCGCGTGGGGGGTCTGGCTGGCCCTGCGCTACCAGACGGCCTCGCCCCACACCTACTATACGTTTTACTATTTGTGGACCCAGGTCGGCGGTCTCTTGCTGCTCTTGGCGCTCTGGGTGCTGGCGCGCCACCCGGCCTGGTTTCGCACCACGGTGGCGGCGGCGCTGACCGTCTTTTACCTCGCCACCTTGGCGGTCGCGACCTGGGAGGTCAGGACCGCCCATCACCTGGCTGCCTCCCGCTCCCTGGGACCGCCACCCAGCCACGTGCCCACCGGCTTTTTTTTCGATCCCAACAACCTGGGGGTGGCGATGGCGCTTTTGATTCCCTTCATGGCCGCCTTGCCGGTCTGGTACCGCCGGCCGTGGATGCGCATCGCCTCAGCCGCCCTGGTCCTCTACGGCCTGTGGGTGCTGTTTGAGACCGGAAGCCGGGGGGGCGAACTGGAGCTGGTGATTGCCGCGGTGGCGGCCATCGCCTCCTTGCCCGCCCAGCACCGGCGCCGCTGGGGGGCGGTGGCGTTGTTGACCCTGCTGGCCCTGGCCTTGGTGGTGTTTGGCCTCAACCGGCTGCCGGCCTCCCACCTTCCGTTTGCCCTGCAGAAGCTGCGCGACCTGGTCCACCTGGTGTGGCTATCCTCCAACCCAAGCCAGGGTCCGGGCTCGGTGCGAATTCGCCTGGCCCTAATGCAGGGAGGGATCTTGGCCCTACTCCACCATCCCCTGGGACTGGGTCCCCGCGGGGCCGAACAATACTTCGCCTACTGGGTCCACCACGGGGCCCCGTTTAACACCTACGGGGTGGTCGATGCCCACAACATGTGGCTGGAGGCGGCCATCGACGGCGGCTGGCCGGGACTCATTCTCTGGGTGGCGGCCTACGTGCTGCTGATGCGACGGGTGGCATCCTTGAGCCGCGAACGTGCCCCCTTCCTGCGTTACCTCTATTGGGCCGGCTGGCCAGGCCTCTGGGGTTTCATCCTCGGCAGCCTCTCGCCCTCTAGCGTCTTTTTGGGCTTTCAGTTGATGTGGGTCTTCTTGGGCATCTTGATCGGCGCCACCGTCCTAGCGCAGACCCAGCACCAGCCGCTCCGGATGCGCCATCAGCTGCGCCATCTCGGTTAGGAAGCGAGCCGCCATCATCCCGTCCGCCACCCGATGGTCGAAGGTGAGGCTGATGTACCCGATGTCGCGCACGACTATCTGACCTTCGTGAAGCCACGGCTTCTTGCGGATTTGGTACATCCCAAAGATGGCCACCTCGGGGACGTTTATCAAGGGGGTGGCGAACAACCCGCCCAGCGCCCCGCCGGCGGTGATGGTGATGGTGGAGCCCGTCAGCTCCTCCCCGGAGAGGGCCCGACGCTTGGCCTTCTCCGCCTTCTCGCTAATCTCCCGGGCCAAGTCCCACACCGATTTGTCCTGCACGTCGCGGATGACCGGCACCACCAAACCCTCAGGGGTGTCCACGGCCACTCCGAGGTGGATCCGGCGATATCGATACAGGCCCTCTTTCTCCCAGCGGGCGTTGAGCATCGGAAACTGGGGCAAGGTGATGGCCAACATCTTTGCCACCAAGGCCAGGTAGGTCAGGCGGATCCCGGCGGCCTCGGCCAAGGGGCGCAGGCGCTGGCGCAAGGCCACCAGCTCGGTTTGGTCGACCTCCTCCACCACCGTGACCTGGGGAATCTCGCGGATCGAGGTGGACAGGCGCTCGGCGATCCGCCGGCGCAACGGGGAGAGCACCACCGGCTCCCCCTCCTCTCGCTCCGGCGGGGCCTTGGCCGCTGCTTGGGCGGCCCGCTCCGCCTGATGCCGGCGGATGTCCTCGGGAACGATGCGGCCGTGGGGGCCGGTGCCGACCACCTCTTCCAGGGCGATTCCCGCCTCTTTGGCCAGTCGCCGGGTGTACGGCGCGGCCTGGACCCCGGGCGCGGCCGGCAGCTCCGGCGCGCCCCCGCCCGACTCCGCTGGGAGAGCAGGTTTCGGCGGATTGGCCGCCCCGCCCTCGGCGGCGAGTTCCGCCTCCCCGATCACCACCAAGGTTGCACCGACCGGGATGACATCGCCCTCCTTGCCATAGCGGGCCAGGATCACCCCGGCTTTGGGCGCCGGGAGCTCGACCACCGCCTTGTCGGTTTGGACCTCGACCAACGGCTGGTCGAGTTGGACCGGGTCTCCCTCCCGGACCAGCCAGCGGACGATCTCGCCCTCGGTGGTGCCCTCGCCTACGTCGGGCAATTTGAACTCGAACGGCAAAGCCTTCCTCTCCTTCTCTGCAAAACCCGCCTATGCCTAGTGATGTTGGACCCGGTCAGTCGCGCAAGGTCTCTCGGACCGCCTTGAGCAGGCGACGCTCGTCGGGAAGATAGAACTCCTCCCAGGCGTAGGGGGGATAGGGCAGGTCAAATCCGGTCACCCGCGCCACCGGGGCCTTCAGCCACCAGAAAGCCGTCTCGTTGATGGTGGCCACCACCTCGGCACCCACCCCCCCGGTCTGCGGGGCCTCGTGCACCACCACCGCTCGCCCGGTCTTGCGGACCGAGGCGCCGATCCCCTCGATATCCAAGGGAGAGAGCGTGCGCAGGTCGATCACCTCGACCGAGACGCCCTCTTCGGCCAGTCGCTCGGCGCAGCGCAGAGCCAGCGGCACCATCGCCCCCCAGGCAAATACGCTGAGGTCGCGCCCTTCCCGGGCCACCCGCAGGGGACCGATCGGCACTTGGTAGCGCTCCTCCGGCACCTCCATCCGCCCCAGCCGGTAGAGGCGGATCGGCTCCAGGAAGGCCACCGGCGAGTCTTGGGCCAACGCCGCGTAGAGCAGCCCCTTGGCATCGTAGGGAGTGCTGGGCACCACCACCTTGAGACCTGGGGTATGGACCAGGTAGGCCTCGGCCGAGTCGGCGTGTTGCTCCGGGGCCCGAATGCCGCCTCCGTAGGGAATGCGCACCACCATCGGCACCGTCAAGGCGGCCAGGCTGCGGTGGCGAATCCGCCCGGCGTGGGAAATCAACTGGTCCAGTCCGGGGTAGAGGAACCCCATGAACTGAATCTCGGCGATGGGACGCAGTCCCCCCACCGCCATCCCAATCGCCGCCCCGATGATCCCGGATTCAGCCAACGGGGTGTCCATCACCCGCTCCCGCCCAAAGCGCTCATACAATCCCTCGGTGACCCGAAACACGCCGCCGTTCAACCCGATGTCCTCCCCCAACAGCACCACCCGCGGGTCCTGGGCCAGGAGGTCGGCCAAGGTCTGGTTGATGGCGGTCACCATGTTGATCTCCGCCATTAAGGAACCTCCTCCTGCAACGCCGCCTGCAGCTGAGCCATCTGTTGGCGCAGCCGCAGCGGCGGGTCGGAGTAGAGGTAGCGGAACATGGCCGTGGGGTCGACCGGCGGGGTGGCCTCGGCCGCCTCGATGGCCTGATTGATCCAATCGCGGGCCCGCGCCTGCATGGCCTCCTGGTCAGCCTCGCTGAGCAATCCCCGCTCAGCCAGGTATTGGCCCAGACGCAGCAGGGGGTCCTGACTCTGCCAGGCCTCCAACTCCTCCCGGGGGCGGTAGCGGGTGGGGTCGTCGGCGGTGGTGTGGGGACCTAGCCGGTAGGTGACGGCCTCGATTAACGTCGGCCCTGCTCCGGCCAGCGCCCGCTCGCGCGCCGCCTGCACCGCTTGGTAGACCGCCAGCGCGTCGTTGCCGTCCACCCGAACCCCCGAGATGCCATAGGCCAACGCCTTCTGGGCCAAGGTCTCGCTGGCCGTCTGCAACCGCACCGGCACCGAGATCGCCCAACCGTTGTTTTGACAGAAGAAGATCACCGGCGCCTTCAGCACGCCGGCAAAATTGAGCGCTTCGTGGAAGTCGCCTTCCGAGGTTCCTCCGTCTCCAAAGTAGGCCATGGCCACCACCGACTCCCCCCGTTGGCGAGCGGCCCAAGCCAGTCCCACCGCGTGGGGCAGATGGGTGGCGATGGGAATGGAGGTGGGCAAAGCCCGGACATCCCCGGAGATGCTGGACGCCTTCCCCATGGCAAACAAAATCACGTTCTCAAAGGGCACTCCGTGCACGTATAACGCCCCGTGATCGCGGTAGGAGGGAGCGATCCAGTCCTGCTTGGACAAGGCGTGGGCCGAGGCGATCTCTGCCGCCTCCTGCCCGATGGAGGGAGGGAAGGTGCCCACCCGACCTTGTCGTTGCAGGGTGATCGTCTTCTCGTCGAAGCTCCGCAGGAGGACCATGTCCTCGTAAATTTTTAGTTTAATGGCATCTGGTACGCGGTCGCTGTCGGTGGCCTCGGGTCCTAGCACCCGGTAGAGGGGCCACGTCTCCATTCCCGTCCCTCCCGTCCTAAGCCCCCCTGAGTGGCTGGTCTGGGGGGTCCAAACCCTTGCACCATAGTAGCATGGGCCCCAAGGCATGCCAACCAGCTCTCGGAAAAACCCGCGCCACCAAGACCCTGCAACGCATGGAACGACTCAGCCCCAATGGCTCGCTCGCCTGCAGCGTCCATATTCGCTGAGCCATCCCCATCTTTCGGCGACCTGCGGCCCACCGCGAAGGGATCGGGTCCCGGCACAGATGCACGCCTGCTCAGAACCTTATGGTGGAATCCAGGAACCGCTCCTCGATAACCTCTACGCTGTAAGATCGTGCGGGAAGGTTCGAGGGTTAAGCGATGTCCTGCGACGAGCCTGCACTAGGGGGAGATGTCACGGGAGGAATTACGGAGGCCGACGGAATGACGAAAGGCACCAATTGAGGCCGCAATGATTGAACTACAGCGACGCCTTTATGGTTCTCGACAATCTTAAGAGCCAACGTTTGATCCAGCGTCTGCATAAAGGCATGATGCACGGAGAGAACAGCATCCTGCAGTTCCGGGCTATCTTCCAGGGCTACAATAGTGAGTCCGAGATTTCGCGCGTCATCCATTGCCACGTGCCGGTCATGGGACTTCGTGAGCGCATGATCCCCTAGCCATTCAACAACCTTGGCTGCACGTTGTTTGGCGGCCTCTGCAGGCAAAGTCGCGAACATACCCGTACGAAGCCAGTCCTGGACAATTTCTTTGGTCCACTCGATAGCCTTCTGACACTCCCCCACGAGTGTTGGGGTGTACTTCGCTATGATAGGCTGCCATAACGGAACTTC
The DNA here is from genome assembly GCA_023512105.1 of Bacillota bacterium. Lineage (GTDB taxonomy): Bacteria > Bacillota > Sulfobacillia > Sulfobacillales > Sulfobacillaceae > JAIMAE01. The sequence goes on along the minus strand of JAIMAE010000046.1, from coordinate 14,431 downwards.
GACCCCGGGATTCTTCGCAATTCTCTCCCTCGCATTCTCAAATTCTTCCAGGACACCATGCGCGGGAAATCCATGAACTTGGGGATCGATCGGCCCCAGACTAGAATGCTTTCCCATTACGATTTCCCTGCAAGCACACGCAATCATGGTGCCAGCCGACATCGCTAGCTGCGGTACTATCGCCCGGATATTGGTTCCAAACATTTGTCGAAGGTAATGCACCAGCGATTGGGCGGCCCCGATTGAGCCCCCCGGGGTGTGCAAAATCAGATCCAGCCCGGCCTCTCTATCCAAACCGTGGATCGTGGCCATAAAACCGTTTTTGTCATTGTCATCAATCGCGAACACTATGGTGGAATCATGAAAACTGGCGAGAAGCGGTTGCTTCTGCAGCCACCCCGAGTAATAGGCAATGACATTACGTCCTGTAATTTCCTGTAATCGACCAAGATACTGCCTTCTTATGATGTCATAGGTCGTTCCGGCCGCCTGAATTTGAGAATATACCTCGTTCCATCCCGGCATATTGTGACCTCCTCAAGCAAGACCGCTCGCAACTTACCCGGCTTCACGGGTTATGACCATTGTCGTCTATAGGATGGGTATCGCCCCCTGGTTCAGCATTAAGGAGGTGCGTTTCTACGCGCAAGGCCCGAGGGGCAGCCGTCCCGTACAGTCCCACTACTCCTGACCACTGCAACATCAAGTCTCGCTGCTCCTGATTTTCAAGCCCTAACGCCCGAAAAACCCGTGCTATCTCCTCTTCCGTCAAGCGCGCCTGACCCTCCACCTTATTTGTCCCTCCTTTTGGTTTCGGCACAGCGTTCTCCCCAACAGTCACCAGACCACTTGGCATTGTCGTACTCCCCATCTACAACCCGCATACGCCGGGGAACACACGGTACCTCCATACACCGAATTCCCAGAATAATTTCTGTCAAACATTTAATTTTCCTTGTGGATAACTCGACCCCGAACAGACTTTTATGCCGGGTAGCCCAGGGAGTAACAATGGCATTCACTGCTAATGGTAGGTCTCCTGATAACTGTTTGACACAGCTGGAAGGAATCCGCAATAGCCTGACCCTTAGTCCGTCCTCGCCCACAAGTCTATGCCAGGCTCATACGTCAGGCTTACTGGCTCCCGGTCCAACCGTATAAGAGCCTAGACCCTTGTGACCCAAGCCTCGTGCACGGTGGGTTCGGCCATGCCCGCCCACGCGGTTATACGGCGGAAAACAGGCAGTCGGGCCCCTATCCTCCTCCTTGGAGGACGAGTTGGGCGATTGCTCCCCCAACCAACCTCAATCACTGGCCAACCGACGCCATGGGTCTAAAATACGTTCGCGCTGACAACACCCCAAGGGCCTCCTGCGACCACATTTTCCAACGCGCTCGATTGGACCCCGTCGGTGCCGGAGCCCTCGAGGGGTTATGTCTGTCCTCTCCAGAAAGAGGATGCTCGCTGTAATATAATCGGGACAAAGAAGCCCGTGGGGAGGCATCTGGATGGAGTGCCTGCACTGCCGGGAGACGATTCCCGATGACAGCCGCTACTGCCCGCTCTGCGGAGCCTCCCAGCCCATCGCGGCGGCGGCCGAAGAGAAGGAGCAGGATGACCCTAAGGCGGTGGGGCCTTCGTGGAGCGAGGTCGTGTCTGGTTGGAGCGCGCGACTAGATTGGCCCCGGGTTTGGGTGACGGCAGGTTCCGGGTTAGCGGCCATCGCCGCCATCTTAAGCCTTCTCAACCGCGGTCGCCCGCTCGAGTGGTGGGCGGCTTCCCTCTTCGCCATGTTGGCGGCGATTTACTGCCGCCGTTAGCCAACAAACAAGGAGAGCTCGCGAGGAGCCCTCCTTGTCCAGTCCAGACATTTAACGGCGTGGACTCACCGTCAGGCGCCGGTTGGCCCAGATGGCCGCTCCGCCCAGGGCCAACAAGGCACCGCCGGCGTAAATGGGCCAAGTGGGCACGCCGGTGACCGGACTGGTGGCCTTGGGCACTACCGAGGCCCCGGGGGCGTAGACCAACAGCGCCGGGTGCGGGTCGCTCTGCGATCCGTTGGCCAGCACGTAGACGTCCCCATTGCCCGGGTTGACCGCTCCGGTGTGAGCCCCTCCGCCGGTGACCACATCGCCGACGTACTGCTGGGTCTTGGCGTCGATCATGATAAAGCCGCCCTTGCCGGCCAAGCCGCCCGCAAACCCATAGATGATGTTGTTGTTGGGATCGGGCGCCAGCGCGTCGGGGTTGCTCGGCACCGCGATGCTGCTCACCGAGCCGGTTAGGTTGGGATTGACGACGTAGATGCGCGGGCTCTGCGCCCCGTCGCCAGCCACAAAGACCTTGCCGTCAAGGTAGGCCGAGCCCTTCAGCCCGGCATGGGTCACCAACTTCCCATTGGGTCCTTTCAGAGTCAGCCCGGTGTCAATCTTGCCGGTCGAGGCCAAGGTGGCCGTGCTGTACGACAGCAGCCAGTTGCCGTCCGACTCGTAGAAGGTGTTGAGGCTAGGCGCGACCGAAGCCAAGTCGGGGCCCACGTTGTCGATCGAGCTGTTGGGGACCTGGTTGTTGAGGTTAATCACCGACTTTAGGCTAAACGGGGCAGAGGCGTTGTAGACCTGCACCGTGTTGTTGTCGTCGATGCTGACGAACACCTGATTGTGGCCCGGGTCGTAGACCACCGAGTCCGGGGTGGTGGCGGTCTTGTCCACGCTGGTGGTCGCCTCCGAGGCCACCACCTTCCAGGTGCCCTTTTGAATCACATCAAAGGTGTTGTCGTTTTGGTCGGCTACAAACACGTACTGACTGTTGAAGTCGACCCCGTTGATGTGGCCCTTCAAGGGGACGATGGTCACCAGCTTGTTGGTGGCGGCGTCGATGATCGCCACCCCACCGGCCGGGTTGGAGGCGTAAACCATGTTGGTAGCCGGGTCGTAGGCCACCACGTCGCCGTGGGCAGAAGAGGCAGGAAGAGCAATCTGGGCCACCAGGTGATAGCTGGGACCGGCGGCAAAGGCAGAACCTCCGGCGAGCGCCCCAAGAAGGGCCGCGGCGCTCATCCACGCCGCCTGTCTTGCGACCACGGGTCGCATGCGTTGCATGGCATTCGCTCCTTTACCTTCACAGCAAGATGCTGCACTAGTTCACGGGGGAACCCTTTTGAGGCTCCAACCTTTCGTAGATATTCGCCTCCGGAACAGAAATTTCCTGTTTTGGGAAGTACTCCGACAAGAATTTTTTAAGCCTACCTTAAGCCGCCAGGGCATGGTGGCAGAGAAATCGGGGAAACGTCCCTGGCCTTTTAAGGTTCCGGAGTCATCTGCCAGTGCTTCAGCGTCAAGCTCGACCCGTTGGCCTGGGCCGTCATCACCACCCGGTAGCGGCCGGCCCCCTCGGTGCCAAGAACGCTGAAGGCGGTGGTCAAGGTCGCGGACTGAACTTGGTCGCCGGCCACCGTCAGCGAAATGTCGAGGGGATCCCAGTAGGTCCCGACCTGGCCTCCCCACAGCGGGCGCACCGCGCTCGAGGGGATGCCGGGGGCCAGGGCCTTCCACCAGTCCAGGCGCTTTTCGGCCGCCGTCCGCAGGACGGCAAAGTAGAGCGAGGTGGTGGCGTTGGCCCACGCCAAGGGGTTGTCGCTCTGGATGAAGGCCGGGCTGGGCGAGCCGGTCTCGGTCAAGGTGCCCTCCGGTGCCGAGTTGGCGTTGAGCGAAAGTTGGCTTAAGGATAGGCCTTGGGGCAGGTCGAGTCGGACCGTCTGCGGGCCGGCCACTGGGCTTGGGCGCTGGGGTGGCTCAACCGCCGCCAAGTCGGCGTCCACCAGAAACCGGTAAGGGGTCAGGTACAGGGCGTTGAGCGGGTAGCAAGTCTCGAGGATCAGGGTGGGGTCGGTCGAGTTGTAAATCGTGGTCCCGGTATGGACGGTGCGAGTTCCGGTGACGCGAAAGACGTAGGTCCGCTCCGGAGTCAGATACCGGATGACCGCCCCAGGCTTGAGTTCGTTGAGGTTCCGGAACCAGGTGGCGTTGTGGGCCGAGAGCACGCTGGTCCCGATCTGCCCCGGCTCCACGCTGGTCGGGAGGTGGCCCACCGCGACGTTCAACACCGCGTCGCTGACCCCCTCCGCCACCGGCGCCGACAGCCCTAGTGCGGGAATGTCCAGGATCCCGGTGGTGGTCGGGGGCGCCCCCAGCGCGGCGTTCCACCATCGCGCCGGCGCCGGAGCGGTCGAAGCAGCCGGAGCTCCGGCGATCCGCTGCGCCTCTTGGTGGACCAAGGCCCGCCCCACCGTCTGCGAGCGCCACTGGAAAAAGGCCCACTGGCCGAGGGCGACAAGCCCTGCGGCGATCATCACTCCCCCCGCGGCGTACAGGCCACGCCGCCGGACAAACTCCCGCCAGAGGTCATCCCAGTTCGCCACGTTCCTCCCCTTACCTTCCCGTCGTCCCTGCCTGGGGTCGGCTATAATGGTTGCGGCACCCTGCGGGTGATTCCGTCGGGGCAGAAGTAGGTACGCCACAGGAGGGAGTCATGCTCAACGGTCTTAAACCCGGGATGGCCGCAGCCGTCTCCACCGTCGTCACCGAGGCCATGACCGCTCGCCTGGCAGGGGCCCCTATCCATCCGGTGTTGGCCACCACCGTGATGATTGAGTGGATGGAGTGGGCCAGCCGCAAGTTGATTCTCCCCTACCTCGAACCCGACGAGGACGCGGTGGGTTACCGCGTCGAGGTCGTCCACCTCGAGCCCACCCGGGTGGGCGAACCCTTCACCGCCACCGCTGAGCTGCTGGCGATCGAGGGCAGTCGGGTGGAGACCGCGGTGTGGGCGGAGAACCCGCGCGGCCGCATCGGCCATGGGCGGATCACCCAGGTGGTGTTGAAAAAGGCGGATTTGGCCCGCCGTTTTCAATCATCCCAGGCGCCTTAATGCATGCCCCGAACGAAGCCCAGCACCACCAAGGCGGTCATGGCCACGATGTAGATCCGAAGCCCCCACATGGCGACGGTGGCCCAACCCTTGAGCTCGGCTCGAGAAAGCGGCCCGAGCTCGGACGAGGCCTCCACCACCTTCAGATGTTCCATGGCCCGCATCAAGCTCCCCCCTCTCGTTACACGTTGCGGTTTCCCTAACCACGGCAAACGCCTTGGCCACTTCTCACAACCAATGCGAAAACTGGTGGGGAAAGACCACCGACAGTCCGTACAAGCCGTTCATGGCGACCAAAAAGGCCACGATCAGCCCGGCCGCCCAGTTCTGCCAAGGTCGATTGACGTATTCGCCCATGACCTCGCGGTCATTTAACAACAACAACAAGAACAGCATCGCCGCCGGCATGAAGATGGTGGCGATCACCTGCACGGTGAGGTTGAGGTAACCGAGCGGCATCCCGGGAATGAGCACCACGGCGGCGGCCAAGCCCAGGCTGACCAGTCCAGGCAGGTAAAACCGCCACGCCAGCCCTGGCGGCAGGTTGATGCTCTTCGGCCAGCCAAACGCCTCTCCAGTCGCCCACGAGGTGCTGGCGGTAATCGCGATGGCGGCGATGGTCCCGGCCTCCACCAACCCCAGCGCGAAGAGGTCCTCCCCCGCCCGGCCCAAGTGACGTCCGATGGCCGCTAAAATGTGCTGGATGTCCCATTGTCCGGCGCCGGGCTGCCCATACAGCCAACTGCCGGTGAGGACCACGATGGAGAGCGCCACCACCACCATCATGGCCGCTCCCAAGGCGGTGTCGGCCTGCCCGTGGCGGATGTCCCGCTCCGTCAGCCCTTTGTCCACCACCGAGGACTGCTGGAAAAAGAGCATCCAGGGAGCGATGGTGGTGCCGAGGTTGGCCAACAGCACGTAGAGAAAGCTTGGAGTAAAGCCGCCTCGCACCTGCCAATGCAAGAAGGCCTGGCCGATGGCGTCCCAATGCGGATGCGCCATTAGGGCAAGTGGTACGAAGACCAGGTTGCCCGCCGCAATCGCCAGGGAGACCCGTTCCCAGGTGTAGTAGCGGAGCCCCAACAGCACCACGGCGATGAGCACAAACGCCCCTACCGCGCTGGCCAGCGGAGAGACGCCCAAGACCTGCATCCCCAGCGTGATCCCGATAAATTCGGTGACCAAGGTCAGAAAGTTGGCCACCACCAAGTCGACCAAGGAGAAGGCGCCCCAAAAGGGACCGTAGCGCCCCCAGATCATCTCGGCGTGGCCGCGCCGGGTCACCGCCCCCAGTCGAACCGTCATCTCCTGGACCACGTAGGCCACCGGTCCCAACAAGACCAAAAAGGGAAGATAAAACCCAAGCCCAAACCCAGCCCCGGTCTGGGCATAGGTGATGACGCCTCCAGCGTCGTTGTCGGCAATCATCACCAAGATGCCTGGACCCACGAGGAGGAAAAACAGCCACCAGCGCCTCCATCCCCGCGGATCGGCCTTTAACTCCGCAATTCGCGCTTGGTCCTTGGCCCGAATTTCCGCTTCGGCCCAGGCCATGGCTTGCGCCCACTTCGGCATCGCACACACCCCCGCTCGCGGCGGGGGTGCTCAGCCGAGCTCTCCCCCCGCCGCGAAGAAATGACATGCAAGGAACCGGTTCAGGTGATGAGCCTCACCTCGATGACCGATTCGCCGTTTGGCTGCCTGCCAAGCGGCAGCCTCCGGTCGTTTATGACCGCCAGGGTCTGAATCCATCCCCTGCCTCCCTCCTCGCGGCGCAAGGCGCGCATTCCGGCCCCTTCAAGCCCACAAAAAATCCTCTGGCTCACCCAGAGGACCGCACGCTTTGACGTCCTCCTAGTTGAGCTTTAGCACGATACAACGTAAAAACCCGTCATCCGAGTTTTAGCCACTTTGGGGGAAGCCTTAATCCGGCAGCCCCTGGCCTACTCCTGAGCGTCTTTCGACGGGCCGGAGCAGTGGCCTCTGTTTGTATCGACGCCTCGCCTAACGAGGAACCGATTCCGCTCCCACTATATGCACCAAAAAAATCCCTGTCAACCCGCCTTCGGTACTGTAGCAAAGAAAAATTGCCCCCCGACGACGTTGAACGACAGCCGTTGGGAGGCAACCGCCGGCATCCCCGCATACGGGCCTAAATCGCCTCTATCCTCCTGTGGCGGGACTCAGCACCACCTTGCCGAGGACCCGGTTCTCTTCCACCAGCCGGTGGGCCAAGGCGGCCTCCTGCAAAGGCAACATCCGCCCGATCAGCGGACGCAGCTGCCCCTTTTCGGCCATGGCGAGCACGGCCTCCAGGTCCGACCGCTCCGATCCTGCCCCCCCGATCACCCTAAGCCGCCGCTGATACAGCCGGCGGACGTCCAAGGCCACCACCCCTCCGCCGTGCGCCCCGGCAGTAACCAGTCGCCCGGCGTGGGCCAGGGTGGCAAACGCCTTGGGGAAGAGTTCGGGGTCGCCGATGTTCTCGAACACCACGTCCACCCCTCGCCCATCGGTGATTTCCAACACCGCCTGGACGAGGTCTTGGTGCCGGTAGTCGACGCCGAATTCCGCCCCGGCGGCCATGGCCGCCGCCACGCGTTCCGCACTGCCGGCTCCGGCGATGACTCTGGCCCCTAGATTGCGGGCGACCTGAACCCCCATGTGGCCCAAGCCTCCGGCCGCCCCCATCACCAACACCCACTCCCCTGGCCGGAGCGCCGCCTTGTGGGTCAACAGGTGGTGCGCGGTGGGGGCGTGGCGGACGACCACGCTGGCGGCGGCAAAGGAAAGCGAATCGGGAATCGGCACCAGGTTGGCGGCCGGAACCGCCACGTACTCCGCGTATCCCCCCCAGCGGTGGACCCCCAAGTGCACCGGCGCCGCACAATCGGCCGCGCGACCGCTCTGGCAGGCCGCACAGCGCCCGCAGCGGATTGGGGACAAAACCGCCACCCGGTCTCCCACCTGGACGCTCGACACCTTGGGTCCCCGGGCCACCACCTCCCCGGCAGGGTCGACTCCCAGCACCAACGGCAAAATCGGCTGCCGCCCGTCCCCGTCTTGGCGCACCCGCACGTCCAAGGTCCGGTTGACCGTGACCGCGTGCACCTTGACCACGACCTCGTCGGCCTCCGGCACCGGGTCGGGCACCTCTCTAAGCTGCATAACCTCCGGTGGACCAAACCGCTCTAGCACCATCGCTCGCATGATCGCCTTCCTCACTTTCCTTCCCGCCAAGCCCCGCGCTGCTTCCAGGCCCTTACCCCCAAGGGCCCAGCCCCGGGTCGGCAAATCCCCCAGGAACCGGAGGATCCACCACCTCCGGCCACGCCGCCGGGTCCACCGGCGCCGGGGAGAGCTGGGCCTGAGGTGCCACCGGAAGCATGTGGGCGTAGAACTGGACCAGATGGCCGTCGGGGTCGCGGACGTAGAAGGCGTAGTCGATCCCCGGGTGCAACTCCGCCGGAATCGGCACCGTGCTGGCGCCCCGCTCCGTCAGGTAACGCCAGGCCGCCCGCAGCTGGGCGTAACTGGCCACCTGCACTCCGAAGGCCATCAGGGTGGTGTGGGGGCTTAAGCCTAAGGGCTCGCGCAGCGCCAGCGGATACAGCGCAAGCAAATGATGGTCGGCGTTGCAGGTGAGATAGGCCACCTCCTGCCCTTGCCAGCGCACCCGCTCGGTGACCCAAAATCCTAACCGCTCTTGGTAAAACCGAAGCGCTGGTTCGAGGTCACGCACGAACAGGCTGACCGGTCCCACCCGCAAGACCTTGAACGGCCGCGGCAAGAGCACGCCTTCCACGTCGTAGGCCTCTTTGGGATCGACCCGGAGGTCACGCGACCGATGTCCGCTGTACAGGTCGACGCCGGCCTCGCGAGCCCAGTCGACCTCTTCCTCCTCGCCCACCTGCGGCAGCGGCACCAACTCCCGAAAGGCCCGGTCGTGCATGGCCACCGGTTTGCTGAGCCCGTCCCATCCGATCTGCTCCATGCCCCAGAACAGCTCGTTGGTGTGGCCGTCGGGGTCGTAGAAGTAGGTGTGCCAGTTCGATCCCGGCATGTCGCGGCCCACCCGCTGCATCGTTAAGCCCGCCTCCGACAGCCACCGGTGGGCGGCCATCACCTCAGCCAGGCTTCCGACCTGCCAGGAGATCTGGTTGACGGTGACCTCCGGGCCAAACCGGCGCAGCGGGTCTAGCCGCTCGCGCACCGCCCGGTTGAACAAGACAAAGGTGTGGTGGTCGGTGGTGGCCCGCATAAAGTACCCCCGCGGGTCGCCCAAGCCTTCCAACTCTTTAGGGTCTTTGGCCCGGCGACTGAAGTCGATGGTATCGGTGACTCGAAAGCCGAGCCAATCGGTGTAAAACCGCACCGCCTCCTCCATGCGGGTGATGTTCAACCCAAAATGGCCCAGGCGGCGAATGCGAAAGGGACGGTCGCACCAAACTCCTCCTACCGCGTACCGCAACGCGCTCCCCTCCTCTCCCATAGGCCCCTTCCACTTATCCCTGAAACGCCACCACCGGATTGCGCAAGCGGCCAATCCCCTCGATCTCCGCCTCCATCACGTCCCCGGGTTGTAAGAAGCGATTTTGGCCCGCCCCCACCCCACTCGGGGTACCGGTGGACAGCACGTCGCCGGGATCCAGCGGAATCCGCTGGGAGGCGTAGGCGATGAGGGTAGGAATGTCGAACAGCATCTCTGCGCTGTTGCCCTCTTGGCGCACCTCCCCGTTGACCCGCAGGGTCAGGCGCAGGGCGGGCGGCTCAGGCACAAACTGCTTGGGGACCACCCATGGTCCCATGGGGCAAAAACTCTCAAGCCCCTTCCCCGAAAACCAGTCGACCGGAAAGCGGTCCTGGGGGCGGCGGGTGGCCGTTCGACTGGTCACGTCGTTGAGAATGGTGTAGCCGAACACATAGTCGAATGCCTCTTCCGGCGCCACCCGGCGAGCGGTTTTGCCGATGACCACGGCAAGCTCCACCTCCCAGTCGATGGCGTCGGTCCAATCCGGCAGAATCACCGGCTCCTCGGGCCCGATGACGCAATGCCGCGTGGGCTTTAGGAAGAAGTAGGGCGCTTTGAGGAGGGCGGACGGAGCCTCGGGACGCATCTCGCGCGCGTGGGCCGGATAGTTGGAGCCGGCGGCCAAGATCTTTCCCGGATACTGCAGCGGCGCCAACAGCCGCACCCGCTCCAGGGGGATCCCGCCGCTTCCCACCGCTGCCTCCACCAGCGGCTGCCAAGCCTCCCAGGCGGCGATCACCGAGAGCATGGCACCTTCGCCCCCGGGGCTTCCCACCAAGGGATAGATGCGGTCGCCGTGAAAGACCCCGATCCGGGGCGTCTCGTCCCCCTCCGCCTTATAAGTGGCCAGTGCGTACATCTGACTCAGCACGGGTCGCCTCTCCTCTCTGCCGGGAAGGCGGCGGCACCACGGCGCGAAATGCCTCCGCGATCTCATATCCAGTGGCCCACACCACGCCCGGATGGCCGTCGATGTGTTCCAAAGCTCGCACCAAGGCGCCGATCCGATGGGGAACGCCGCTCAAGTAAGGATGCAGCGCGATCGCCATTACCCGCGGGCTGTGTTGCGACTCCTCGTACAGGCAATCAAATTGGCGCCGAATCATGTCGCAGAACTCCTCGGGAGTCCGGTGATGCACCTCATAGGCCGGCTTGTCGTTGATCTCCACGGAGTACGGCACCGAGATCAGGCGATGGCCTCCCACCTCCATCCAGTAGGGTTGATCGTCGTTGACCCAGTCGGCCACGTACTCAATCCCGGCCTCCGCCAAAAACTCGAGGGTGTGCCAGGTCTCCTGCAGCCCGGAGCCGAGCCAGCCCCGGGGACGCGTGCCCAACGCCTCCCGAATGCGGTCTAGACTGGTGTGAATCAACACCCGTTCGTTGACCGGGTCCAAGTCCGACAGCCGCTGGGTGTTGTGGGCGTTGTGCCCCATAAACTCCCAGTTGCGGACCATCCCCGCTTCTAAGATCTGCGGATAGAGGTCGCAGACGTCGGCGTTTAAGGCCACGGTGGCGCGAATCCGAAAGCGGTCTAAGACCTCCATCAATCGCCAGATCCCGACCCGCGCCCCGTAGTCGCGCTGTGCCCAGTGGTAGACGTCGGGGATGTTGCCGGCGCCGCCCGGCATGCGGTCGGTGAGCGGGAAAAACTCCACGTTAGGGATGACCCACACCATCAGCCGTTGGCCGGACGGCCAGCGCCATCGGGCCCGGCGCGGCAGAGGGGAATAGGGGAAGGGGCCGTACACTTGAGGTTGCACGCGATCTCTCTCCTCTTACACCAGCAATCGCACGCCCTAGGGGCGCAGACGGCGTCACCAACGCTCCGGCAACGGATTGGCCACTGCCTCCTCTAAAGAGCGGGCGCGCCGAAACTGTTCGGCCGGGCGCGAGCGCCCATCGGGCCCAATCTGGTCCATACCCCAGTAAATTTCAATCAGATAGCCGTCGGGGTCGAGAAACTCCACCCCAATGTTGCATCCCGGTCCCCGCCGCCCCTCGAAGACAATTGGAATGTCGTGGCGCTTAAGGTATTCCCGGGCCGCAAACAGCGTCTCCAAGGAGTCCACCGCAAACGCCATGTGGTCGAGTTGCAGCCCTTGGTCCTTGGCAGGCCGGTTGAGCCCCTTGACCTCCTTCAGGGCAATCGTGTGGTGGTCTTGGGCACAGCGGAGAAAGACCATTCCCCATTCGTTGACGTCCGAGACCTTAAAGCCCATCACCTCGGTCCAAAACTTGACCGAGCGCTCCATGTCACTGACCTCGTAGACCACGTGGCCGAGCTTGTGCACCGCGATCGGGGAGCGGTCCGCCTCCGTCTGGGGCACTTTGGGCTCTGAGATCGCCATCTCCATCCCCTCCTTGCATACCTGAACAACCGCCCAAGCCGTCCTCCGCTCCAGATCCCTTAGCTAATCCATCGACAAATTCCAGGGAAAACACCCCAGGTCCGACGCGCTTCCTACCAGGCCCGGGTCCGTACCGGCAGGCTCATCCGCCCGATGCGGTCGATTTCCACCGTCACCACATCCCCCGGGACGATGGGGCCGACGCCGCTGGGACTGCCGGTGGTGAACAGATCCCCGGGAGCCAGCGGTAACACCCGACTGGCGATGGCCAAAAGCTCTGCCACCCCCACCAACATATCCGCCGTGGTGCTGTGTTGCCGCAGCTCCCCATTGACCCAAACCCGGATCCCCAGATCGCCAGGGTCCGGGATCTCGTCCGCGGTGACCAACACCGGTCCCACCGGGGTGAAGGTGGCGAACGACTTTCGCATCGGCCGCTCCTCCCGGTGCTCCGGCGTCGTGCGCAAGGTGATGTCCAAGAGGCAGGTGTAGCCAAAGATGTAGTCCAGCGCCTCTTCGGGCTCGACGGCCTGCGCCGGGCGGCCGATCACAAAGGCCAACTCCCCCTCGTGATCAAACCGGCGACCAGGCCAAGGCGGCAGTTCAATGGCGTCGGAGGGCCCGACGATCGACCCCGGGGCTTTGAGGAAAAACCCCACCTCCCGGGGGCTGCGGCCGGCGTTGGGCGCCCGCGCGGAGGCCTCCCGAGCCGCCATCTCCGCGATGTGGGCGGCGTAGTTCTCGGGCGCCGCCAAGAGTTCTCGGGGGACCGGCACCGGCGGACGCAGGCGAAGTTCGGCCAACGGTCTGAGCTCCCCGCTGTCGAAAGGCCCCGCCAAGGCCACGGCGACCTCCGGCCAATGCTCCACCACCCAGTTCATGGCCCAGGGGGTGCCCCGCCACGGGGTGGGGATGAGGGAGGAGATCTCTCGCACCATGCCCGCTTGCTCGACCCCGACCTGATATGCGTCGAAGACCACGATCCGCATTGCGTTCCCCCTGTGACAACCTTTTCCTGTGCCCACCCCTGCGGTCGTGACCACGGTCCCAGGCAGGCGTTCCCATTAGTATTACTATTCTCAGATTTATGGCCCAGCCCGTCAATAGAAATAAGTGAGTAAACATCGGATTGGCAGCGGTCGGCGGAAGATTGATTGAGGGATGTGGGCCGGTATGTTAGGCTTAGACCAACTTCACGCGGGGTCTCCCTGATTGTTCAACCTGACACCTCATCCGCCCGATCGAGAAGGAGGTCTAGAAGAGCCGACATGGCGCGAAGCGAACGAGAATGGGACCTTCGAACGACGCTGGTCCACGCGGGTGAACGCATCCCTCCCCAAGCCGGCTATCCGACGGTGCACGACATCGTGGTCAGCAACAGTTTCGTCCCCGAATCGCCGGAGGCGGCCGATGCCATCTTGGGCGGCCAGCGCCACGGATACACCTACAGCCGGCACAACAACCCTACCGTCGATGCCTTGGCCGAGGCCGTCCGCCGTTTGGAAGGGGGAGAATGCGGGCTGGCCTACAGCTCGGGGATGGCCGCCGTCCACGCCGCCCTGCTGGCCACCGCGGTGGCCCCCGGCGACGCCATCGTGGTCAGCCGCGACCTCTACGGGGCCTCGATCAACCTCACCCAAGAACTGTTCGCCCCTTTTGGCGTTACCGTGGTCCAAGCCAATCTGGTCGACCTGGAGGAGGCCGCATCGGTACTGCGCCGCGTGCGGCCCAAGGTGGTCCTGTTTGAGGTGCTGTCCAATCCTCTGCTGCGGGTGGTCGACGGGGCCGCGCTGACGGCGATGGCCCACGACGTCGGCGCCCAGGTGATCGTCGACAACACCTTTACCACCCCGCTCTTGGTCCGCCCCCTGGAGTTCGGCGCCGACCTGGTGGTCCACAGCGCCACCAAATACCTCGGCGGCCACGGTGACGCGGTGGGCGGGGTGGTGGTGACCTACCAGCGCTACTACGAGCGCATGCATCGGCAGCAAAAGTTGCTGGGCGCCGTCCTCGGCCCCTTCGAGGCTTGGCTCATCCACCGCGGTCTTAAGACGTTGGCCCTGCGCTTCGAGCGTCAGTGCGACAACGCCGCCGCCTTGGCCGAACGCCTGGTGGCCTCCGGCCGCTTTCGCCGCGTCCACTACCCCTTGCTTCCCGACCATCCGGAACACGACCGCATCCGCCACGTCACCCGCGACGGTCGCGGAGGTGCGGTGGTGACGTTAGAGCTTCCCGGCGGAAAGCCGGAGGTCTTCGAGTTTCTGCGCAGTCTCGAGTTGGTGGTGCCGGCCACCACGGTCGGAGACGTCTACTCACTGGCGCTGTACCCGGTGATGGCCTCCCACCGGTCGCAGACGCCCGAAGAGCGGGCCGCGATGGGGATTACCGAGGGCACGGTGCGCATCGCGGTCGGAATCGAGGCGGTGGAGGACATCGCCGAAGACCTCATCGCCGCCGCCGATCGGGTGGCCGCAACTCGCAAGTAGGGGGACTCCATGGGGTTCGGACCCTCGTATCGCGACCGCGCACAGGCGATTCAGGCGGTGCGCGAAATCGTGGCGTTGCTCTATCCCGATCTGGCCAGCGAGGGATGTCTGGAGTGGCTGTCCGCCATGGCGG
>JAIMAE010000252.1 GCA_023512105.1 Bacillota bacterium | reverse complement strand
GCTACAAACAACGCCAATCAAGCGGTCAATCTGCTGCAGACCGCCAACGGCGGCATTCAGAACGACGTCCAGATCGTAACCCAGATCCAACAATTAGCGACTCAGGCGTCGAACAGCACCGAGACCACGCAGGACCAGCAAGATTTGCAGGCAGAGATAAACTCGTTGCTGAGCCAGTTAGACAATAATTCGCAGTCCATTAACTACAACAACCAATTTTTGTTGAATGGCAGCTGGGGGGCTTACATTCAAGGCGGCTCGGGTACCAATGTCCAAGTGGTCCTTGGGGCCGATAGTTCTTCTATCGTTTCCCCTACCGCCTTCTCTTTGAGTATATCTTCGACTGCGGCAACTAATCTTTATACCGTGTCAATTCTCGAGGCCGGCGCTACCGTGGCGTCCGCAACCATAGCGGTTGCTTCCACTAGCTCTGCTACCGTGGCGGTCACCCTGTTGGCCCACACGGGTGGCAACACTGCGCAGGAGTCGTTTGTGGTGTACTTCAACCCGCAGGCCGCAAGCGCTTCAGGTCTTACGATTAATTCCTTTACCGTGGCTCCTGCTACCAATACCCTTCAGTTCCAGGTTGGTCCACACGATAGTGCAAGCGATCAGATCACGGCCACTCTTGGGAACTTTACTAGTCTCACATTAGGGCTGTCGGGTATCAACGTAGTGGGTACTCCGGGTGGAGGCAGCGGTGTGACCAATGCCCAACTTGCAATTCAGTTGGCCAACAACGCCCTGTCGATGCTCACCAACGCCCAAGGCCAGATAGGTGCCTTGCAGGATCAACTGAACTACACGATTCAGAACCTGCAAACCGAAAATACTAACCTACAAGCAGCGAAGTCTACCATCATGGACGCCAACATGGCCAACGTGATGAGTAACTTCACGCAGCAACAGATCCTACAACAGACCGGTATGCAGGCCTTGCAGTCGGCAGATCAGCTTCCGGCCCTGGTCTTGAAGTTGCTGGGGTAGAAGGCACTTTAGGCGGGGCCCTAACCGTAGGGCTCCGCCTTCCTTCTCTAGGAGGAGGGTAAGGCCGGATGGGCGGGATATCGTTAAACTACACTTCGCTATTTGGTCAGAATAACGTGGCAGCCCAGATGTTGTCAGACATGCCGCTGACAACCTATGAGAGTCTTGCCATACAACCGCTGGCCCAGGAATTGAACTCTATTCAGTTGGAGATTCAGTCGCTGCAGCAACAGAACAGCGCCTGGCAGAGCCTGCAAGGAGACGCCCAGGCGGTATGGGGAGATCTGCAAAGTTTAGCCAACAGCCAGACCTTAAATGCCATGACGGCTACCAGCAGCGATCCCAACGTGATGACGGGCACGGCGGGGGCCAACGCTCCGCCGGGCACCTACCTGATGACCGTGGTGCAGCTCGCCCAGGCGGAGATTGTAGGGGCTGGAAGTACCACCATCACCAACCCCGATACGGCCTTAAATCTGTCGCAGGCCACTCTGACCATTAGTTGGGGCACTTCCCAAGTGTCGATTGCGGTAACCCCGAGCACCACCCTCAATCAGTTGGTCACGTCGATCAACCAAAGTGGCGGCCCGTTCGTGGCTCAGACCGTGCAAGTGGGTACCAACTATGCCCTAGAGCTGTTTGGCACCCAAACTGCGGTCAACTTTTCCTTTGGCGGAAGTACCAGTGATTGGCAGAGCGTGGGAATCCTCAATTCCTCGGGACAGCCTAACATTCTTCAGGCGGCCACGAGTGCGGAAATTCAGTTCCAAGGGAGCACCATCACCAGCACCACCGACACCTTTGCCTCGGTGTTGCCCAACGTGACGCTCCAGGCGCAAGGCTTAGGAAGTACTGCCATCACCATAGGCCCTAACTACAGCGCGGACGCCCAAGCGGTGCAGCAGTTTGTTCAGGATTGGAACCAGTGGGTGCAGGATACCTACAAACTGGCGTTCGGTACGCAGCCATTCACCTCGTCTGCGGGAAGCTCGGTGAGCGTCAACTTAAACAGCAACCAGGTAATTCAAAGTCCGGTTCCGATGATGGAAGTCAATCAGATCGCCACGGAACTGGCCGGATTCATCGATCAGACGAGCGGGTACTCTTTGGGGCAATTGGGAGTTCAGTTCCAGAACGGAAGTTTTTCCTTGTCCGTGAATACCAGCACGCTGGAGAGCCAGCTGTCCCAGAATCTCAACGGCGTTCATCAGTTCTTTGTGGCCTTGGCGAGTACCGTGGGCACTGCCATCCAGAACTTCTCAGGGTCCGCAAACAGTACGATTTCCCAGGTTCTTGCAGAGAACAATCAGCAAATTGCTCAGGAACAGCAACAACAGACGACCATTCAGACCGAAGAACAACAGACCATCCAAAGTGCGCAGGCGCAGTACATGGCCTTCCTTAAGGCCCTTAACCAGATGATGGCGCAGCAAAATGTGTTCAATGCCTTGTCCTCCACGCTGTCAAGCATCGGTTAAAGGAACAGGTGATAGAGCGACCAGAGGAGGGGCAGTAGATCGTGGCCCGACAAGAACAGTTGGTCTATCAAGCGGCTCAGTTAATGACCCAGAACCCGGATTACCTGGGAAAAGAACTTTTCCGGGCGGCTCTGAAGGACTGCTACCTCATGGAGGAGGCTATAGGACAGCGGCGGTGGGACCTATTGACCAATGCCGGCTCCCACGCTCAACAGATCTTTGCCGGCCTGCACGACATCACTAGACGGGACACCCAAGAGGGGCAATGGTTTCGGCGGTTCAATTTGTATCTCTGGCAGCGGATTAATCAGGTGGTCCA
>JAIMAE010000045.1 GCA_023512105.1 Bacillota bacterium | reverse complement strand
GGCTTGCCCTTGGTCTCCGGGAAGAAGAAGGCCACCACGATCCCCAGGAGGTAAATCATGCCCACGCTGGTGGCCGCGATCCCGTATCCCCCCAGCCGAGCGATGATAAAACCGGAGAGCAGGGGACCCAGAAAGGCCACAAACCGCGCCACGTTAAAGACAAAGGCCACGCCGGTGCCGCGAATCCGGGTGGGATAGACCTCCGGCAACCACACCGGCATCCAGGTGTACTGCCCCAGGGTAAAGAACCCGTTGACGATGGTGGCCGCCAGCACCCAACTCAGGTTGTGCAACCACAGAAACAAGATAGGGGTCAGCACCAGGGAGGCGGCGAAGTAGAGCAAGGCGGTCTTGCGGCGCCCAATGGCGTCGGCGATGAATCCCAGCGAGACATAGCCGGCGATCGCGCCCAGGTTGTACAACATGCCGGCGATGCTGGCGTAGTGGGTCGGAGAGAGGTGCAGATGGGCCGCCAACGAGCCCACGTAGGCCGGAACCCAGCTGGAGATGCCCCACCAGCCTAAGGTGGTGGTAAGCGACATCAACGAGGCCAACACCGTCAGGCGCCGCAGGCGTCGGTCCAGCCACAGGTCGGACAAGGTGAAACGGGCGTAGCGGGCCTCTTCTTCGGAGAGCACCGCACCGCCTTGGCGGCGCGCCCGGGCCCGGCGACGGGCTTGGTCAGCGGCTTGCCACCGTTCGGACTCCTCGACCCGCGACATCACCCAGAGCGCGCCCAAACCGGGCAAGATGCCAAGCAAAAACATGTAGCGCCACGCCCCTGGGCCCGCCCCGCCGACGAAATACCAGACCGCGGAGGCGATGAAAAAGCCGATCCCAAGGCCGCTTTGCATCATCCCGGCCCCTTTGGCCCGCATGTGGTCTGGCCACACCTCGGCCACGATCGCCGTCCCGGTCCCCCATTCCGACCCGAGCCCCAAGCCCACCAAGAACCGCAGGACGGCCAAGGAGGTCCACGACCAGGCGATGGCCGACAGTCCGGTCAAAAGCGAGTAGGTGATAATGGCCACGATCATCGCCCGCCGGCGTCCGATGTAGTCGGCCAAAATGCCGCCCAGGATGCCCCCGACCCCCCAGCCCACCAGGGTGATGGCGATCAAGGCCCCGGCGTAAAAGGGCAGGTGGGGCAGCTGAGCCGGGGTGAGCAGCTGTTTGAGCGCCACCCCGACCACCAAGATCAAGGCGTAGGTCTCGTATCCATCGAACATCCACCCCATGTTGGCGGCCAACAGGGTGGTCCACTGCTTGCGGCTGAGCCGGGTGGTGGCCCCGGCGGCCGCGGCAACCTCTTTCGACATGGTTTCCACACTCCCTTAATCATTCGAAAAACTTGCAGGCCCCTCAATCCCACTGCAGGGCCTCGCGCCATTTGGCGTAGACCTGCTCGCGCAACTCGCGGCTGGCCTCAGCCACCGGCGGAAAGTCCTGAAGGTGTTCGAAGGGCCGGCAGGCGTCGATCACCGCCCGCGAGCTGAACGGGGCGGCGTAGCGGTAGGCCACCGACATCGGGTCGTTCTTGGAACCCAAGGCGCGGTGAATGATGTCGATATCGACCTCCGGGTCGGTGCGGGTGGCTACCGCCCACATCACTTCCTCCAAGTTGGTGGGGTCGATGTCCTCGTCGACCACGATCGCGTACCGACCGAGGTAGGCCCCCACCCCGCATTGACTGAGCACCATCCCGCACTGCTTGGCGTGCCCGGCGTACTGCTGCTTAATCGAGGCCACGGTGAGCATCCGCGCCCCCCCGATCTCATGGGCCCACACCGCCTGCACGCCCGGTACCCCGGCCGACTCCAAGGCTTCCAACAGCAGGGCCGAGCGCATCACCGCCTTGGAATACGAGTAGTCGTGGGGCGGTTTGGCCGGTGGGCTGCCCAGGATGATCGGATGTTCGCGGAAGTAGATGCGCTCGACCTCGACCACCGGAGCCGGGGCGGCCTTGCCTTGGTAGTATCCGTGGAACTCGCCAAACGGCCCCTCCATCCGCGTCGCCCCCGGCTGAATCCAGCCCTCTAAGACCAGCTCGGCATGGGTGGGAATGGGAAGCCCGGTCCCCCGCGCCTCCACCACCTCCACCGGCTGACCCAAGACCGCCCCGATGTACTGGTACTCGCACATCCCGTACGGCACCTCGACCCCGGCGATCAGGTAGAGCAGGGGATCGGCCCCCACCACAATCGCCACCGGAAAGGGTTTTTGGGCCTCCATGTACTTGCGGTACTGGATGTTGCCGTGCTTGCCAGCCACCATGTCCAAGCCCACGTGATTGCGGTCGTGGACCATCACCCGGTAGGTGCCCACATTGATCCAGTCGCTGTCGTAGTCGCGGGTCACCACCGCGCAGCCGGTGCCGATGTAACGGCCTCCGTCGCGCTCATGCCACCATGGCGCGGGAAAGGCCAGGACGTCGACCTCATCGCCCTCCATCACCCGCTCGAACACCGGACCGTCCTGGCGGACCACCGGCGGATAGTCTTTGGCCCGGCTCTCCCACTCCCGGGGTTTACCCCGCAGGGCGGAGACCAGCGCCTGGTGGCTGACCTCTTCGACCGGCAGGCGCAAGATCGAGGCGAGGCGTTTCGGCGTGCCGGTGGTGCAGGTCAACACCCGGTGGCCCTTGGGATAGCCCACGATCTGGTCAAACAACAACGCGCGGTGTTGGGGGCGTTTGACGTTGATCTCGCTGATCGTTCCCAGCTCGAGATTCCAGTCTGCCCCCAGCACCTCCTGGACCTGGCCGGCGGCCCGCATTGCCTCCAGCCACCGGCGCAAGTCCAAACCGCACCCTTCGCCCATAGGCTCCCTCCTGTCTACGGTCAATCCGTCCTCTTGCTACGCTCTGCGCTCTGAACCGCCCTCACGAGTTGGAGGCCGGCACGGTGTAGGTGGGGCGAACCTCTCCCATCAGCAAGACGTAGGACCCCACCCCGAAGACCAGCGCCACCAGACCGGTGACGATCAACGGCACCTGGAAGGAATGGGTCTTGGCCAGCAACAGGCCGGTGATCAGCGGGGCAAACGCGCCGCCCAAGTTGCCCCCGAAGTTCTGGAGCGAGCTCAGCGAGGAGACGATGGCTCGGGGAGCCAGGTCCATGGGCAGGGCGTTGACGCTCCCGGTTACCATCCCCATCGCCGCCATGGTCAAGGAGAGAAAGATCATGGCCGGCAACACGGCGTGGGAGAAGGCGGCGATGATGATGAAGACGGTACTCAAAAACAGGCCTCCGCCCACGATGGTCTTGCGCACCAGGGTCTTGTTGCCTCGACTTTTGACGATCCAGAAGTCGGCCAGCCAGCCCCCGAACAAGGTGGTGACGATGGAGATGATGAAAGGCAAGGAGCCCAAGGCGCCGCTTAGGGCGGTGCCGAGGTGCTGCTGCAACACCAAATAGCCGGGCAACCAGGTCAGGAAGACGTAGAGGACGTAGAGATAGCCAAATTGGCCAAAGATCAGGGCCCAGGTGGTGCGATAGGCGAAGAGGTGGCCCCAACTGACGTGCTGCTCCTTGGCCGAAGCCTCAACCGGCGCCGCAATCGGGGCTTTGTTGCGCCGGTAGATGGCAAACCACAAAATCAGCCAGACCGCTCCCAAGGCTCCGGTGGCGTAGAAGACGCCCCGCCACCCCAAGGCGAGGAGGAAAAACGAGGCCAGGGGGATGCCCACCGTGGGTCCGACCTTGTTCCCGGCGAAGTAGATGCTGATCGCCTTGCTGCGATCTTGGTCCTCGATGTTCTCCACGATTAAGCGGGGCGCGGAGGGAAAGAGGGCGGCCTGCCCCATCCCCACCACCCCTCGCACCACCTGCAGTACCCCGAGGCTGGTCACCATCCCGGTCACCCAGGTCCCCAGCGAGGTCAGCAACATCCCGATCGGCAACACCACCCGCGGATGATAGCGGTCGACCAGCGGGCCGGCGATTAAGAGGAAGAAGGTCAGCGACCATCCCAAGATGGCCTGCAGCAACCCCACCTGGGGAGCAGTGAAGAGGTGGTGCTTAATCCAGTAGGGACCGGTCACCGCCAGATTCACCTTGTCGATGGCGCTTAACACCAAGCCGAAGAGCAGGAGCAAGACGATGCCCCACTGATAGGCGCTCCATCCCCGGGCCGGGGAGGGTTTCAGGGGCGCTTGAGGTTCAGCCATGGCTTTTCTCCTCCTTTGCCACGTGGCTGCCTTGGGCCGCCGCGCGGACGGCCTCGACAATTTCCGGGTAAGTGGCGCAGCGGCAGAGATTGCCGGAGAGGTAGTGGGCGATGGCCTCTTGGTCTGGTTGGGGGTTCTCCTGGAGCAGCTGATGACTCATCAAGACCATCCCAGGGGTGCAAAACCCGCATTGGAAGGCCCCGTGTTCGATGAAGGCGGTCTGCACCGGATCCAGTCGCCCCTCCTCGCCCAACCCCTCTACCGTCTCCACGCTTTTGCCGTCGACCAAGGGCGCCAGGTACAGGCACCCGGAGACGGCCAGTCCGTCGACGATCACCGTGCAGCACCCGCACAGGCCCTGCGCGCAGCTCTCGCGCACGCTGTAGAGCTGAAAGCGATCCCGCAGCATCGCGGCCAACGTTTCGTGGTCGCGGACGGTGCATGAGACCTCCCGCCCGTTGAGGCGAAAGGCTATCCTCCGTTCGGCCATCACTCTACCTCCTCCCAGATTTCTCCGGCCTGTTCCTTCAAAGCCCGCAACACCTTCTCGGGGGTGAGCGGCAAGCTGGTGATGCGCACCCCGACCGCGTCAAAGACGGCGTTGGCCACCGCCGGGGAGACCGCCAGCGACCCCACCTCACCGATCCCTTTGGCGCCGAACGGCCCGTGGGTGGCGCCCACCTCCACAAACTCGGCGACCACGCTGGAGGGCAGGTCGCGCATGCCCAGGAGCTTGTAGTCGGCCAAGCTGGCGTTGACCACCTGCCCGTCTTCAAACCGCATCTCCTCGAACAGGGTAAAGCCGAGCTGCATCAAGGCCGCCCCCGACAGCTGGGTGCGGACCAGCCCGGGATTTAAGGCCTTTCCGGCATCGCCGACCGTGACCAACTTGGTCACCGTCACCCGTCCGGTCTCGGTGTCGACTTCGACCTCCGCCCCGTTGCCGCCCACCATCCAGAAGGTGGTGATGTCCTCCGACTCCCCGGTGGCGGGGTCAGGCTTCTTGTAGGTGGGAGTAAAGCTGCCGACGCCGATCAGGTTGCCGGCCTGCATCCCAAACCGCCACTCCATGGCCTCCTTGAAACTGACCCGTCTCTCTCCTGCCACCAAGTGGCCATCTTGGAGCTCCACCTCCTCGGGTCGACACTTGAAGATTTCCGACCCGATCGCCCTCAGTTGGTGGCGCACCTCCTCGGCCGCCCGCAGCACGGCATTGCCCATGTGGTAGGTGGAGCGGGAGCCCAGGGTGGCCATGTCGTAGGGCGTGACATCGGTGTCGGGGTGGACGATCCGGACTTCGCGGGCATCTAGGCCCAGCACTTCGGCCGCCAGTTGAGCCAACACGGTGTCCGACCCCTGCCCCATGTCGACGGTGCTCGAGTACACCGCACAGCTGCCGTCCCCATAGAGGTTAACGATGGCCACCGAGGTGGTCGGGGTGATGGCGGCCTTGAGTCCAATCGCGATCCCGCGCCCCCGCCGGCGGGTTCCGCTGCCGCGGTCGAACGGCTCATCCCAACGCATCAGTCGCTTTAACTCCTGCAGCACCTCCAGCACCCCGGCGTCGCGCATCAAGGTGCCGGTGGCGTGCGGGCGATCCGGTCGCAGCGCGTTCTTCCAGCGAAACTCCCAGGGGTCGATGCCCAAGCGGTGGGCAATCAGGTCGGCCTGACTCTCGTAGGCCCACACCAGCTGGGGAATGCCAAAGCCGCGCAGCGCGCCCGCCGGCGGCAGGTTGGTGTAGACGGCGTAGGAGTCGATGGAGACGTGGGGAATGTCGTAGGGACCGGCAGCGGTAAATCCCGACTTTTGGGTAACTCGGGGCCCGATGTCGGCGTAGGCGCCCCCGTTCCACCAAATCGTGCAGGCCCGGGCCACCATCCGACCGTCCCGGGTCACCCCGGTTTTCAGCCGCACCGTGGCGCCGTGTCGGGTGATGGTGTAAAACTGCTCCTCCATGCTCAGGCTGAGCTTGACCGGCCGTCGCAGCAAGAGCGCTGCCACCGCCGCCAACGGCTCGAGCTTCATGTACAGCTTGGCCCCAAACCCCCCGCCGAGATAGGCGGTGCGCACCCGAATCCGGTTCTCCGGCCACTTCAGCAGCCGGGCCAACTCCATGCGCACGAATGAGGGGCTCTGCGAGGAGGTGTAGATGTCCAGTCCGCCGTCCCCGCGAGGCTCGGCCACCGTCACGATCGGCTCGAGCGGGGTGTGGGTAACCTGATGGCTGTGGAACTCGTCTTCAAAAATGTAATCGGCCTGGGCAAACCCGGCCTCCAGGTCGCCGTGGCGCAGCTGATAGGCCATGGCCACGTTGCTGCCCGACGCCGGCTTGAGGTTCTTGAGGTCGGTAAAGGTGGCCGCCGGGCGGATCACCTCGTGGATCACCGGCGCCCCCGGCTCGGCGGCGGCCCGCTCGTCGAACACCGCCGGTAGCTCCTCGTATTCCACCGCCACCAGGTCGGCGGCGGCCTCCAGCACATCCCGGTCCTCGCCCACCACCAAGGCCACCGGGTCGCCCACGTAATGCACCTTGTCCACCGCCAACACCGGTTGGTCGTGGAAGGCCGGACCGTAGTAGGGGTCCTGGACGATCCGGGCCACCTCGGCCGCAGTGATCACCGCCACCACCCCGGGGAGCCTGTCGGCTTGGCTGGCGTCAATCCGCCGAATCCGTCCGTGGGCGACGGTGCTGCGCACGATCTTCCCGTAGACCATCCCCGGCAGGGTCAGATTGTGAATGTACTCGGCCCGGCCGGTGACTTTGGCCTCGCTCTCCAACCGGGGAAGCGACCGGCCTACTTCGCGTGTCATCCCTTGTTCCCTCGCTTTCCTGGCCAATCCTCAGCGTCCCGCCCAGACCTGCTGCAGGGCACGGCGCACATAGACCCGCACCACCTCGCGCTTGTACGCGGCCGAGCCGCGAAGGTCGGAGAGGCAGTGCAGGTCACGGCCGGCCAAGCGCCCCGCTTCGGAAAACAGCGCCTCGGAGGGGGCCTCTCCGGCCAAGGCCGCCTCCACTGCAGGCAGCCGCACCGGGGTGGTGGTGGCGGCGCTGACGGCAATCCGCGGCTCGACGATGCGCCCCTGCTCCAGGCGGAAGAAGGCGGCCACCCCGGCCATCGGCCAGTCGTCGGCGGACAACGCCGTGGCCTTAAGGTAGCTCCCGCGGGTCCCTTCGGGGAGCGGCGGGATCACCAGTTCGGTGATCAGCTCCCCCGGCTGCAAGCTGGTGGCGTAGTAGCCCAGGTAGAGCTGGTCCAAGGGGATCTGCCGCGGTCCGGCCGGCCCCTGGGCCACCACCGAGGCCCCCAAGGCGAGCAAGATCGGCGGCAGGTCCATGTGCGGATCTCCGTGGGCCAGGTGGCCGCCCACGGTGGCCACGTTGCGCACCCGCACGTTGGACAAGGTCAGGAGCGCGCGGGAAATCGCCGGGCAAAACCGCTCCACGGTCGCCGACAATTCCAGGTCGCGCAGGCGGACCATCGACCCCACCCGCAGATTGCCTTCCCCATCGAGGTCCAGGCGGTCCAGCCCGGAGACCCGATCCAGGCTGACCAGACGCCTGGGTTGGAGCAGGCGCGAGCGCATCAGCAGCATCAGCGCGGTGCCTCCTCCGAACGGCCGCACCGTCTCTGGGTCTTCGGACAATACCTCGAGCGCTTCTTCCAGCCGGGTTGGCCGCACCAGTTCGAACGCGTTCACAATCTCTCCCCCTCTGGCACCGACTCCAGCAACCGCTGCAGGTTCTGGGCAAAGCGGGCCCCTTGTTCTTCGGCCTTGGCCCGGAACACCGGTTGGCCAATTCCGCCCAAGGCTCCCTTCAGCGTCTGGTCAAGCTGCCACTCCACCAGGGTGGCCGGCTCCCCCGAATCCCCTGGGTCTGGCTTGGCCCGCAATTCCGCCGTCGCCGTCAATTGCGCCGAAAACCCCGAGGGCTTGCCCTGAATGCGAAAGCGGATGAACTCGGGCGGCGCCACCTCCACCACCTCCACCGTGACGTCGAACACCAGCTTCAAAAACCCCACCTCGACCCGCACCTTGGCGGTGTAGCGGCCCGCTTCCACCTCCTCCAGTTCGGAACATCCTGGGATGCACTGGCCGACGCGCAAGATATCGGTCAGGGTTTCAAACACCCAAGCTCGGTCGCGGAGTACGCGAAAACGGCCAGAGACGAGCATCGGAATCTCCCTCCTCCGGAAAGATGGCCACCGCTCGAATCGGACCGGCGGTGCCCCCGGCGATTTTGAGTGGCAACCCAAGGTAGTAAAATTCCTGGCCGACCACCGGGCGCAAGTCTCCCAGGTTCTCGGTGTTAAGCAGTTGGCGCTCCCGGCACACGGCGTGAGCCGGTTTCCACTCGGCCCCCTGGTGCGGCTCGACATCCACGCTCGGACAGTCGATGCCGACGTTGATCACCCCGCCGTCGGCCAGCCACTCCATGGCCTCCCGGTTCAGCCCGGGATGGCGGGCGTTGTAGGCGGGGGTGGGAAAGGTGCGTTCGTAATGGCCGGTGTAGATCAGCACGGTGCCGCGCGGGGGCAGCTGAAGCCCGGCGCGGCTCAGCGCCGCTTGTAAATCGGCCCGGGTGATGAACTCGCCGGGGGGAACGGCGGAGAGGTCCAGGCAGATCCCGATTCCGTGGAAGATGTCGAGCGGCAGCTGGCTGATGTCCTTGGCCTCCGGACTGGGGTCCATATGAATGAAGGAATCGGTGTGGCTCCCGCAGTGATCCGAGATGAAGAGGGCGTTGACGGCAAAGGTCCAGCGCCCATCCGGAAGCTCTTTGACCTGGCGCAGGCGATGCACCACCGTGGGCTGATGCCCCTGGTAGACCGGTAGGCCGCTGAAGATCTCCTGGGAGAGGTCGATCATTTTCACGGGCTTCGCTCCTCTCAAAGGTTTTACGCCGGCGAAGTGGAGGAGGCCGGCAAGAGGCGCAGCTGTTCGGATAGTCGGTGGGCAGCGGCTTTGGCCACTTCGCCAACTTCCGCCAACCGCTCGGGGCTGGCTTCGAAGACCGGGAGGGTGACCACCAGCCCTCCCATCACCCGGTCGGAAGCGTCAAACACCGGGACCGCCAAGCCGACCACCGAGGGGTTGATCTCCTCGCGGGAGAGGGCATACCCCTGCTGCCGCACCTGGTCCAACTCCGCCATCAAGGTCTCAAGGTCGGTGATGGTATGTTCCGTGATCTTGGGCATGCCCCGCTCCGTAAGCAGCGCCCGGGCTCGGGAGGGCTCGAGGCTGGCCAGCCACACCTTACCCACGGCGGTGGCGTGCAGCGGCGCGATCATCCCCAGCATGGAGGCCACCCGCAGCGGTTTTTCGCCTTCCACCTTGTGGATGAAAATCAACTCCTCCTGTTGGAGGATGGCGAACTGCACCAACTCGCCGGTGGCCTTGGCCACCTCGCGCATCACCGGGTCGAGCACGTCCTCCAGCCGCACCCGGTCGACGTGTTGTAAGGCCATGGCCACAAACTTGTAGCCCAGGTGATAGCGGCCGGTCTCTGGGTCGCGCACCACGTAGTGCAGCTCCTCCAAGGCGCTTAGGATCCGCGACACGTCGGCCTTGTGAATCACCAGACGACGGGAGAGGTCCATCACCCCAAGCCCGTCCGCCGCTGACAACGCCTGCAAAATGGCCATGGTCCGTTTAACCGCCAACAACGCGATCATCTCCCTGATGATGTAACTGGGTTACACCATCATTGTGTACCGAGGCGGCTCAGCCTCAACCAACCGAGACCTCATGTAACTGAGTTACAGGAAACTTATACGACTTTTTCGGAACCATGGCAACGCCATTTCCCCTCCTCGGTCCGTTATGGGAGTCGGGTTCTGCCGGTTTTCGACGGCACACGGAATCACACGCATGGTTTGAGCGAAATCAGGAAGACCGCCCGCGAACCCGCCGGGGCCAAAAACCGACCCCAAATCGGTGGCATGGATGTGCGGGTACCGGCGTTATGTTGTACGGGTGGCCCGCCCCGAACCTGTTTCTCCAGGAGGTCTCAACGCCGATGCCTACGCCGTGCCTCCGCCTCCACGCCATGCCCTACCCCGCTCCAGCGATGCCGCCGGCACCGAATCCCAACCCCCACCGCGAGGTGAACCCGCCGTGCCAGAGCCGGTAGAAGCCGGGCGGGCCTACCTCGCCGGCCTCGACGGGCTGAGGGCGGTGGCGGTGCTGGCGGTGTTGCTCTACCACCTCAAGACCCGACTGTTGCCCGGAGGGCTTTTGGGGGTAGGCGTCTTCTTTGTCCTCTCCGGGTATTTGATTACCGACCTTTTGGTCAGCGAGTGGGACCGCAGCGGCCAGATCCGGCTTGGGCGGTTCTGGGCCCGGCGGGCTCGCCGGCTGCTGCCGGCCTTGGCCTTGCTGTTGCTTGCGGTTTTGGCCTGGTTTGCGGTGCGGGGGCCGGGCAGCTGGTACGGAATCCCCGGGCAGGTGCTGGCGGCCGCGCTCTACATCAGCAACTGGTGGGACATCTTTCAGCATGTCCCCTACTTTGCCCGCTTCGGGCCGCCCTCCCCGCTCGGCCACCTGTGGTCTTTGGCGGTGGAAGAGCAGTTCTACCTGGTCTGGCCGTTCGTCCTGTGGGCCGGCCTGCCCCTTTTTCCCCGCCGGCGCTGGCTGGTGCTGACCGCGTTGGCGGGGGCAGCCCTCTCGGCCCTTTGGATGGGCTGGCTCTACATTCCCGGCGGCAATCCCGACCGGGTTTACTACGGCACCGACACCCGGGCTTTTGCCTTGTTGCTGGGGGCGGCCCTGGCCCTGGCCTGCCCCAGCCGCCGACTCACCGCGTGGGAAGGTCCACGGGTGGCGCGCTGGCTGAACCTCGGGGGATGGTTGGCCCTGCTCGCCCTGGCCGCCTTGATGGCGGGAACCAACGCCTATCAACCCTGGCTTTACCCTTATGGCATGTTATGCCTGTCTCTGGCCACGCTCCTGGCCATCGTCGCCGCCGCTCATCCCAAGACCTGGGTCAGCCGGCTTTTGGGCAGCCGACCACTGCGTTGGCTGGGTGTGCGCTCTTACGGCATCTACCTTTGGCACTACCCGATCATCGTGTTCACCACCCCGGTCCAACCGGACACCTCCTGGGCCTGGGCCCGCGCCCTGGCTCAAATCGCGGCCACCCTGCTGGTGGCGGCCGCATCCTGGCGGTATCTGGAGGACCCGATCCGCCGCAAGCAGCCCTGGCCGGGGCCGATGGGGGCCTTGCCCCGACCGTGGTCCACCAGTCTGGTCGCCCTGGCCTTGAGCGCCCTGTTGGTCCTGGACCTGGTCGGCCTGGCCCACCTGGTCCAAAGTCCTCCGGTGGCGGCCGCCGCCCCGCCCAGCGCCCTCCCGGCCTCCGCCAGCCTCTCCCGACTGCCCGGGCAGCGACCGCCGGCCCCCTCCTCGGCCGAGTTGGGGCAGGCGTCCTCTCCGCATACCGCCTCGGCCGCCACCGTCCCTGCGGCCAAGCCGCCACTGGGCCAGGGGGTAACCGCAATCGGCGACTCGGTGATCCTCGACGCCGCCCCCTACCTCCAGCAACTGTTGCCGGGGATCGTGGTGGACGGCAAAGTGGGACGTCAACTCTACGAGCTGGGCACCGTCCTCTCCCAGCTGCGGGCCCAACATCGCCTGGGCTCGCGGGTGATCATTGAGCTTGGGACCAACGGCCCGGCTCCCCTCAGTCTCCTGTTAGACGACCTCAAGGCCTTGGGGCCCTACCGCCAGGTGGTGCTGGTCACCACGCGGGTGCCGCGCCCGTGGCAGGACGCCGTCAACGCCGTCCTCCATCAGGTGGCCCACCAGGCTCCCCGGGTCACCCTGGTCCACTGGCATCGGCTCAGCGCCGGCCATCCCAGCTATTTCTACCCCGACGGGGTGCACCTCACCCCGGCCGGATCCCTGGTCTACGCCCGGCTGCTGGCCCAGGCCCTCTACCCCGGCCGGGCCTTCCCCACCTCGGCAGGCCCGTAAAGCGGCGACCCGTACCAAGCCGGCGGCAGGGGGGGCTTGGGCACCGCGACCGGTCCGCGGCCGGTCGCGAACTCATACTGGTGGCCATTCCAGGCCAGCGGCGGGCAGCCCGCCCCCACCCAGACCTGCGCCAGGTCGCCTGGCGCATCGCGCAAGAGGAGCTCCGCGCGACCGAGCGGGGTGAAGGGGGCAGTCAGCGGCCAGCGCAGGCACGGCGACGCGGTGGGGGTCACGGCGCCTCCGAGCGGCCGGCCAAACCAGGAAGCCTTCAGGGTGGCGGCGGTGGCAGAAGTGGCCCGTACCGCCCCGGAGAGGTAGACCACCGCAGGGTGAGCGGTGGAGGCCCCCGCGATGAAGTAGTAGGCCCCGGCCGGCGTCTGCAGGATGGAAGGCCGGTGGGCAGCCAGCCACTGCCGCTCGATGTCGGGCGGCTGGGTGGCCATGACCGCCTCTTGCTTGCCGGCCACCGTTCCCGGGGGAGCGCTCACCGCGACCTGCTGCTCGCGGTCGGCAAAGCCGTTGTCATACCAGATCGTTCCCCAGGGGCGTAGCGCGGCCTGGACCGGTGAGGCGAGACGCACTCGCCCATTAAAAGTCGATTGAGGTGCGGCGTGTGGGGCAGCCGAGGAGGTAGGCGGCGCTGGCAGCTCTTCCCGCCCCCACCAAGCCACGAGCAGGCCTGCCGCCACGGCGGCCGCCCAAGGCCACCATCGTCGGCGCCGAGCGGGTGGCGGCGCGGGGTGGAGTTGGTCCAGCCTATGCCGTAAGCGCTGGCGAAACTCGGGGGAGAGATGGAGCTCTTGTTGAGGGGCGGGCAAGCCGCGGTCGGAAAACCACCGGCGGAATGATTCCGGATCAAAGTGGTCTTGGCCCATCTCAGCGCCCCCCTCTCAAGCCGGCCTCGAATCGGCGGCGGGCGCGCATCAGGCGGGCGCGCACCGCCGGTTCCTTGATTCCCAACTGGCGGGCGATCTCGGCGGTGGACAGACCGGCGTAGTAGAACAACAACAGGCACGTCCGGTCGGATTCGCGCAGCTTGGCCAAGATCTCCTCCACCACCATTCGATCCACCCACTGTTCTTCGGGTCGCGCGGTCGCCCCCAGGTTGTGCGGCCACTCCGCAGCCAGGCGGCGTCGCCCCCTAAGGTAATCCACGGCCCGATGCCAGGCGGTGGTGTAGAGCCAGCCGACGGTCACCGGACGTTCGGGATGTTCCTGACGCCACAGATACAAACGGACAAAGGTCTCTTGGACGATGTCCTCCGCCTCTGCCGGATTCCTCACGTAGCTGGCCACGAACTGCAACAGCCGGTCGCCCCACTCCGCCACCCACCCCTCGATCCAGTCCGCCTCCGTCCCCAAGGTCCACCCTCCCTGAATAAAACGAAAGCCGCCGAAGCCTTGTGACAGCCTCGGCAGCAACGGAACCCGGGTTGATGTTGGGCCTGACGTTCACGACAACGGCTCGCGCCCCCCGTAGCGCGCCCGGTAGAACTCCCAAGCTCGGATCGGCTCATGGGGAAGGTCGCTTTGCAGCCGCTCGGCCACCACCGCCGGGTCTAGGGGACTTACCGGGCCTAGCAGTTGGGCGAGGTATTGGAGCTCGGCCGACTCCTCCAAGAAAATCGCCTTGACGCAGCTTTCGCCGACGCTCTCCCCGACCACCAGGCAGCCGTTCCCGCGCAGCACCAAGGCGTGGGCCGAGCCGAGCTGCTCGGCCACCGCCTGCCCCCGCCGGGCGTCGCTCACCAAGAGCGCATCGGGATAGATGTCGACTCGCCCTCTCAGTTCGCAGCCAAAGCCGTGCACCACCTCGATCGGACGACCGGCCAGTCCGAAGGCGTTGACGAACTTGGAGTGGGTTCGGCAGATGGCCTGGACGTCCGGCCGCCGTTGATAGACCGCCACGTGCATCGCCGCCTCCAGGGGAGGGCGTCCTGAGGAGACCGGGGTGCCGTCGGGCGCCAGCTGCACCAACTCCTCCACCTGCACCAAGCCCAGGGCCTTGCGGGGCGTAATCACCAGGTTCCCGTTGGGCAGGCGCGCACTGACGTGGCCGAACCCGGCGACCAAGCCGAGTCGGGTCAACACCCGACAGGCGGCCACGACCTCCTCCAACACTGCTGAGAGAGTCTCGATGGTTCCCACCGCCTTGTTGGCCCCGCCCTGAGGGTAGGACCCCGTTAACCCCAGACCGAGCGAGCGACGTCGACCACCAGCCGCAACTTGGCCCACTGCTCCTCTTCGGTCAGCAGGTTGCCTTCCTCGGTGGAGGCAAAACCGCACTGCGGACTGAGGCAGAGTTGCTCCAGCGGCACGTAGCGACTGGCCTCGTCGATCCGGCGGCGAAGCAGGTCGGGGTCTTCTAAGGTCCCGCTCTTGGTGGTGACCAGGCCGAGCACGATTTGCAAGTCCTTGCGCTGCACGTGGCGCAAGGGTTCAAACCCTCCCGCGCGCTCGCTGTCGTACTCCAAGAAGAAGCCGTCGACCGGAAGCTCCTGGAACAAATTGGGCGCCACCGGCTCGTAGCCTCCGGAGGCAAGCCAGGTGGAGCGGAAATTGCCTCGGCAGATGTGCATGGTGATGCGCATGTCGGCCGGCTTTCCGGCCAACGCCTGTTGAATGCTGCGGGCATACAACCGTTTGAGCCATTCCGGGTCCCAGCCCTTGGCCCGCATCATCTGGCGCTGCTCCTCCGAGCAGAGCATGGCCCAGGCGGTGTCGTCGAGCTGCAGATAGCGGCAGCCGGCGTCGTAAAACGCCCGGATCGCCTTTTGGTACGCCCGCCCGAGGTCCTCAAACAAGGCCTCGTCATCCGGGTAGATCCCCGGGGTGATCTCCCCGCGAAAGTGCAACATGTTGGGGCTGGGAATGGTCATCTTCGGCACATGGTCCCCAGCCACGCTTTTGAGGTAGGTGAAGTGGCGCAACATCGGGTGGTCTTGGAAGTCGATCTTCCCCACCACGCGAATCTTGTGCGGATTGGTCGCCACGCCGGCGAACTGAATCCCGTCCGACCCTTCATAGCCTTCCACGCCCACCAGGTTCTCCAGGAAGTCAAAATGCCACCAGGCGCGCCGGAACTCGCCATCGGTGACGGCAGTCAGCCCCACCTCTTTTTGCTTGGCGACGATCCGGGCGATTTCCCGGTCCTCGACCTCCCGCAGCTGCTCGGCGCTGATCTCCCCCGCCGCCCGCTTGGCTCGGGCCTCTTTGATCGCCGCGGTGCGCAACAAGCTTCCCACCTGGTCGGCGCGAAACGGCGGCTCCTGGCGCTTGAGTGTCTCGCCCACCTTACCATCCCCTTCCTGCAATCGCTGCCGCGCGCTAAATCCCCACGCGACCCTCCAGTGCACACGTCTTTGGCCTCAACGCGCCACTATAGGATCTTCGACCAGTTTGTCCGACATACCTTCTGGTCGTCAACACCCTCGGCGATCGCGCAGAAACTCGGGGCGGGCGGACACCTCCCGGCGCGGTCGACCGCAGTCCCCTCAAGGTCGGATTTCCCCCCGCGCCATCCTCGACGATGGTAGGGGGCGTTTCGAGAAAAGGCTAAAACCGGTGTCTAGCCTCCGGACGGTCCCCGCGATGCCGCCCACGCGCTCAGCTGGGGGGCCACATCTTGGGCGAAGACGGTCAGAGACTGCTCCACCCATTCCGGCGGGGCGTAGTCGTGTCCGGTCAACAGCAACAGGGTGTCGAAGCCGCCCACCGCGTCATAGAAGGCCTGCAGGCCGGCCAAGACCTCCTCCGGGCCGCCGATCAAGTAGTGTCCAATTCCCATCAGGTAGTCGAGCGTGATGTCCGGGATCCCACCTCCCGGGGGGATCACGTCTTTCATCTTCCAGGGCATCATCCGCTTTTGCATCTCCAGCATCGCCGTCCAGCCCTCGCGCGCTTCTTTCAAAGCTTGCCGACGGCTGGTGGAGACGTAAATGTGCCGACAGACCCGGATCAGCGGCCGGCCGCCGCCCCCGGAGGGCCGCACCTTGCGGTATTGGGCGAGGATGCGGCGCACCTGGTCCACCGAATCGTTGGCTCCCACCAAAAGCCCGATGCCGCGCTCGGCCGCATACTCCAGCTCCTCGGCCTGCTTGGTGGCCACCGCCAGCGGCACGTGGGGCGTTTGCCAAGGGCGAGGAAGCACGGATATCGCCTCTCCCCGCCAAAATCGCCCGCTGAAGTCAAACGGCTCGCTCTCCGTCCAACACCGGATCATCAGTTCCAGCGCCTCCCGCATCCGTTGCCGGCGGAGCTCTGGGTCGTTCTTCGGAGCGATGCCCAACTGGGGAAACATGCCGTCTTTGCCGGTTCCATAGCCAAACAGATACCGTCCTCGGGTTAAATGGTCGCAGGTGTTGACCTCCGCTGCCACCCGGACCGGGTGATGCAAGGCCAGCGCCCGCACCGCCGGACCCAGCCGGATGCGCGAGGTCAGCGCCGCCGCCTTGGCCACCAAAAGGTCGGCCGAAGGCAAGATGTCGGTCAGGGTTGCTTCTTCGAGGACCAGATGCTCACTGATCCAGGCCTCGTCGTAACCCATCCGGTCTGCCGCCACAATCTCCCGCAGGTCGCGGTCGTAGGAGTCGGCCGCGACCGAAAGCCCTCGTTCTCCGTTGGAGAAAATGCCAAACCGCATCCCGCCTCTCCCCCCGTTCGATGGATCACGACGGACGTTCCGTCACCAGCGAAGGCGCGGGGACCGCGACCGCGACCTGGGCCACCCGGCGCTCCCCGACCGACAGGATGGCCAGGAGGACGGCCGAGAGGCCATAACAGCTCATCACCGCGATCAGCGGGGGCACAAAGCTGCCGTGAGCCTGCCCGTACAAGAAGCCCATGAAGGCCGGAAACACCGCCGCCACGGTCCCCCCGATGCCCCAACCTACGCCAAAGGCCCGGCCGGTGCCCACACTGTTTGAGTAGCGGCCCACCAAGGAGATCTCGACCATGTTCTGACCCCCGGCGCAGCCGAAGGCCAAGCCCATCATCGGACCCACCAGCCCGACGTTTGAGGTGTTGGCGGCGACCAGCAGGAACACCAGGGCCAAGAGGCAGTCGATGGCCCCCAACAGGGCCGGCCGGTGCGACCAGTCGATGAAAAGGCCGATCACCACGATGAAGGCGGCGGCCATCGCCCAAGCAAACGAGGTCCATCCCCCCATCGCCGCCACCGACAAATGTCGCGCCCGAAGGAAGGTGGGGATCCAAAAGCCCAGGCCAAACACCACCGAGTTGTTGGCCGCGTTTCCGACCACGGTCAGCCAGTAGCGCCAGTTGCGAAACATCTCCCGGGTGGTGGCGGACTGGACCAACTCGGCTTGGCGCTGGCGCTCAGCCCGGGCTTGCCGGAGCAATTCCCGCTCCTGGGCGCCCACCCAGGGGTGCTTTTGCGGGTCGTCGCGGACCAAAAACCAAAACAGGGGCAGAACCACCACCCACGACAAGACGCCCACCACAAAAAAGCTCGCTCGCCACCCCCAGCTCACCAAGATGGCCAAGATGATCGGCACCCCGATGGCCGGGCCGATCGGAGGGCCGATCGCTAGCCCCGCCTGGGCCCGCCCCCGCTCGCGGAAGGGAAACCAGTCCAACACCAGCTTGTTGGAGACCGGCCACAAGATCGACTCGGCTGCCCCAAGCAGCAAACGACTGGCCAACATCTGCCCATAGGAGTAGCTGAGCCCTCCAAGAATCATCGCCACACCCCACAACGCCACCCCTGCCAAGGCGCACCGGCGCGCTCCCCACCGATCCACCGCCCATCCGCTGAGAAAGGCAAACAGGCCATAGGTCAGCGTAAAGCCAGAGGCCAAAAACCCGACCAAAACCGGTTGATGCAAGAGCTGCAGGTCACGCAAAAAGCCGGCATTGGCCACGATCACGGAAATCCCGTTTTTGTCAAACCCACTGACGATCCAAAAGAGAAACACCGAAGGCAGAAGGATGGTCCACCTGACCGACACTCCCCGCACGTGTGTGCACCTCCTAGGTTGTCGTTCCTGCCCCCCGCAACACCACCATCGTTGTGATAGTTGCCTCTCCATCCAGAATCATCCTATCATTCACTTTCACATGACTTCTGTCACTTCTTGGCGAAGACCTAGAACGCGTTGCCGGGGATTTCCAGGTAAAGCTGTCGCCCTTGGGCCTGATGCCAGGGAGGCCACCATCGGCCTCGCAGATCCAAGCCCTCGCCGCCATGCAGAGGAAGCGTAGGGGGCGGCCCCGGCAGCCAGTCTGCTCGCAATGGGTCGGCCATGGCCTCAATGGCGCTGAGAGGCTAAGGCCAGCTGGGCACCCCGGCTAGGGGGGGCGTTGACCCTCACGGAATGAGAGACATAACCAAGCTCGATTCCCGCCTATAAGGAAATTGTCATGTCATTTGATCCAATTTGGGTGTATGGTCGGGGTGGAAGAGTTCGGCAACTAAGGTCGGAAAGAGAGGGGAGGGATTCGAGATGGCTGCACACCGTCAGTTCATCACTCAAGGGCGGGTGATGTGTCCACAAGAGGCGCACGACATCGACGCCGAGCGCTGCTTTGCCTGTCCGTATTTCCAAGGGCTGGTTCGTTCCCGCCAGGGCCCGACCGCGGTGGCCTGTGGTTGGAAGAATCGCTGGCACCTTTGGGCCTAATCTCAGCGCTATTCGAAGAAGGCCTCGACCCCGCGGTCGAGGCGTGTTTTTATCCCGGCGAAAAACGATGGCCCGCGGGCCCAACGTCCCAAAGGGAATGGAGGTCTCGGCCCTCACCGGGCCCGCCTACCCGGGCCGCGAAAAGGCTCGCCCCGGCCATCCGCTTGGTTTATCCTATTAAGTAGCCACATGGCCGATTGAGCACCGAGGGAGTGGGACATGCCTCCAATCCAACGAATCGCGCTGATTGGGCTAGGCGCCCTGGGCAGCGCTTATGCCAGCCGGCTTTATGACTGGAAGGCCGACGCTTTGACCATCGTCGCCGACCCGCGGCGCAGCCAACGCTACCGAGAGGTCTGGATCAACGACAAGCCCTACGCCTTTCGTTTCGCCGCTCCGGACGAGTCCGCGACCCCGGCCGACTTGGTGTTGATCGCGGTCAAGCACCACCATCTGCCCCAGGCGCTGGAAGACATCCGCCATCATGTGGGCGAGCACACCATCATCTTGTCGCTCCTGAACGGCATCACCAGCGAGGAGATGGTGGCCGCCCGTTATGGATGGGAGCGGGTGCTCTACTCCTACGCGGTGGGGATCGACGCCCTGCGCGAGGAAAACCGCTTTTATTTCACCCACATCGGCAAGGTGGTGTTTGGCGAGGCCCGCAACCTGGTGGAGTCAGAACGGGTGGCCCGGGTGCGCGCCCTCTTCGAACAGGCGGACATCCCCTATCAGGTGCCGGCAGACATGATCCAGTCGATGTGGTGGAAGTTCATGATCAACGTCGGCGTCAATCAGACCTCGGCCGTGCTGCGCGCCCCCTACGGCGTCTTTCAGACCGTCCCCGAAGTCCGGAAGGTCATGGAAGCGGCGATGGGCGAGGTGGTGGCGCTGGCCCAGGCGATGAAGATCGGGCTTACCGAGGCCGACATCGAGCGCTTCCGCGACATCTTGTTCTCGCTGAATCCGCAAGGAAAGACCTCCATGTTGCAGGACATCGAGGCCGGTCGCAAGACCGAGGTGGAGATTTTGGCCGGCCAAGTCCTGCGCCTTGGCCAACGGCTTGGGGTGCCGACCCCCATCAACCGCACCTTCTATGACCTGATCTGCGCCATCGAGGCCATCAACGGCGCGCGGTGATGGGCTCGTCCGCTCCTCACACCCTCCGGGCAAGCGCTGCCAACCCCAAGGTCTGCAGCCAAGGCCTCCGCAGCCGGGGCCTTCACTCCCACGCCCCAGGGTGACGTATGCTCGCTACGCTCTCCGGCCGGAGGCCGGGATGCCCCCGGTGCACGCCCCCATGCAGGCCCCAGCCACGCGGGGCGACCCGCCGGCTCAACGCGCCCGTATTCGCTCCGCCCGCTTGGTCCGCTGCTTCAGCGATACCAAGCCCAGAGCTTGTCCCATCCGACGTGTCCGTAGTATCCGTAGGCTGGAGGGGAACCAGAGCCCCCGAGCGGCCCCGTCAGGCGTTCGAGCTTCCCCTGGGAGAGGTCGATCAGCCAAAGACTTCCATCCTTGACCAAGATGGTCTCGGGCTTGCCCTTGGCCCACTCGGGGTCGTAGATTCCGGATCCGGCCGCCGCCACCTCCCGCGCCACTTGGCCCGGGGGCTTCCACCACAGCACGCGGCTTTGCAGCCACCGCTGCAATTGCAGGGCCGCTTGGGCCTCCTGTGCCCCCTGGTTCTGGCAGGAGGCCGGCGTGCTGCAGGACGACCACCCTCCCCCTGAGCGACGATTGGCCTCCACCCAAAGGGCGCCCTCGGGGCCTACCGCCGGGTCCAAGGCCACCGCCGCGTTGGAGCTCGGCCCCAATCTCTGGCAGTGGCCGTCTGGCAGAGTGCAGAGGTTCACCGATTTGTTGAGCCAGGTCTCGCGTCCCTTGCCTGCAACCAAGGCCACCGCCGTGCCATCGGCGGAAGGCGCCACCCAGGAGGCGTAGGGCAACGTAACCGCCAAGGCCTTGGGCGCCTCGCCTCCGCCCTCCCTCCAGGTGTAGAGGGTCAGGCCGTCGGCGGCGACCGACATGGAAAAGTAAGGGTCTTGCCAAAACAAGATCCCGGTGGGAAGCCAACGAACCAAAAGATACTGGGCGTTGGTCGCGGAGAGACTCGGCCCGACCTCCCGGCCGCTCGGGTCCACGACCAGAAGCACCCCGCGGGCCAACCCGCCGGAGGGCTTGATCCCTCCCCCGTAAGCCAAGGCCGTCCCCGCCGGGTTCCAGACGGCGCTGCTCACCGCCACCGCCGGAGGCGAGATGGGCACGGCCGCCTGTTGCGGCGAGGCCACCCA
>JAIMAE010000044.1 GCA_023512105.1 Bacillota bacterium | reverse complement strand
GCCATGGTGATGAACCTGGACAAGTGCATCGGCTGCCACACCTGCAGCGTCACCTGCAAGAACACCTGGACCAACCGGCCGGGCGCAGAGTACATGTGGTTCAACAACGTGGAAACCCGGCCCGGACCGGGATATCCCCGCCGCTGGGAGGACCAGGACACCTGGCGGGGCGGCTGGCAACTGGTCAAAGGTCGGCTAGCCTTGAAGGCGGGAGGGGCGTGGAAGAAGCTGGCCACCATCTTCCACAACCCAGACCTTCCCACCATCGACGACTATTACGAGCCCTGGGACTACGACTACGCCACGTTGACGGCACCGGCGCGGCGCGGACATCAGCCAATCGCCCGTCCCCACTCCGCGCTCACCGGGGCCGTGATGGAAAGGCCCCACAACGGGCCTAACTGGAACGACGACCTCGCCGGCGGGCCGGAGACCGCCCGCCAAGACCCCAACTTGGCGGAACTGGCCGAGCATATCGCCTGGGAGTACCACGAGACCTTCATGTTCTACTTGCCACGGATCTGCGAGCATTGCCTGAACCCGGCATGTGTAGCCGCTTGTCCCTCCGGGGCCATGTACAAGCGCGACGAGGATGGCATCGTCTTGGTCGACCAGGAAGCCTGCCGGGGCTGGCGATTTTGTGTCAGCGCTTGCCCGTACAAGAAAGTCTACTTCAACTGGCAGACCCACAAGGCCGAGAAGTGCACTTTCTGCTATCCCCGCATCGAGGCGGGCCTACCGACGGTCTGTTCGGAAACCTGTGTAGGACGCATCCGCTACCTCGGCCCGGTGCTCTACGACGCCGATCGC
Source organism: Bacillota bacterium (assembly GCA_023512105.1). Classification (GTDB taxonomy): domain Bacteria; phylum Bacillota; class Sulfobacillia; order Sulfobacillales; family Sulfobacillaceae; genus JAIMAE01. The sequence goes on along the minus strand of JAIMAE010000044.1, from coordinate 20,497 downwards.
GTGCTGGAGGCGGCCTCAGTCGAGGATCCCAAGTCCTTGTACCCCTCCCAGTTGGGATTGTTCCTCGACCCCTTCGATCCCGCGGTGCAAGCTGCCGCCCGCCAGGCGGGGATTACCGAACCTTGGCTGTCCGCCGCCCAACGCTCGCCGATTTACTCGTTGGCCGTGCGCTGGCAGGTGGCCCTTCCGCTTCATCCGGAGTACCGGACCTTGCCCATGGTCTGGTACATCCCCCCGCTCAGCCCGGTGTTGCACCACTGGCCCGAAGAAGATGCGGAGGCGGACTTCCCGCCGGTCGAGGCCTTGCGGATTCCGTTGGAATATCTCTCCCAATTCTTTACTGCCGGCGATCCCTTCCCGGTTCATCGCGCCCTCCAGCGCCTGTGGGCGATGCGCTCTTGGATGCGCACTCAAGCCCTGAAGACCGGCTCGGAAGTCGCCCTAGCCCGCCTGGAGCAAAGTGGACTTACGCCGCAGGACGCCGAGGCGATGGCTCGCCTCTTGGGAGTGGCCAAATACGACGAGCGCTTTGTCATCCCGACGGCTCCCCGCGACCAAGAGCCGGTGCTAACCGCGGACCAAGGACTATCGGGTTTGGAGGCCTTAGGAGGGAGGCGGTAGGCCATGTTGACAAGACCGGCGTCGGCCCTGCTCCATCCGCTGGCCATCGCCTTGGGGTATCCCGACGCGCATTGGAAAGCGTTCCTTGAAGAGCTTGAGGCCGAAGTGCGAGAAGACCTGCCGGAACTGGCCGAGACCTGGGCGTGGTTGGTCCGCCAGGACCTTGTCACCCTGCAAACCCTATACGTGGCCAGCTTTGACTTCGACCCCAAGACCAGCCTGACGCTCAGCGCCCATCTGCCTGCCCAAGTGGCCCCGGGGCCCGCCTTGGTCCGCTGCGTGGAGGCGGTGAGCGCCGCCGGGTACGCCTTGCCTGGGCCTGCGTGGGCCGACCACTTGCCGACCTTGCTGGAGTATCTGGCGGTAGCCGAAGAGGCCCCGGCCGAGATCGCAAGCTGGGTGGGAACGGCCTTTGCCCAAATCGCCGATCACCTCCCCGCAGGACATCCTTACCGCCCACTCATCTCCTGGGTGGCCCATGCGTTGCCGCGTCTTCCCGCTGCCGACCAAAAGCCCAGGGAGGTCTCCTTGGAGGCGGCGGAGGTCGTCCCCTTTCCGATCCGGTATGATTGAGGAGGTGAGGGATTCGTGAATGCCACGTTTTGGTGGGTTGCTTACCCTTACTTATGTTTGGCCCTGCTAATCGGGGGAAGCCTGTATCGCTACGCCTACCGCCCCTTGACCTGGACCAGCCGGTCCAGCCAGCTTCTTGAGACGCGTTGGCTGCGTTGGGGTAGCCCGCTCTTTCACTGGGGCATCTTATTCGTGCTGGCCGGCCACTTCCTGGGCTTGGTGATTCCCGTTGCTGCCTGGCAGGCGATGGGTATCTCTTCCACTCTCTACCATCAGGGGGCTGACCTTTTCGGCGGACTGGCTGGCCTTGCCGCCTGGATCGGCCTCGACCTGCTTTTGATTCGCCGACTGGCCAACCCTCGGGTACGTCGACACTCCAGTCCCTCCGACCTGCTGATCCTGGGCTGGCTTTGGTTGGTGGTCACCAGTGGCGATGCGATTACCTTGGTATACAACCATTTGAACGGACCGTACGCCTATCGCCACACCGTCGGCCCGTGGTTCCGCAGTCTGTTTGTGCTGCACCCCGAGCCGAACCTGGTGACACACCTGCCGGTCCTCTTTCAGGTCCACATCCTGCTCACGTTCGGCCTGCTTGCCCTGACCCCCTTTTCGCGCCTGGTGCACCTGTTCAGCGCTCCCGTGGCCTACCCCCGGCGGGCGCCGATCCAGTACCGCCGGCGCACTCCCTATGGCCATGAGATCCCTGGATCTTAACAGTCTCGAGTCCCTCTACCGCTACTTCCCCACTCGGCTCCGGGAGCGGGCGCGCTGGCGGGAACTGGCCCAACAGGCGGCCACTCTGTTGGCCGAACAGGGGCATTACGGGTTGCCTGCCCTCCTGCCGAGCTTCGTCCACGCCCGAGTGGCCGCTGCCCTGGCCGCCTCCGGCCTCATCGGGCGGCGAAGCTTGCAGTCGATGGCCATCTTGACCTTAGGCGCCCACGCCGGGCTAGAAGTCCGCATCCTCCAGGACTTGGGGGCCGGGACGGTCCTGGGCGTGGAACGGGATCCCCGCTTGGTGGCAGTAGGACACCAGTTGGGCTTGGCCGACCCCGCGTCGCTGGTGGTCGGCGACAGCTGGGAGTTTCTAAGTGAAAATCGATCCGTCTGGGACCGCATCTTGGTTCTGGCCCCTCAACGCCTCGCCTTGACTCCGCTGTGGGACCAAGCGCGATCCCGGTTGACCCCCACCGGTTGCCTGGTGGTGCTGGCTCATCGAGGAGAAGCGTCCGACGCTCCGCCTCAGGCCAACCCTAGGCCGGCCCTCGAAGATACCATGCTGGCCTGGGTGTTCCGGCGCTAGCCGGCCGGTGCCCCCGGGTGTACTGGACGCCCAAGGGGGGCAGGAGGACCACCCCAATGGGCCTTTTCGGGCATCCTAACGCCGGATGCGCATAAGCGTGATGCCGATCACGGTGATTTCCTCCCCGGCCGGCCACAGTGGATTCTGAAGGGGGGATTGTTGTGCATGGCGTGAAAGTCTCCCGGTGGAGTCTCTCCTACTTCGCCGTGGCCGTAGTCTCGCTGTTGCTGGCCGAGCTGCTGCTGGCCTTGGGCATCGCCGACCCACTGGGAGCGTTGACCGGGGGCTGGACGCTCACGGCCGTTCACTTGACCACCTTGGGTTGGGCGACCTGGCTGATGTTGGGGGCCCTTCAGCAATTCGTGCCGGTGTTGATTCAGCAAGAGTTGGCCAGTCAAACCGCCGCGGGGGTTACCCTCGCCGCCGGCACCCTCGGCTTGGCTGCCCTGCTGGCGGGATTTCTTAGCCTTCCCGGAGGGATTGGGTGGCCGTTGACCTGGGCGCTGCCGTGGGGCGGGACCCTGGTGGTGTTAGCCGCCTTGGTGGCTCTGATAAACCTCGGCATCACGCTGTTCCGCGCACGACCGTGGACCGCCTCGATGAGCTTCATCGCCACCGGCCTGGGTTTCTTCCTCCTCACCATCCTGCTCGGCTTGACCTTTGCCCTCGCGCTGGCCAGCCCGGGCGAGGCCTGGGCCCCTGTGCTCGAACACGGCTTGGCGGGGCACCTGTGGGGAGGCCTGGTCGGGTGGCTGACTTTGACCGCGATGGGAGTCGCCTACAAGCTCCTGGCGATGTTCACCCTCGCTCCCGAAGAACGCGGTTGGTGGCCATGGGTCGCCTACACCTTGACCGCCGCAGGAGTCACGGCCCTTTGGCTCTCTCCGTGGCTTCCTGGCTGGCCGCTCGCCCTCGGCGGATGGGTGGCGGGGACGCTCGGGATCGCGACCTTTCTCGTCGACCTGATACGGTTGTACGCTCAGCGCAAGCGACGCTCCTTGGAACTGAACGCCCGGATGGCCCGATTCGCCCTGGCCGCCTTGGGGTTGGCCGTACTGTCGGCCGTAGCCCTACGCCTAAGGCTCCTGCCGCCGACGCTGTGGCCCGCTGTGATTTTTTATTGGTTGTACGGCTGGATTGGCGGCCTGGGCTTGAGCCAGCTTTACAAGATCGTGCCCTTTTTGACGTGGATTGAGCGCTACGGGAAGAAACTCGGCCGTACCGCCGTGCCCCGCGTCCAGGACCTAGTCCGCGAATCGCGAGACGAGCCGGCCTTTTGGGCGTATGCGGCGGCCGCCCTCGCCGCCTCGTTGGCCCTGGCCGCGCAGGCAGGCCTTGCGTTTCGGCTTGCCGCGGCGCTGTTGTTCCTGGCTACCCTGGACATTGCACGCGGGCTCTTGCGGGTCCGCATACCGGTGCGCGCCTCGAAGACCCCGCCTCCGCCGGCGGAGCCCAAGACCCTACCCCGGCGGCGAACGCAGCCGTAAACAGGAGCGATCGGCTGCGGTCCGGTTGGGGGTGGTCTTTGGACCTGGCGCAGACGATCGCCCGTACTCGTACCCTACGATCCCGGTAGTGCCCACACCGTGATCGCGATCACGCTGCAAAGAGTTGGACCAAGGCCGGTCCCCCTCGATCGTGATCCGGATCACAGTCAAAAGCCCCCTGCCCTCCCTACCCTGACCCTAACAGGCCTCTTCCTCGCGCCCTGTCCCGAGGAGGGATTCTCCCGGCCGGGCAGGCTGAGGACTACGCGAAAGGGGGATTTCCTGCGTGATCTCCACGTTGGAACGTCATCAACCCGTGGCCGGCCCGCGGGATACCGGTTGGCATCGACTCTGGAGTTGGCTTACCGTAGTCGACCATAAACGCATCGGGATGCTGTATATCGCCGGCGGCCTAGTCTTCTTTATCTGTGGAGGCATCGAGGCGTTTTTGATGCGCCTGCAACTGGCCCGCCCAGACAGCCACGTCATCCCCGCCCCCCTCTTCAACCAGCTCTTTACCGTACATGGGGTCACCATGATCTTCTTTGCCGCCATGCCGCTCATCTTCGGCCTGGCCAATCTCGTCATTCCTTTGCAAATCGGGGCTCGCGACGTCGCCTTTCCCCGCCTCAACGCCCTGAGCGTTTGGCTGTTTTTGGCTGCTGGGATTCTCTTTTACACCAGCTGGTTCTTTGGGGCGCCCGACGCCGGCTGGTTCAATTACGTTCCGATATCCAGTCCCCAGTACTCTCCCGGGCTCGGAATTCAGTTCTACGACATCGCACTGCAAATCTCGGGCCTTGGCACCATTTTGACCGCCGTCAACTTTGTGGTTACCATCGTCAACCTGCGCGCACCCGGCTTGCATTGGATGCGCCTGCCGCTCTTTGTCTGGGGCAACCTCGCCACCATGATCCTGATCCTGGTAGCCCTGCCGCCCTTGTCGGTCAACCTCTTCTTGCAAAGCTTTGAGCGGTTATTTGGGGCCGCCTTCTTCCAAGTGCAAGCCGGAGGAAACCCCCTGCTGTGGGTCAATCTCTTCTGGATCTTTGGCCACCCCGAGGTCTACATCGTCATCCTTCCGATTTTCGGCATCCTCTCCGAAGTGGTGCCGGTATTCAGCCGCAAGCCGCTCTTCGGATACTCCAGCATGGTGGGGGCCCTGCTGGCGATCTGCTTTCTGTCCTTCATGGTTTGGGTCCACCACATGTTCGACCTAGGACTCGGGCCTTGGATTAATTCGATCTTCGCCCTCACCACCATGACCATCGCCGTGCCCACCGGGATCAAGATCTTCAACTGGCTGGCCACCATGTGGGGCGGCCAGGTGCGGATCAACACCGCCATGCTGTGGGTGTTCGGCTTCCTGGTTTGCTTCGTGATAGGCGGCATGAGCGGGGTGATGCTGGCCATGGCCCCGGCCGACCTGCAATACAACAACACCTACTTTGTCGTCGCCCACTTCCACTACGTCCTGATCGGTGGAACCCTGTTCGGCCTGTTCGCCGGTTTCTACTATTGGTTTCCCAAGTTCAGCGGGCGCCTGCTCGACGAGCGTTTGGGGCGCTGGAATTTCTGGCTGACCTTCATCGGCTTCAACGTCACCTTCTTCCCCCAGCACTTTCTCGGCTTGATGGGAATGCCCCGGCGCATATACACCTACGCTCCGCACCTTGGTTTCACGCTGTGGAACGAAGTCTCAACCGCCGGCGTCTTCATCCTCTCTTTGGGCGTGCTGGCCTTGGCCGCCAACCTGGTCTGGTCTTGGCGGCACGGAGAGCTGGCGGGAGCCGACCCCTGGGATGGCCGCACCTTGGAATGGTCGATTCCCTCACCGCCCCCGGTCTATAACTTCCCGATACTACCGCTGGTCCGGGGCCGGGACCCCTTGTGGCTGGAAAAGGTTCACGGCGATGGCAAGATGCAGCCGGCCGAGCCCCTGCCCAAGGCCTTGCACCTGCCGGCGCCCACTCCGCTGCCCCTCTTCCTGGCCGTGGCCATTCTGTTGCTCGGCTACGCCATGGTGTTCGGCAGTCTCCCGTTGGCCATCCTCGGTATAGCCGCACTGGGGGTGACGCTCCACCGGGCGATGTTTTCGCGGGATCCCGGTGTCAGCGAGCCGGTGGTCTCGAACTTCACGGCCCAGCTACCGTCCTGACGGGCGGTTTTCCGAGGGCCCGGGGCTCAGGGCCCTGGGCCCTCGGACTTGGATCTGGTCAGCACGAGGCAGTTTAATGAGAGTAAGACCCTCACCCAATCTCCAAGGAAAGGAGCCTAGGGCCGTGCCTCGTGTGGCCGCACTCTGGAAATTATTTCGCCCGCTGCCTACCCTGGTCTGGGGCATTCCGGCGGTGCTGGTGGGAGCGGCCTTGGCCCCTCGCCCTTGGCCTCCGGATTCCGGCCTCGCCTTGGCCACCACCGTGACCGGAGCCGCCTTGGCCCAAGGAATCTTGGCCCACGCCTGGAACGACCTCACCGACGAGGCCACCGGCACCGACCACCTCCCCCGCGGAGGCCTTTCGGGAGGGTCCGGGGTGTTGGCTGACGGTCAACTGACTGCCCCGCAGCTGCAACAATGGGCGCAAGCGGGAGTGGCCGTCTACCTCCTGTTGGCCCTTGCCGGAGTCTGGCTGCGGGGAGCTCCGGCGGCGTTGGCCTCAGCCGTTGGCCTCTTTGGTGCCTGGAGCTATAGCCGCTCCCCGCTTCGCCTCGCCTATCGCCCCGGCGCTGGCGAATGGGGCGCCATCTTCCCTGCATTCGCGGCCGCTGTGTGGGCCGGCGCCATCGCGGCGGGCTCCCCTTGGAGCGTTCGCCCGCTGTTCGGCGCCGCGATTGAAGGTGCCTTCTGTGCGGCCTCCGTTTTGCACAATCACCTGTTAGACCTGGACGCGGACTGGCAGGCCATCCCCCGCAAGGTCACCACCCCGGCTTGGTGGTACCACGTGCTGCACCGCGACCCCCGCGAACCGGTGTGGCTGGCGGCTGCCTTGACCGCTGGAATAGCGGTAGCTGGAGCGCTCCAATATCCACCGTTCTGGGGTTCTGCGTGGGCGATTGGAGTCGCCGGCACACTCGTGATCTTCGGGGGACCGCTTCCCCCGGGTCCCCAACTCCGGCGCCGCGATTTGGCCTTCAAAGCGCTCGGACTGCTGCAGGCGACCTGGCTACTCGCCTCGACGCTTCGGTAACCCGTCTGCCTCCCTGGTGAACCGGTTCCCCTCGCCAAACCCCAAACCAGCACCGGGAAAGGGATGGCGGGGCCAGGTAACCGGTCGGCCGTGCCGCCGGGGCATTGTGACCGAGCTCACGGATCGCAGGGCCCTTTACGGACAACCTAGGAGTGGGCGGGAAGACAACTTCCGTGGTGTTCAGTGCCCTGTGGTTCTTTTTGCTTCGGAACGAAAGGAGTGGAATCGTGCGATCGTTGCTCCCCACCTTGCTCGTGCTGGCGGCGGTGACCACCCTCACTGCGTGCGGAAGTGGCGCCACCGGCCTAGGGAGCTCGGCTGCAGGCTCATCTCCACGGCCCTCGGCTTCTGCGAGCCCTTCACCCACCCCTCCTGCGGCACAGCACGCCGCTGCGTTTCTTACCGTGGACTCTGCGCGGCACCGCGTGGACCTTCGCCTAGTTGCCGCCCTGACTCCGGATAACGGAGGAATGAACTTCAATGGGTACTCCAAGGGTGCCATGACCGTGACGGTCCCCGCAGGCTGGCAGGTGCGGGTGTCCTTCACCAACCGCGGACCTCTGCCCCATTCGGTGGCCGTGGTGGCCGGGCCCACTGCCACAACGCCGGCGTTTGCCGGAGCTGGCGCGCCCCTGCAAGCGCTGACCGCCGGCATCCCCGCTGGCCAGACCATGGACTTCACCTTCGTGGCCGCGAGGCCAGGGCGCTATCGCCTGGCCTGCTTGGTGCCGGGGCACGAAGCGGCGGGAATGTGGGATCGCGTCGTGGTCACCTCGGGAGGACAACCCAGCATCAACCCCTGAGCAACTTCAGCGCGACCGAGTCCCAGAGCAGTCGATGACCATTCCTGGCCTTGGCGGCCCGGTCGATCGAGGGCGTGCCTAGCCGGTTGATTACGAGGTGGCACCGTCAGGGGAGTGTTGAGAGGAGGCCGTCGCCCGCGCCGGTTTGCCATCGCTTGAGCGGACTCGGGTGACTACCAGGCGCACCTCCCCCGGTTCTCCGGGGCCGACATCGACGACGGCACCCGCCCGTTCCACGACTTTGAGCGCCGGGCCAGGATGCTCGCTCAAGCGGACCGCAAATTGTTCTCCGACCCGCAGCTTCCTGACAATGCCGTGCAATTGCAGTAAAACGCGCTCTAGCGGCTGGCCGCGTCGATCGACAGTGGGGCATTTATCTTCAGCCGCGACACGGGTGAAGCGGACCCGAAATAATTCCGGGCCCAACCGCTCCACCGTGTACTGAAATCCGCGCGCCTCCATCACGGCCTCCAGAGGGCGCGGGTCGAAGGTGTTGAGGAGGGTCAAGGCTTGTCCCGGTTTCAGGCTGGCGACAGCTCGAACAATGTAGGGATACGGCTCTTGGCCCCTGGCCTGATAGGGGCGGGCATCGAAAACCAGGTCCTCCACGAAATCTTCACCTTCCTGATCCACTTGGAAAAATCCCAGTGCCCATCCTGACTTCCGCCTTGGACCTAGGCCGGACAGGCGTACGGGCGTGGTGCACAAGCTGTTGCCTGGCTGGGTCTTCCGATGACTGTTCCGGAATCTGGACCTTGCGGTTTACCCTAGCCGAGGCGGTCTACCCTAACCGTGATCCAGATCACCAATGTCCCAGCGCGTTTGTGGCACAGTAGAGGCCAGCGACAAAGCCGACGGTATCTTCGCGCGTGGACCTCCCCCGGTAAGACGGCCGGGCTTGTGTGACACAATCGCGGGAGAAGGGATGGATAGCCAGTGCAGCTCGAGACGACCACTGTCTCTTCGATACCCGACCTTGCGACGGTCAAGGCTTGGTGGCAAAAAGCTCCCCCGGAGGCCGTGCTTTTGGGTTTACTGGACACCGCCCAGATTGGAAGGAACGTGCCCGCCCAATTCCAAGAGCTCCTCCCTGCTGAAAGCTGGGTATTTCCAGAAGTAGAGGGAAAGATCCCATTTTTGGTGTACAGCCAGCGCCACCGCGAGTGGCAAACTCGCCGCGAAGTCGAGCGCAAGGCGCTCCTGCGCATCCTCGAAGAAGCCGTGCTCGCGGTGGCCTCCCAAGATGTTGACCACGCCTGCCGGTTGGCCGCCCAGGCGTACGTTAACCTAAAGGCCGATCCACCAGGCCAAAGCCGATTCAACGGCCTCCTGCATCGCTTGACCGGGGCCTCGCATCGACCTTCTCCCACCAAGGGGTAGGCCGCCCAGAGCCTCTCCGACGGTGGGTTGCCCGGGGCATGCCTTCAGAGGACGCTCGCGGGGCGCCCTGAGCTGGCCCGCAATCCTCCTCCGGACCGCAACGGCTCTGGCTCCTGATTTCTCGCGGCCTCATGGCGCCTGCGCCTGCATACCTAGAGGGGGATGCTCAGAGTGGAACCCGGCATGAAAATCCTTGCGTCTGGTCCGCCCACCTTAGCTGCCTTGGGATTCGTGGCCTACATCATGCAGCTGTGGTTTGGGCCGGCTGCCCGTGTGCTTGCGGCCGGCCTGTGGGCCTTGGCCGGGTGGTGGGTGCTATGGGGAAGCCGCTGATTTAAATTCGCCTCGGGTCGCCTCCCCTGGCTGCAAAAAATTCTCCGAGGCTAATCTTCCTGCCCCGGCGCGGACAGCCTGATTCGCCCCCGGGACCAGGGCCGCCCTGAAAATGGGCCTGGCGAAAGCCGTGGGCCCGGGTGGGAAAGATGGCGATGGTTGCCGGCGGCGCAGTCTTCTCCGGGAGTTGTCTGAAGGTCACCGCTGCTGTCCCCACCTGCCACGTCCGGGAGACCGGGCCCTTAACACGCCTGGGGGGCCGGTCCGGCGGCAGGTGCGCCAGGTGACGAGCAGGCATTAGGCGGGGACCTCGGCTCGGAGGATGAGGCGAGCTGGCCCAGGAGAAGAAGGGTCTAGCCGACGGTCGGTTCCTCGGACGATGACGGCGCAGAGTCTGGGTCCAGCCGCCCGATGCGCGCCAGTGCCAGCCTGCGGGCGGTCTCCCCGGACCGAGTGGCGACCACCGTAATCCGGTCCACCGCTTTCACACTGAAGAAACATTCCCGACCAGGCGCAACCAGGCGCCACGGCCCACCACGTTCGGCCTCCAGGAGCTGGCCGTTGCAGGTGTCGGCCAGGAGGATGTTACTTCCCTTCACCTCCGAGACCGCGAAGACGGCGACGAAAGTCCCTGAGGCGACCTCCACATAGGGGGCCAAGGGAACGGCAAGGTTGAGAAGGTCCTCCAGCCGATACCCGCTCCAGTGTTGTTGAGGCCGCATCCATCCTTCCAGACAAACAAAGTCCTCAACCCGCGAGATGCGCCCCAAGACCTCTCTCGCCCTCCACATGGTCACCGGGTGCTTCACCAGGCCTCCCACCGACAGCGTTTCTTGCATGTCTCACTCCTCCTTCTGCTCGCCGGCTGCCAGGCAAGGCGAACTGCCTGGGGTCCCCTCTCCTCATCATCCCATCGGGTCCATTACGCGACAAGGACCCCAGGGTTGGGGAAGTCATCCTTGGTTCACCCAGGCCAGAACAACAGCAGCACTCCGCGGCTTCTCCGTTGCCTTGCCGCCCTTCTTCAGCCTGACCGGCTCCAACGCCTAGGTCTGTGACGCAACTCACATTGTCTTCACCGGCCTTGCGCGCGCTCCTCCCCGACGGCCAAAGGGCACCGCCTATGCTCTCGGCCTGCGATTGGCACCTTGTCAGAGGGGACCCGAGAAGCTATCTGACGGGCGGGGCCGCGATTGCCTAGGGCAGCATGAGTTCATGAAGGACAACGGTTAAGCCCGGACCCGTGGGGGGTCAGATAGCCCTCCGTGGCTTGAGCCGGCGACCCTTGACCGTTCAACCGCATGCCTCCAGGGCCGCCCGACCAGGCGGGGGGTTCTCCCCACCCCGCATTGTGGGTGTGTGCAACATGGGAATGCTTTTCCCCGGCCCATCGCGGGCCCAAGTCTCCCAAAAGTTACGCCTAGGGTGGCTACCCTATTGCTCCGGATTGCCCTGGTACCTACCGGCAATCGATTGCAGAGGTTTTTCGCGCCCAAACGGGTTTGCCGCGGTCACCGGCCCGTCTCCCACCTCGCGGAGCAGGCTGCGGCGCCCAATAGGCGCGGATAGGCCGACGACTGGGTGGCCCGGTGGGGGAGAACCTCGACCCCATCCTGCCTAGTGGCGGCCCTCGGATCAGAGCGGAGAGGGTGTCCTCGGGCGGAGAATTTACCGAGACCGACCCCCGGGCGGCGCTCCCGATGGCCTGACTGCCATCGGGCGGGGTCTTCCTGTCAGCTTGTGCAGTTGGTGAGCGAGATCACCGACGTAAGGACGCCCCCTGACCACGATCTGCTTGGAAGCGGAAGCCAGGCGAGAGGAGTGGAGAGGAGATGGGACCGATGTAGGACCACCGAGGCCGAGGATGGCCCCCAATCAAGGAGGGTTTTATGGGAGGGAAGGCTATGGGCGTTCAGTTGACCTTACTGCGGTTCTCCGAACGTGGCTGGAGTGCGACGTTTCGCGTCGATTACGGCGTGTACCACTTACCGTCCTATCGGGTCCGCCTCCTCGGTGCCGGCTACACGGAGGATCCCGAGGTCCAGGCGATGCTCGAAGCATTTCTGACGGGGCTAGTGCTAGAGCACGCCCGAAGCGGTTCTTTGCCGCCCACGGGAGAAGTGATTCCCGCATCCCAGCGGGAAGCTTGGCCACGACTTACCCGCAATGAGGCTTTGCAGCAGATTGGCGAGATACTGCAACGGCGACTTCCGGACGTTACTGCGCCGTTTGGTGCGCTATAAGTTGTGGGTCCCTGACCCTGCGTTTGGCCAGGCGGGCAAATCTCCCCAATCAGGCGCCCTCTTGCGCACCAAGCTCAAGGGGCGCCCGGCCATTGCGCCTTCCGAATCGCTGTAGGCTGAGAGTCCGCTCTACTCAGCCATCCACCTGAACGAACACCTTCCCCTCCCGCACCAGGGCTCGTCCCGTGGGGGTGCGGTCCGTCAGCCTGCCCTTCTCGGGCCCTCGCCGAGACGCGCGCACCGCCCCAGGAGGTCTGCCCCAGGGAAGCCGCTCCAGAGACCCCGGAGCGGCATCGGGGATGGACAGAACAGCAAGGGCCTGACAGACCGACGCAGGATACGGCCGCGTCAGTGGTGCTCATGCCTGGCTCTGGGAGGCTTGGTCGCCCGATCCCGCCGCGGGCGGCCCAGCGAGTCTTGCAGGCACTTGGCGGCGAGAAGTCCCCTGCCGAGACCCAGAGGGGCGGATCCCGGCAAACCGGGAAGTCGCCTTTTGGGTATCATCCGAACCGAAAAGCCGCTATGGAGAGCTCAACCCCGAGCGGCTCATCGAGGATTTTGGCCCTCGGGCCGGTGCAGCCGAAACTCGAACAAATCAGGGCGCCCGTGATAATCGATGGCGTCGAACAAATTATACGTCCGGACGACCTTGCGGGAATCGATGGGGCCAATGACTTCCCCCTCCTGCTCGGTGATAGGACCAGCCACAATCGACGCGTCCGGCGCTAAAATGGCGCTCCAGCCCCCACGCCGTTGCAGCCCAAAACGCTCCATCTCTTCGTCGGAGGCCACCGCCTGAGCGCTAATAACATAACACTGGTTGGCCAGGGCGTAACTGCCCGACCACAGCTCCACCCATCGGTTGAACTCGGCGCGGCGCGCCGATCCCGATACCCAGACCGCCGCATGCACTTCCTCACCCTGTTGGGCCAGGGCATAGCGCGCCAGGCTCATGTTGTGCTCGGCGCAGATCAGCCCGCCTAGGCGGCCGAGTGGGGTCTCGTAGACGGTCAGCCCGGTGCCGTCGCCTGGGGCCCACACCACCTTCTCGGATTGCGTAGGCATCACCTTGCGGTGCACCCCGATCCGGCGTCCCTGGTCATCGAAAAACACAATCGTGTTGAAAAGCGCCCGGCGCATTCGCTCCGTGATTCCCACCACCACGTGCATTCCGGCCTCTTTGCACGCCTCTCCCACCGCCCGCAGCTCGGGGCCCTCCAACTCCACGGCGTTTTCCCACTGCAGCGCGTACAGCTCGCTATCCGAAGGAGTCAGCCAGTTCCAATGGGGAGTGCCGGGAATGATCACCTCGGGAAACACCGCCAGTCGCACGCCACGCTCCCCAAGTTGGCGAATCTTGGCAATCACCTTGTCCGTCGAGCGACCGCGATCCATCCACACCGGCGCCATTTGCACCGCGGCCGCCAGGTAGGTCGACTGTTCCATGGACCCTCCTCCCCCTGCCCGGGTTATCCGCCTTGCCCCAGGACGATCATACCCCACCAGTCACTGCCCCGAAAACTGCCCCACGGGGAGGATTGTCCAGACCCTAGTCGACCGCTGACCCCGATCAAGTGCCCCGGATAAGCGCCGGATGGCGAAGCCTCCCTGGAGCTGCCCCAGAGAACCTCAACCCCCTCGCCGAACATGGCCCGAATGCCGGCCCTCCGCGTGCGCCCCCGCCAAAGAACTCGGGAATCATGGACCTCTCTCAGGCACCGGTTCATCCCCAGGTGCACGGCCGTGATCAAGACTCCCAGGTTGACGCCGGCCCGGCAGACCACGGCGATTTTTTGTTGACCTGAAGCGTGAACACGGTGGCGACGCGACGTGCGACTCGCTGTGCGCCCTAAGGCCGCGGATCCGCCTCAACCGCTTCACCAGTTGGGCCAAAACGCGATGCTCACCCCGCAAGGCCCGCTCCCAGGCCCTTGCAATGCGCACAGGCGGCAGCACGATCATGGGTGCCGCACCAGCTCTGCTCTCCGATGGCGGTTTTCCCAAGCCCCCGGGGCCTCGGGGGAGGACACCTCACTGCCGAGGCTGCCGTCGGCGGTCCCTTGGCTTTGGTGGAGGACGGAGGTCGTAACCCCGGATGCATCCCACGGCGCCTCCACCTTCACCGCTCCGCGCGGGAACTGAAGGCTCGCCAGCACCGTGGGCTTGCCCCCATCCTTTCAGGCGGCGCGGAACGGAGGTGCTAAGCTGGGCAGGCCCGGGCTTGGGGCGGGCCTGCCCACCAGAACGAGCCTATCCCGAAACTTCTTCCTCTCGATACAAGCCGAAGGGGCGGAGCAGCGGCGCATCAGTAAAAGAAAAGAGAATCGCCGGCTCTGAGTGGGGATTACGGTGGCGGTGAGGCGCCCAGCTGGGCACGACCATCACGTCGTTGGGCTCCCACTGGTATTCGATCCCATCGACCTCGAGAATTCCCCGACCCTCCACCGCACAATAGACGGTAGAGCCGGTGTGTCGGTGGGAAGTCAGCGACGCCCGTGGGGGAAGCCACTGCAAGAAGGCATCGATAGTCGGCATGGCCGGACCCCCGTTCAACGGATTCATGTACTGGAGCATGATCCCATCATACGGGCTGCCCTTAGTAGTGGCCGCCAGGCGCGCCAGCGACTCGCGAGCGATAAGGTACGGGTAGCGGCGAATCGGCGAGTAGAGCCCGGGGGCCGACTCGAAAGTCGGGCGCAACCCCTGTCCCCACCGCCAGCGCGAGTCATCCTCAGGGACCGCGGGTGGCTGCTGAACCTCCTGGAAGGGTTCAAAGAAAATGGCCGCCAAGGCTTGCGCGGCAGGTAAGTCTAAGCCGTCGAGCCAGACGACCGGTGCGGAACCTTGATTGCCATGGTCATGCCACGTCCAGACCGGGGTGATGATGAAATCGCCGCGTTGCATCGGCGCACGTTCCCCGTTGACGGCAGTAAATGCCCCTTCTCCCTCGAGGACAAATCGCAAGGCGTTGGCGGTATGGCGATGCGCGCGCGCCGTCTCCCCCGCCCCGATAATTTGAAGACCGGCGTACAACGTTGAGGTGATCGCCGACTCGCCCTTCAATCGGGGATTCTCAAGCACCAACACCCGGCGCTCGGCCTCCTCAATCGGTACCAACCGCAACGCTTCGTCCAACAACGGCCTCAGGGTGGCCCAACGCCAGTGGTGCGGAACAGCGCGGGGCTTGGGGGTAGGGGTGAGCAGTTGTCGGAACACCGTCCACAAAGGAGCCACATCGTGGCTCGCAAGGCGCTGGTAGTATGCTTCCCGCTCTTGAGTCGACTCTGTACTGTGGGTCATCGGATGCGCTTCCTTTCTTCTTTGGAAATGCCATGGGCGATGACGTGTCCTCGCGCGCAGGGCCTCGTCGCCTATTTCTGAGACCTTCGCTCCGGGAACCAATGGCCTGTCCGCCAAAAGGCCTGAGATTGCAAGACGGGTTTTAGTCCTGAAAAGCGCCTGTACCTTGACTTACACAGCCCCTGGAGCCACGGACCACCCCAGGCGCGGCGGTAATTTCGAGGCCTGAGCCCATGAGGACGCAACTCCGTCACCACCAAGAAAAGGGCTCTCGGGAGGGCACCGGCGTCGTCGACCAAGCAGTCTGGTTGACGGCCGACCAGGGCAGGGTAGGGATTACGCCTTGCTTAGAGCTCGTCGAGCCCAGACGGCTTTGGCCTGGGTTTCGGGGAGGCTAGCGGAAAAATCCGCCGGCCAGTGGATCATGCGTTCTCGGGTTCTTACCGCTAGTCGACCTGGCCACGCTGTCTAACCCGCCGCGGGGTGCGGAGTCTTTGGTGCCTTCCCTCAGCCCCTAAGTTAGTTGTTCAACTTGGGCGGGTTCAGGTCCAAAAGCAGAATTTCCCCTGAGCCACTTGGCGTAAGCGCCCAGCGCCACTCGGGCCTATTTTGGTACATTGTGACGGCGGTCACGGTAACGGCGGGGCAATATGCCCTGCCCAAGATTTACAGCCGCCGGGAAGGTGTTCGTGGGGCATGCACCGAATCGCCTTCCTCGGCAATCCTCAGGGGAGAGTGCGGGAATCCGGGTTCCCGCGGCGGATCCGGATCAGATCGGGTGGGAGGACCGAGGCGGCGGCCCGGATCGAAGTCCCCGGCGGCGATCCCTTCTCCCCCCTCCTCAGCCGCTCGCCGGCGGGGCCTGCACCCGCGCAAGCTCGGTCTTCCGGCCCGACCCGTAAGAATCCTACTCGCCCCACGCGTATAAGGCTGGGAAGGACGGATTTGGGCGCGCTCCGCGGCAGCGTGGTCTCCACGGCAGCAATAACGAAAGACCATGAACCAACCTGCGCTGCCTCCCCTGACGGCAAGACATCCATCAGGAGTGCCTCCCTACAGTGGCTAATCGGATTGGCTTGCCTCGAGCAACCCGGTGGCGATGCCACCAGCCACCCAAGGGCTCCCTCGTTGCGAGGGAGGGCGCACACATCGGCCATATATCGCAATCACCGCACGGCCCTCAAAAGATGTCGGACCTCAGTTTAGTTGGCCACGCTTTTCTTTCGCTCCCTGACCGCCGAGGCCTCGCGCACACGCCTCCGGTAGCGGAGGGGTTTGGATGCAGGGGGCAGGCTGCCGGGCCATGCGGTAGGGTCCGCCCACTGGAGTTCCCCGGGGACCACCGCCGCCATCCACTCCTCGGCCAACGGCTGAAGAGCCCCGTAGGCCGTCAAGAGACCGGCTTGCGCCCAGCGGTTGAACCGGCGCGGTAGAACCTTGGGCCCATTCGTGACCGAACGCGATGGCGGCGTCCGTGAACACGGGGCGGTCGACGCCGACCTGCTGCAAGCCGTGTTGCCAAGAAGGCCAAGGGCACCCGTAAGGGCATGGCCTCCAGCGGTCGCCAGGACCCTTCTGCCGCAGCTCAGGATGACCGGCCAAAATGAGCCCCAACGGGCGGTGGTGCCCATGGCGCAATCGAGCCAGCGGCGGCGAGCGTGTGCAGAAAGGCGACGTGGCGTGGCTCCACGATGGGGAAACTGGGTACATGGTCCATGCACGCAGTACGAGAAGCCGGCTAAGTCCGCCAAGCCCGACCTCACTCGCCCAGAACGCTACCGCCCTGGCCCCTTCGGAGCCAGGGCCGTCTCTCTCTCGTCTTCTCAGGGACATACAGTGCGAGACACCGTCTTCGTTTCCCGGCCAAATAAAGTCAGACCCTACACTTAAAAAGACGTCTCACGAGTCATGATGCTGACAACCCGTGAGGATACGCTGCGACCATGCTAGTCCTTTTTCAAAATTCCGGGCGACCGTGATCTCCGTCACCGACTACACCAACATTCGCGTAAATTATGAGCTCAAACCGGCCGATCTCAGATTCCCCAGCGCGGAGGAGGTGGCTTACATGCCGAACAACCGGCATTTTGCGCGCGCCATCGCGGCCCATCATGCCGAGATGGTTAAGCACTTGGAACGTGCCGTTCGCGACTTGGCCCAGGCAATGGAGGAACAGCGGCCCTGGGCTCCCCTGCGCGATGCGCTATGCCGCTACGCCGACGGTGAACTCCTGCCCCACGCGGCCGCAGAGGAATCCACATTGTACGCGCGAGCGCGTGACAATCCTGTTCTCGTTCCCCTCATTGAAGCAATGCTCGCCGAACACCGAAGTCTGCGGCAGTGGCGCGATCGAATCCAACAGGCCTCGCAGGCGGTGGATGCCTTGGTGGCCGGCGGGGCGCTAAGCGGCCTATTTGCCGAACATGCCGCCAAAGAGGAGCATCAATTACTCCCCGCTCTGGTTCGGCGCGCGGACGTCGACTTGGGAGCGCTGCTGGGCGCTTTGCAAGACGAGTTGGTCGGTCGTCAATTCCCGCCGGATCATCGGCTTTGAGCTCACGTGCTAGTCCCCCTGTCCCGGTTCAGCTTGAGGGCGCACCTACTGGCCTGACGAGCGGCCCCTGTGGCCTTATTCCGCGTAGCCTGCCTGAGGCTCCGGCCACGATGGCGATCGCCCTAAGGGCCCTACCTCACCCTCCCCTACACCGCCTCCGACAGGGTCCTACCCGGCAATCGAGACCGCCATTTGAGATTCACTGGCCACGTGGATTGGGCCTGGAGGCCTGCTCAAAGCCTGGACCCAAAGATTACTACGCCGCAACGCGAGCCCTCCTCCGGGCTCGCGTTGCGGGTACTCTATCTCGCAAAGCCACGCGCGAGCGATGACACGGGGTGGACAGACCTGGTTGCGACACGCCGCACTCTAGCCTTGCGGAGGGCAGAGCTCCACGTTAACCACTGCGCTTTCACAGCCGTAGCAGGCCACAGTTCCGGTGACGGTGACGATGAATTCCTCGGCCCCGATCGCGGCATCAAATCCGGCAGCGGTGGCGCTGCAGGATAGATCGATGGCACAGGGAACCTCCCCGAAGAGACGAACCGGGAACTGGACGGGCGTGATTAGAAATGCAATCTCAGTTGCGCATTCGGCGGTTTCGCTAAAGCTGGTGCCGTCCGGCTGGGTGCCGGTAAACCTGAACTGAACGACGACTTGCACCGTTACGAGCGCCGTGTCGGCAGAGATGGCCAGCGTGGACGCAGAGGTGATCACGCAGCCGGTGACCACCACGTCGGAGATGGTGAACCCATCCACTAGGTAGTCACAGACCCCCAACACCCGGACCGAGACCGGATTGAGGCTGGCGGTTGCGGTGCAAAGCTCTTGGCAGTTGGCCTCCGATGGTGGCATGGCGTTGTCCCTCCGAGGTCAGGAAGCTTGGGTGGGAATGGGCGGGCAGACTTGCACGACGGTAAAGGGGACTTCGGGACAACCGACACAGGTTAGCTCGCCGCTCACGTGGACGATAAACGACTGCACCCCAGTCGCCGCGTCGAACCCGGCGTCGCGGGCGGCACAGGTCAGGTTGGCCGCACAGTCTAGTGGGCGGGCCAAATGTTCGTGTGTCGGCAGGAGGACCTCGACAAAAAAGAGCGAATCCTGACAGCTTCCGCTGCCGACAAAACTGAATCCATCGATGGTTCCCGTGAAGTTAAAGTCGATCCGAAATCCCACCGTCACCCCAACCGCTCGATGCGCTATCTCGCGGAAGGACACCGATTCAATGGTGCAGGCGGTGACTACCACGTTGGACAAGATTAAGCTTCCAGTGGTCAGCTGACACACGCCACTGCGCAATCGAATGAAGCGCGAAACGTCTTCGGCGGGGGGAGCACAGATGGCGATACATCCAGGGGGCAGGCGTCCAATCGGCATGGGGCACCTCCTTTACAGTTCTTGAGCCACTATATGCCAAAAACTGCCAGATGCCACAGCCGGGTACATTCACAAAGGTCTTTACCCCCAAGCCTTTGGCCGCACGGGATCAGGCGCCTTAGGCAAGGGGACCGATAGCAGCCGCCGCAGGGCAGCCTACTGTCCTATTCCTACCCATCCTGGCCTGGATCAGGCCGACGCACCTGAATTAGCGGGCTGGCCCCTTCGCCTTCCACACAAGCGCCGGAGGCGTCGTTGGTGGCAGCCGCCCGAGCCTGGAGGAGGGCCGGCCATTGCGGGGGCATCTGCTGTAACACCGCCTCTTCGTGGGCGTTGTGTTCCTCGGTGGCCCCCAACAGCGCCGTTAGGCACTGACTTATCTCCCCGTACCTGCCCGCGACCAGACTCTGTTCCAGCTGCTCCACCAATCGGCGCAGCTGAGCGTGCTCTTCCCGCAAGGCCGCCACCGCGTTCTGCCCGACTGCTTCGGCCAGTGCTGGGTAAAGGTCTTCTTCTTCACTGGCTGCATGGACCAGCGTGCGACCCTTCCAGTGCTCCAACGCCATCTCTGCCAAAGCTTGAAGCGGTGCCGTGTCCTGGGCTATCTGAAGGTCGGCCGCTACTCCCACCACCATGCGGGCTTCTTCCAGCGCTCCTTGGTGAATTAGTCGATGCCACAGACCGTCGTACAAGGCTGGACCGCTCATCGGCGTTACACCTCCCAGCAGGGAAAAGAAGCAAGGTCCTGTGTGGAACAGGGTTGTCAACGAGTCGCGCGATCATCCACTACCGGAGATGGTAGGCGGGGGAGGGCTTTCAAACCGTGAGGCTCGTCACCAATTCGATGGGTGGTCAGATACCGACCTGGGAGAGGTGATGCGGCTAGGCGAAGAACTTCGGGGGCTGACCGAGGCGCTCGGTACCGGAGCGCCGCCGGCACCAGGTTGCCGCGCGACTGGGGTCTGGGTCAGAACAGCCGCTGCCGAGTGTACTCGGACTCGCTGACTTGGGGCAAGGTCGACTGGATGTCCAAGTCCTGGACCCGCTGCCGGCGTTGAAGCTGATAGCCTTTGGGAATGATCGCCAGCACCAGCGCCAATCCCGCGAGATGGAGCACCAGCATGGCCAACAAGAAACCCGTCATATTCCCTGATGCCTGCGCTTCCTAGGTTGCAAGTCAACGGTGCGGAAAATGCGCCCTTCCAATCGCCTATGGGTTGCTCCGGTAGGGATGTCATCCCCGCTAAATAGCAAACGCCCGCAGTCCTCTCCGGCGGGCCGAACCAATAAGGGGCAAAAATGGTGCCGGGAGCGGGACTTGAACCCGCA
>JAIMAE010000251.1 GCA_023512105.1 Bacillota bacterium | reverse complement strand
GCCAGAGCCTGGGCCGCCGCCACCTTCATCCCCATCGTGATCCGCCGCGCCCGGCTGTCCAGGACGCCCCGGAACAGGCCGGGGAAGCAGAGCACGTTGTTGATCTGGTTGGGGTAGTCCGAACGGCCGGTGGCGACCACCTTGACGTACTCTTGGGCGATTTCCGGGGCGATTTCCGGTGTGGGGTTGGCCATCAAAAAAGCGATGGCGTCGTTGGCCATCACCTTGAGGTCATCCGCTTCCAAGAGGTTTCCGGTAGAGACCCCGATGAACACGTCGGCGCCGGTCAGTACCTCGCGGAGGGTGCCGGTTCGCCCGTAGGGGTTGGTGATGGCCGCATACTCCTCCCAGGCGGGGCGGGAGGGGTAGTGATGGTTGCGCACGATCACTCCGTCTCGGTCATAGCCGACGATATCGCGGATGCCGACGTGGAGCAGCAATTTGGTGATCGCGGTCCCCGCCGCCCCGATGCCGGCGATCACTACCCGCAGCGACTGCAGGTCCTTCTTGACCACTTTGGCCGCGTTGATCAATCCGGCCAGGGCCACCACCGCCGTCCCGTGCTGGTCGTCGTGGAAGACCGGGATCTCCAACAGTTCCTCCAGGCGCCGCTCGATCTCAAAGCACTGCGGGGCCGCGATGTCCTCGAGGTTGATGCCCCCGAAGGCCGGGGCAATCCGGACCACGGTCTCGACGATGCTGTCCACATCGTGCACATCCAGGCAGATGGGGAAGGCGTCGACGTTGGCCAGGGTTTTGAAGAGGACGGCTTTGCCTTCCATCACCGGCAACGCCGCCTTGGGCCCGAGGTTCCCCAACCCCAAGATGGCTGACCCATCGGTGACGATGGCCACCGTGTTACGCTTAAGCGTCAGCTGAAAGGCCTTCGCGGGATCTTCGGCGATGGCCTCCACCACCCGGGCCACGCCCGGGGTGTAAATGTGCGCCAAGTCGCTCCGGGTCTTGACCTGAACCCGGGGGGTGATTTCTATCTTGCCGCCGAGGTGCATCAAAAAGGTTCGGTCGGAGACGTTTTCCACCTGGACCCCGGGTAGCGCTTCCAACGCCCGCTTGAGAGCGGCGAGTTGCGTGGGAGAGGGCAACTCCACGGTGAGGTCGCGGACGGTCCGAGTCTCCTCGGTGCGCACCAAGTCCAAGGCCACGATGTCCCCGCCCAGGTGATCGACGGTCTTGACCAACTCGCTGAAAGTCACCGTGTCTCGATTGAGCACCAGTCGCAGGATGTATTGGATTCCGGTTCGGGAACCGTTCATCGGTCGTCGCTTCCTTCTGCTCCTCAATTTTGTCCATCGTCGATGGCTAAGGTACCCTGCCGCAATACGTTCAGATAAGTCCTCGCTCCGCTTGGCTCCTATGCCTACGCGGTTGCCATCGATTGTAGCACGCGTCCCAGCGGGGCTCCAGTGAAACAATCCTCGCCCAGGCGACAAGCGGCGTCGGCGCGGCTCGACTCCAGGAGGAAGGAGGTGCTCCTGCGGGCGGCGACTCGATGCGGTAAGATAGCCGTAAAGACCGGAGAAGGGGACTTCGCCATGGACCGATTTCCAGACATTCCCAGAGAGGCGCTGGAGCGCTTGAACCGCGAATCGGGGCACTTTGTCTTTACCAGCGACCTTACAGTAAATGAGTTTGTGTTGGTGGACGAAGCGGGATTTGAACCGCTGGGGCTGGTGATGGGTTCGTCGATCTACCACATCGGGTATCAACCGGCCAACTGGCGCGCCAATCAGGAGATGACCGTGCTCTCGCAAGCCATGTACAACGCTCGGGAGTTGGCGATGACGCGGATGGAAGAGGAAGCCGAGGCGCTCTCCGCCGATGGGGTGGTCGGTGTGCGCCTGGAGGTCAAGCATGCCGAGTGGGGCGAACATTTGGCCGAATTCATCGCCATCGGGACGGCGGTGCGGGCCCGCGATGGGGGAAACTGGCGGACGATTCACGGCAAACCCTTCACCTCGGACCTTTCCGGGCAAGATTTTTGGACGTTGATCAAGGCGGGGTGGGCTCCTGTCGGCCTGGTGATGGGAAGCTGCGTCTACCACATCGCGCAGCAGAGCCTGATTCAGACCTTGCGGCAACTTGGCCAAAACACCGAGCTGGTGACCTTCACCCAAGGGTTGTACGACGCTCGCGAGCTGGCGATGGAGCGGATGCAGACCGAAGCCGCGGGGTTACAGGCGCAGGGGATCGTGGGCGTCCACCTGCATGAAGACCATCATCGCTGGGGCTCGCATGTGGTCGAGTTCTTTGCCGTGGGCACGGCGGTGCGCCGCGTGGGGGAGTCTCGGTTGGAGCCGGCGCAATTGGTGTTGCCGTTGAACGACCCTTGGACGGTCTGAGCAAAGGGGAACCAGCGATGGCGTGGTTTTTTCGTCCCCGCGGCAATCGCGGGGGAGAACGCGTGCCCCCGCGCGACCCGGGATACCAGCCGCAGCTTCCGGAGGAGATTGCCCAGGACCTGGAGGCTTTGGAGCAAGGGCGATTGCCTCAGCGGGTGGCGGCGCGAATCAGCCGCACCGGCCGGGGGGAACTGCCGTGGATTCAAGGGCCGACCGTGGCCGGTCTAGGGATTCTGCAAGCACTCGGTTTCGAGCCGGTGGCCCAGGTGGCGGGCAACTGTTCCTATAATGCCGCCACCGACCAGTGGCAGAACGTCTGGCTTGACTCCCACCACGACGCCTCCAACCTCATCCACGCCTATTACGCCGCAAAAGCGCGGGCGCTGGAACGGTTGCGGCAAGAGGCGGAGCTGGCGGGGGCACACGCGGTCTTCGGGGCCCGTCCGGAGTTCGAGCGCCTGGGTTCGGTGGTGGAATGTCGGATGGTAGGGACCGCAGTAAGGTT
>JAIMAE010000043.1 GCA_023512105.1 Bacillota bacterium | reverse complement strand
CGCACAGTGGGCATGGGCAATGCCTCCTTGAAGAGTCTGATGCTGCGCATCGGATGTATGGAAAGGCTCACAGGCCGATCATAAATTCTCCCGATGACCCGTGAGCTAATCTCCACCTGGATTGCACGTCAGATATCCCTATTCTCCCATCCATTCAGCGTTGGCGAACCAACTACGGGTATTGTACTAGGAAGCGGGTGAAGGAAAAAAGCATCGAACGGCGCAATTCTTGAGAGAGGTGTCGGGTTGTCCGGGTTTGACCTGAGGAAGGACAGGGCGACCTCCCCAACAAAGTCCTGCAAAGGCCTAGGGTTCCTCATGCTGCTTGCTGCGATTCTTTGAGAGGTTGGCCACCGCCATCAACGTCCGGATTTAGCTCTGTCTGCGAGCTCTGGCGACTCTGGATGCTGAGGGGACCTGGTCATGGGGGACAAACCGTAACCTGAGGACTATGTGGCGCCTCTCAAATCCGTCTGGGTAGGGCAGGCGATACGGGTCGTGCTGGACAGTCCCAGCACGCCATGTAGCAAATGCCTTCACGGCTTGAACGTTGCCCAAGTAACATAATTAGGGATACTAACAATGCAACATAGTGCCCTCGATCATCGTAGTCGTGGCGTTACCGGAACGCCGACTCTTTGCCAAGCGGGCTTAGCAGCGCGGCTTGTCCAAAACCTACGGTGGTCATTGCCCCTACCCCTGCCCATTCGGCATACAGGGCCAAGGCGTAGATCGCTGGGCGTTGAACCGGATCGAGGCGCCGGAGGGAGAAGTGTGCCTCTCCTACAAATCCGGGATAGAGTCTGCGGTGACCCATTAATCGGCGGGTGTGCAAGCGATAGGACGACAGGTCGACAGAGGCGGCAACCCAATCTTGTACTCCTTCCAAATCGATGGGTGACCAGCGTTGCCACTTTTTCGCCAAGGTATGAAAGACGAGAGAGGGCAGTGGAAAGGGTAGGAGCCGTCGGTGCTCTCGGAACACCGTGGGGGTCCGGAACCGGAAGACCAGCACCGGGAGGTCTTCTGTTAAGGCGCGCGACCAGAGTTCTTCGTATTGGACCCGATGCCGAGTGAAGACTTTGACGTCGGCCAAGGTCAAGCCATCCAAGGCAATGCGCCCTCTAGCGGCTCCGGCAAACCAACGCGATGCGACCTCGTCCGAGGTCGTGTCGAGGGTCCTCACTTGAAAAGTCAACGAGTCGCCGGGCGCGATATCGAGCACGGGTGTAAAGGAGCAAGGTTGCGTCGATAGCGGGGAGATGGTGAACGGATTAAGCCGTTCGGCAGTGCCGTTCTCCGGTGTCCACCCGGCGCTGGTCAAAATGGTGTGGACCCACTCGTATAGCAGCGGGCCAAAGCAATTTGGACCGCGGTACGGTTCTAAAGCTTCACCCACGATCTCGAAGCAGACAGGCATGTGTAGACTGAATTACCTCCCTATGAGTGTTCGCAACAAGTCGCGCAACTCGACAAAAGGGTTTGCTAGAGAGCGAGGAGCTGACGCGGTCCGGGGCTTCGGATGGGGAGGGGTCTCGGCGAGCAAGGCCAAAAACGTCTCCACCAGCTCGAACTCGGTCAACGTCTCTGGCAATCCCAATTTTTGGGCCATCGCTTGGGTGCATGCGCGCAACACCTGGTCATCGACCGGTGCACCTCGGTGCACCACTTCGTTTCGCTTTCGCTGGAACTCTTGCATCGCATACAAGAAGTCCACGAGTTTCTGGCTCTCCGCCTCAGCGAGGTGGCGTACCACTTCCAGCAATACCGGGACACTTGCTTTGGGCTCCAATTTTCTGGAGGCAAGCAGCTCTCGGACGTCGGGGTGAGTATCGAGCCACTCTTCGTCGAGGGTCTCATTGTCGTGAATGTCGACCCCTAGAGCGATGGCCAAGGCGTGGAGAGCCATCTCACGTACCGTCACTAAGCGCAGCAAGAAGGACCAAAAATTGCCCTGTCGGAGGACGATCTCGGCTTGGAACAGCAGCTCAAAGAGAATCTGACTTTCCGGCTCCTTCTGCAGCCGCTCCATATCTTCCACCCAGCGGTCGATCTGTTCGCGCTGTTGCGGTTCCAAGCCTGTTTGCCGCTGCGCCTCGACCAGTTGGCTGCGGGCATTGGGCCAGTCGGAATTCAAACGGTAGTGACCGTACATCGCCAGGTGACGTACCAAGGTAGAATGGGCGGGGGGCACCGTCGTGCGCGCGAATACCTGTCCTACCACCTTAAATGCGAACGCCTCCAACAAGGCGTTTAGCTCCACTGTGTGTAAAAAGCTCGGCAGAGGCATTTCCCGCGGTAATCCGTGCTCGGGCTTGTGAAGAAAGGTCGGCGGAGAGTGGTCGGCAAAAGCCATGAAGCTCTCGATGGCCAACATCAAGTTCATTTGGGGGGTACCGCCGGTAAGGCCGACGAATATCTGCGCCGGTTGCCCCAGCGACTCCGGCGAGCGAATGCGCGATAGATATTTGCGGTACTGCTGGGAAAGAGAGTAGAGGTCGGTGGGGTTGCCACTCAGCTGATGGGTCTGCACGGTGCAATCGCGTGGGAAAAAGGCGGAGGCGTGTTTTTTGAGCGCGCGGGCCAGGGGGTAGGTATCGCCGGATCGGTACGGCGACGTCTCCGCTTGGTCGGTCCCAAAGAGATGCAGGATCACTGGACCACCAGGATTGGCCTCAAGGTATTGCAGATAGGCGCTCAATATGGGGATTACGGTTTCTGGGGAGGTTTTCAGAAGCTTTTGGGCGATCATAGAACTCGTGGCTGCATAAAGAAATTCCCCGACAGCTCGGGGCGAGATACGCGCCCGTTGTTCTGTGGGGGATGGCTGGCTCCACAGTTGTTGCCACTCGGGCCATTCGGCGCCGCTGCCCGGTTGGATATCGTGGCTGCCGAGGTTGGCCAATAGGACGCGCGCCGGCCCCTTTTCCTCGCCGGTTGCGTCTGGACGCGGGGCTTCAGAGTTCTGGCTCATGATTGCGCTCACCGACCTTTCTTTAGTATCTAGATAACCCCGGGGAAAGGAATGCCTCCGACTTAGGATGGGAGTTCCAGCTGTAACCATCCTAAGGGCCACCCTGAGCCGCCTTCGCCGATGGCCACGCGGCGAGAACGCGGGAATTGCGGCGACCCGATCCCGCTGAGGCGACTGGACCGAAAGGGTTGACGGGTTTCTGGACTCAACAGGCTTCCCAGGCCTAGCGCTGCCCATCCGCTCCCCCATCCCAGCCGGAGCGGTTGGGCGGGGGGTGAAGCCTCGTAAAAAGCGCGCAAGGTGTCAGCGGCTTCATCTTGGCGGGGCAACCTCCGCGTCCACGCGGCCTCCTGGCTCCAGTGATGATGGCCCCAGCGGGTAATCGCTTCGTAAAGGACTGTCTCGTCGAGACCCGGTCCGTCCAGGGCCACAGCGGTGGAGATCACCGTACCCGGAACTAAACATTCCGCCCATATCTGAGCGCGTTGGTAGCGGCTTCCGTCCGGGCGCAGCAACCATACTTCCACCGGATAAAGGGCAACCGCTTCCATTGGCAACGGTTCGCTGTCGCGGACCTTTAATTCCTGCAGAGGCTTAGGCATGGCACCCGGGAGTGGGGCAGGGGTGTGGTCCCGGTAGATCCGCTCCTCAAGGGGGGCCACAACCTGCGCGGGGTGCTTGGCGGCGGGTAAGAGTTCTCGGATTGTTGTCTCCACAGCTTGGGGATTGGCAAGGGTCCAATAGGCCAACAAGGCCGTTCGCAGCGCTCCTTTCAATGTAGAGCCGGGGAGGTAGGGCCGGTGCCACGGATCCCGCACGAACGGGCGCACGGGACCTCGGGGAGAGCCATGCATGATGGTAAGGGAGTAATGGCTGAGGTTCTTCCAGGGGGGACGTGCCCCGGCCAGCGCTTGAGCCAAGAACTGTTGAGGAGATTGGCCCTGGAGCTGGGCGGCGGCAAACGCCTCCAGGACGTGCTGCTCGCTCAACCATTCAATCCAGGCGTTAGGCGAGAGGATATGGGCGATGTTGCCTGACACGGCGTAATCCAGCTCGGTTAACGGCTGTTTGGCGCCGACGTGGAGGGGGGAGGCGACCACCAAGCGCAACCGTCTCCACTTCATCTCTCAACCCTCCTGAAGGGAAATTGGAAAGGCAAAGGCGTACCGATAGACGGGGTGGGGGGCATTCGCGGGCGTGACGTCTAACAAGCGGCCTTGCGCAGGGCGGCGGAAACAAGAACCCTCTATGAACAGGCGATACCGTCGTACCAAACCACTCCACCCCGGGGACTGGCTCCACCCAGACTTCTCTAAAATCTGGAAGTCGGCACCTTCGATGAGCTCCGGCAACTCTTCAGGTTGCGGTGCAAAAGCCGACAAGGTGCAAAAGGGGCCGCCGTGATAGGAAGGCAACTGTCCATACCAAGCCGGGGGTTCGGTTATGGAAATCCGACAGTGTCCAAACCCCAGGGTGCGTTCTCCTCCCAGACCCGACTCCTCGAGCCAGCGCAAGGCCGGTATCAAGAGCTCCCAGGTCTCCTCGGATGCCAAGGCTAACGCGTATAGGCCTGCGTGAGAGGAAAATCGGAGGGCTTGGAGAAAGAACAAGTGGCTGTTTTGCGAGACGCGGTCAAGGGCGGTGCGGGCGTTGATTTCGAAGGCGACGTGTTTTGCCAGCCGCTCCCGGGCGGCGGCGATTGTCGCCAACTGAATGGGTTTTCCACTGACCCAGGGAACAAATGCTTGGGCGGGAATCAATTGCGTGCGTTTGAGGGCCTTGGCCCACTCTCCACCGAATTCGCGCGCTGGGTCAGGGGGCAGGTGATGAAGCGGCTTGGGCAGAAAATAGAGGGGGTCGTCGGGGTCGTCGAACAGGCACGGGTAGCCCGCCGTCAACAGCAAAGCAGGCGGCTGCGAGGTGTCCATTTGCTTTAAGAAGTCCTCCAAATAGGCAAGGCCCCAAACGGACCGGATGGCGTGGCATAAGGCAGAAAACAAGGTATCCGCAGGGAGCCAAGGGGCACAGGCCTCTTCCGCGCCGCCGGCCTGTCCCACCCGCAATCGCCCAAGGTGCCGTATCAGTAGTTGGCGGCAGATCATGTTGTAATCGCCCACTCTGCCAACTCTCGGCTCCATTCGGAGAGTGCTGGGAAGGTTCGCGCGGCTTCGGGTTCCTCTCCAAAATAGTACCCGAGGGGCCTACGGAGCAGGCGGAAGTTTTCAAAGCGGACCTGACCGTATCCCCTGGACCCGTGTCCACCGAGGGCATCGTCCTCCAAAAGACGCATGGCCGCCATCAGACGCTCGATGTCTTCGAGGCAACGTTCGGGCTCGTCCTCAACGGTGTAGACCCATTGCATGATGAAGCGACTTCCAGCCGGAACCCTTTCAATTTGCCGCGGATTAGCCGCCAACGTAATGCGATGCAGCGCGTTTTCAAACTTCCACTCGGTGTAGCGCAATCCGGTTTCCAACTGGGCCAACTGCTCCCGACTGGCGGGCGTCAAGAAAAGGTCTCGCACCGCCAACCGGGAAGGAATGTTATCCTCCGTGCGACCCCCTACCGAACCAAAGACCCTACAGGAGGGACAGCTTCGGTCACTGCACTCGTGCCGTTTGACATTGGGGCCTCCATCGCGGTTGAGGGGTAGGTCCTCCAAGGTCCGTTCGACCAATGCCCGCAGTTTACCTTTGAGCGAGGAGCCCGGGATATATGGGTATTGCGTCAAGGGGTCGCGGATCACGGGCTGATCGACCGCACCGATCTCCATCCCGGCTGACTGTGCCCCGATGTGCAACCCAGTCACCAAGACCAATTCAGCCGTCACCAACAGCTTTCCGCGGATCGGGATTAACGCCTCCGTTTCCGGCATCACTGGACCTCCTCTGACCAAAAACCTCAACCCCCTCGGCGGCGAGCGAGACTGCGGGCCACGACTGTGTCAAGCCTAGTCGTCCCCGCCATAGTAGCGGTGGTAAGCGACTACGCTTTGCATGAAGGCGTAGGCCACTTCGAAGTCGGAGAGGCTTTGAACGCGGTCTAACATCTCTTTAATCAGTTCGTAGATGGTATTCCACGACGAATCTTTGTTCTTGCCGCGAACGCGCCCGATCCGGTACGCTACCAGCGGTTTGAAGAGATGCATCCGCCGCCGCGCTTGTTCTCCCTCTCCGTTCTCTTTCCGCCATTGCAGTCGGATGGTAGACATCTCTTGCAACAGGGGACGCAGCTGACTGGAGCCTACTCCTCGTTCCTGAAAGAATTGGGCCACGCTTTGCGCGACCTCGACAACGGCTTGGGTGTCGAGCTCCTCCAGCCGCTTGACGCTCCGTATTCGGTGGCGAAACCCGTCAAACGGAGAGGGAGCGCTCCCGGAGTCTTTCTTTCCCTGGGCATTGGGTGGCTTTGGGGCCATCTTAGCTTTCCTCCTTTGGTTCTCGCGTTCGCAGCAACAAGTCGTACCACAAGAGAAAAGGCCTGGCTTTCCACAAACGGTCCGGTTCGAGAAACTGTCGACTCCAGCGCATCCATTCCTGGCGAAGGGTGTCGGAACGCAAACTGTCTCGCGTTCTGGCCAGCGTCCAAGCCAGCGGGGCAAACGGCAGGCGTTTCTCGCTGAGGTACGAATCACTGAGCGCGAGTAACTTGCTCAGCCAAGCCCGAGGCAAAGGCCCGGCGGTTAAATCGGATTGGCGCTGGCTGAACACATCGAGGAGGGGCTCGAGGACGGCTTGGTACAGATGGTGCGCCTCCTCCCAGGGAAAGGTCGCCGGATTGGTGTGGCTTGACCATGCCCGCGCCGGAGAGGGCGCCTCCAGCCAAAAGGTCACGGCGTTGCGCAAGGTCTTGGAGACTTCTTCCGCCTGTCCGGCTACTTCCGCCAAGTGGTAGACGGGAAAATGCTGTGCGGCCAGGGTAAATCCCGCGCTGAGGGTCACGTCGGGATTGTGGCCGACATATGCTTCGAAGGCCAAGGCGACCTTCAGTACTGATTCGGCGACGATATTCCAAGGCCCAACCCAAAACGCGTCGTCACCGCCGCTGTAGATTACGGTCAAGAGGTTGGGTGCGTCGGGTTTCTGAGTAGCCATAAGCACCGCCGGTAGACGTCGCGCAAAAAATTCCTCGTAGGCGAGCGACAACGAAGCCAGGTGGGCTAAGGTGCGATAGGCAGCCGGCAACCCCTCTGCAAAGATGCGGCCAACGTTGTCGGCATCCACCCGGGCCGCCCCGATGCGGTTTACCCCCTGGGCGCTCAAACCCATCTCCTCGAACGACAGGACATTCTTCTCCTCGTCTTGCGCCGCCAGGACGGTGATGGGGAGCCGCCTCGCCTGGGGATGGATGGACAGGCCGGCTTCCGACAACACCCAGACCCTGTCCGCGCGCTTGACCCATTGTGCGTCCGCCTCGCCGTCCTCTACGGGAACAAAGCGTTTGCCGCCGATTTGGATGGCGTTATAAGGTTCTTGCGAAAATGCGGTTTCTGCGACACCTACGAGGTGCGGGAGCCGGCCACCCAACCGGAACACATTCCAACAGAAATCACACCACAAGGTAGCCGCCTCCTGGGGCGTCTCCCACGGCCATTCGCGGCGTGGCCGAGCGGAGGGGTTAGGCAGGCGGCAAATTTGGCATTCCGCCTCCGACGCTTGAGGTTCCCAGGCGGAAGGTTCGGCCAGGAGGTCGTGGAAGAGACGATGCTTGGCCTGGGCCAGCTCGGCCTGGAGCTTCTGCCAGACCTCGGCTCCGACGGTTTGGAGATCGTCTAAGGAGCATGCGACTGAAGCCAAGGCGAGGCCTAACCGACCTCGAAAGGTGTTGTACAAGGCTTCCTGCCATTCCTGGGCCAACTCGCGTAACCACTGGGCGGTGTCTGGTTCCTCGGGGATAAGGCAGTAGAGCCTTCCTCCACCGACGTAAACTTCGCTTGCCACGCCTGCCCCGCGAGTTGCGATGTCGGCTGCCACCGAGCGACTGAAGAGTTCCAGTATCATTGAACGAGCCCGAAGGCTCTTAAGAGCGCCGCGACTAGAGATGGTGTAGATGAAGCGTTGTATTCCGGAGATGTCTCCTCCCACCAAGCGAAACGGCGCGGGGGAGATACCTTGCTCTAGACAAAAGGTGGCGGCGACCTCGATTTTGGCGCCAACCCAATAAGGAATGAGATGGCTGGCTTCAGGCCAAGCGAGATCAGCGCAATGGGATTGAATGCAGGCCAGGACCGCATCCGGCGAACGGTTGAGTTCACGCCCTAATAACGGGGCCAGTGCGGCGAGAAGAGGGCTCGGCGAAACCTGAGCTGGCAAAGGTTGCATGAGGCCGGAGTGTTGGGGAGCGGCGGGTGAGTTCAGCCGAACTGCTTGCAGGATGTTTCCTACTCTATACAGCGAGGAAGGACGGGAGTCCCGACGGGTAACCTGTTCGAACAACTCGCGCTCGTGCGGAAGCAATGTCCAGGAGGAAAGACCGCTATCTGCTAAAGCTGCTTCCCACAGTTCCCAGGCCCCGGTGGCGGCGTACTGGGGATGAAGAAAACGCAAGGTATGAATCAGCCGCCGGATAATCGGTGTCGATTCTGCCACCTGAAATTCCCCTCCTTCCGCGCACGCCTACGCCCCGCGACGTCTTTCTTCGACGTACCCAGAAAATTTCCTGCTGACTGGGAGTTACACCTTGAGAATCGCGGCAAGTGACGAGCGACGGCGTCGCCCTCTCGACGGCCTGCGTTGGCGGTTCGGGGGTGTAGCGGAGAGGGACGTGAGCAATGCGGCAAGGCATCCAGATTCTGGGGAGGTGAGGCGCAGTTCAAAAGATTAGCAGGAACTGGTGGTTAGGCTGTCGAAAACACAAAACAGCATTTTTCCGTTGGATTGGAAGGGGTTGGGTATCGTGCGCGCCATTCTAGCTCTTCGTCCTTCGCGGGGTCGCCTTCGGTTACCCCTCCACCATCAGCACATTCTCCAAGCAGCTGCGTACGGGCTTTTTACGCCCGCCATATCTCACTACCTCCACGACCGTGGGTTCGGGGTGGACCACAAGGTCTTTCGCCTGTTCACGTTCTCGCGCCTGCAGGGGCAGTACCGGATCGAGGGAGAGACCATCGGATATTTCGGGGATCTCCAATGGACGATTTCCTCGCCATTGGACGTGGTGATCGGCGACGTGGCCAACCTTCTAATCCGCGATGCCGTGGTCCGGTTGGGAGCCCATCACCTCGCGGTGGAGTCGGTTACGGTGGAACGCCCGCGGGCCGAGGAGGGAGAAATCCTGGTTCGTACCCTGAGCCCGATCACGGTGCATCAGACCGTCTGGCGTCCCGACGGCAAGCCGTATGCCTTGCATCTACATCCGAAAGACCGCAAGTTTCAAGCCATAATCACCGACAACTTATGGCAGAAGTACCGGGCTGTGCACGGCGCGGAGGCCGCCATGCCTGCGGGTGCCGTCCATCTGGAGCCGATTGGCCAGTGTCGGGAACGCGTGATTCTCTACAAGGGGGGAGTGATCAAGGGGTACACCGGCCGGTTTTTCTTGGAAGGGCCCCTTCCGCTGGTTCAAGTGGCATTGGACGCGGGGCTGGGGTCCCGTAATGCCCAGGGCTTTGGGTTGGTGGAGATCATCGACTTCGCCGAGAGTTCAGGAGGGAGGAATTATGCTGACGGAGCCGCTCGTCCGACTGGGGCGCCCGCTTCTCGAACAAAGCGATGACGTGGCCACGATTTTACTCGACGTAAGTGATATTGAGGAAAACACAGGCAAGTTTTACGCGGTGGTGTGGTTGGTGGAAGTCCCGGTGGGGGGCGAGCCCCAGTGCCGACCCTACGAGGTTTGGGGAACTTGGCAAACGGGGGAAGGGAGACGCGCCAAGGTCGTGTTCGAGCCTGACTTCCGTAAAGCCGTGGCAGCTCCACTGATGAGAACTCCCGGAGGGGGGCCGTGGCAGCCTCAGGGTCGTTATCCCGTGCCGGCGTACTTCATGTTTGCTCGCCAACACCAGGAACTTGTGAAAAATGGCGGGCCGGCGGGTTTGGCACGATTTCTGGAGCTGCGATTGCGAAGAACCTACGGCCGGCAGGAAGATGCCCCCGAACAGTCTCAGCGCGTGGCGGAGCTCCTCTGGGAACAGATGCAGCACTCCGAGCCCCAGGATGAATTACTCCTGATATGTCACTTGGGACCAGAAGAAGCTTACCGGGTGATACCCCAAGACGCAGAGCTCACCGACGTTGACGTTGACCTCGGGCCGAGCCTTTCCGTCCCCGGTACCCGCGTGGTGGCCAACCTTGAGCGCATCGTGGAACGGTTTTGGTGGGCCAAGCAGGAAGAAGGAGCACAATACGGGAGTCAAAACGATGGCGTGTGTACATTTTGCGGGGCTCGGGGGGAGGTGGTGTCGGGCTACTCGAAGGCATGGCCTTGGTTTACCTTGACCTGGACCGCGCCCCTGGCAGAAGACCTGGGCGAGTCCGAGTTGGTTGAGGCGGTTGCATGTTGCCCGCGGTGCTACGCGGCCCTAACGTACGGCGGGAAATTGTTTGCGCGGCTGTCGCGCAACCTCGACCCTGTTGTCGTGCGAGAGATCTTTGAAGGCCACGGCCGGGCGGCTGGCCCCCCAATTCAAGGGGCCGCTTGGTTGTTGCCGTGGCATGACGACTTCGACCACCGGCGCTTTGCCCATGCCGTTCGCCGTATGCGCTATTTCACCCAAGACAACCCCAGAGATTTGCATATCCGCGATTTGCTAGGATTTGATTCTCTCTTGCCAGACGAGTTGAATACCGAAGCCTATCGTCTGACGGCAGTTTACTACACGCAGTCGAACGCTGACATTCAGTTGCACGCGATGGTGAACGACGTGGAGCCAGGGACGGTGAAAACCCTAAAAAATGAAGTAATGGTGTTGGCTCAAGAAGCTTTAGACGGCGAGCCACCGCTGGGCCTCCGGTCTCTTCCTGCTTGGCTGGCCAAAGCCTACGGAGGGGGATCGGTGTGGCAAAGTCTGGAGAAAGTTTTGCACCGGCAAGCCCTAGGCTACGCAGCTTTTCTACGGCGTGCCACGGAACGCATGCAAGCGTGGGTCAAACATTTACCTGATGGCAAGGCGTTCGCTGCACTGACCGACGAGGTAAGGTTCTTTATTCTGTTCTCGTCTTTCTTGAGTCATTATCACGAAAAATTTGGGATTATAGAGGGGGAACGCATTGACATGAAGAATCCAGCCGAACTTCAGGCTTTGCTGCAAAATCCGGAAACGTTGTGGGAGTTGAAGGAACCCGCGGATGTAGGGTTTGTGGCCGGGAGCGTGGTCAGGGAATTCTCTCGTCGCTATCGCGCGGAACAGGATAAGGATTTTCTGAAGACGCGGGTGATGACGTTTGGTAGCCGTCTAGACCCGGAGACCCTCTGGAAGCGGGCCTTAATCCCCATCATTGACTTGGCGAGGCGCCTCGACATAGACCTCGGACGACCTTTCCTACTGCGCCTAGGTCAAGTCTTGCGTTTGCTGGAGACCTATCGAGAGGAATGGACGCGTGAGCCAGACGCGTTTTTAAGCGGGTTTTGGTCGGGCTACTGCCTGACCGACCGTGGATTTACTACGGCTCCAAGTCCCACCGACGAAACCCATGCAGAGATAGCCCAGTAAGGGAAAGGAGAGCGAGTAAGTATGGTAAGAACTTCGGAGCTTTTGTTTGTTAAGAGCGTGAAAGATGGTATTCCCAACCGCGACCCCTTAGCCGACAGCGATGCTCGCAGGCTGTTTGGGGAAGATGACGGCAGGATCTCATTGTCGGATGTAAGTATCAAGCGCGATGTCCGCGATTACGTATTGGCCAAGTACCCCGCTGGCGGCGAGGATCAGCGATATCACATTTACATTCAAGAGCTGCGTCGGGATAAATACCTTTTGGGTCGAAAAGAGCTGGCGGAATGGATATTTGAACGGGCAGGAATCGGAGAGCGCGAGGTAGATTCCATGGAGCGAAGACGCGCCGAGTTGGCCGCGCACGCCTTTGATGTAAGGGTATTCGGTGCTGTCTACTCTGTTGGGTCGCAGAGTTTTCATTTGACGGGTCCCACCCAGTTTGGCTGGGCCCATTCCTTGCATCCCGTGGAGACCCGATATGTGCAGGGAACGGTAATCATTCCCTCGACCGAATCGCAAGGTTCTGCTGAGGGAACCAGCCGAGAAGGGAAACAACAGGGTACGATTTGGTCGACGTACTACCTGCCATTTGCCATCTTTGCCATGCCCGGCGTCATCAATGGCACCATCGCTCAACAGACAGGCATGGATGAAGTTGACGTGGAGGTGTTGCTCGAGGCGCTTTGGCGGGGAACGAAATTACGTCAAGCTCGTGGCCGCGGATTTCAACAGCCCCTGCTGCTCCTCCACGTGGAATACGAGGATCCACTGTTCCGGTTGGGGTACCTCGAAGATGGGATTCGCCTGGAGACGTCGGGGGAGATCCCCTCCTCTTTGCAGGAGGTCAAATTGGACGTCCGGGCGTTGGTGGATCGGCTCGTGGCCAACCGTGCCCACATTGCCAGAATTCGTTGGTGGTGCGACCCTGAGCTGGCCCTGATGGGGGAGTTACCGGGCACGCCGGGGGGAGTCGAGGGACCCAATGCATAGGGGCTGGTGGCTATGAAGATATTGCGTTTTGAGGTCAAGAGCACCGTGGCGCACTTTCGGCGACCCGATACCACGAGCACCCACGCCACCTATCCCTTTATGACCCGCACGGCGTTGCGGGGAATGTTGGCGGCGGTGATGGGCTGGGATTTTTTCGAAGGGATTACTTGGACGGGACTCGAACTCCTGACGCCACCCGTGAGCCGAGTGCAACAACTGTCCATGCTGGGCAAGGCCTTCCTCGACAAATCTGGTTCGATGTTTAACCGACCCACCTCGATCGAGTTGTTGATAAACCCTCATTATCGAATCTACGTAGCAGGACAACATACCGAGGCGCTGGCAGAGCGCCTCGGTGCCAATCGCAGCGTCTACCACACCTATCTCGGATGCGCGTATGCGCTAACGGTACCGTACAACGTGGTGCTGGAACAAGTGCCTGAATTAACGCCTTCAGCGGATGAAATCTGGTATGCCCGCACCGTGCTGCCCGTCCATGTTATCGCCCAACTCCACGTAGCTGAATGGAAGCAATATGCCCGAGTGGGCGGGATCACGTACGAACCTTTACCAGGTCGGCGATTTCGTGGCTCGGTTAGCGTCCTCTACGAGAAGACGGGTGGGGATATTGCCTTCACCCCCAAATTGGGGCGCTACGAGCCCCCGGTCAGTTTCACCCTTTGGCAAGGCAAGGTGGTGGCGCTCTGGTGATCCAATTAGAAGATTGCTGGGCGAGGCCTCCACGAGGCGACCGCCAGTTGCTCCTCACCGAACACCTAGAACAAGTGGCGAAGATGGCATCTGCGTCAGCAAGTGGCACCGAGGCGAGGGAGCTGTACTCCGCCGGTTTACTCCACGACATCGGCAAAGCCCGCGCTTCGTGGCAAGCTTATATACGGAAGCAGAGCACACGGTCGAGTAACCATGCGTTTTTAGGTGCGGTGGTGTTCTTTTGGTGTTGGTCGCGCCCCAACGTGACCCGTCCTGAACGATATCGCACCATCATGGAGTTAACGTGCGACATCGCCAATCACCATGGCCAACTGTCCGACTTACGGGAAGAACCGCCGTGGTGGGACGGGTGGCAGCGGACTGCGCTGGAAGAAGTCGATTGGGTAGGAATTGCGCACTTGGTCCATCGCTGCTGCCCATACCTTCCCCCCATTCCTACCGATGTGACGGTCTTGGACCGCGAACTAAAGCGGCTGCCGTACCTGTGGCAGGAATGGTTAGAGGAGTGGTTTGATCCAAGGCTCAAGCTAAATGAAGCGGTGGAACGGAGCATGCGGATTCGGACTGCCTGCCTGATACAAGCAGATCGATTCGATGCGGCCCAGCTTGCCCTCGATCCAGGAATTAAGGCCGAAGAAATTCCGACTGTCCGCGAGAATGTCCGCCGCTTTATTCAAAGCAGCGTGCGAACACAAAGTGAGTCCAGCCCGCTCGTAGCTTACCGAAAGGAGGTAAGCCAAGAGGTTTTGGCGCGGCTGGAAACTCTTCGGGAGCCCTCAAGCCGGATCTTCTCCATGGAACTGCCCACTGGATCGGGCAAAACACTTTTAGCACTCCAAGCGAGCCTTAACTTGTTGGAACAGCGGGGAGGGGGGCGAATGATTTACGTCGCCCCCTACCTCTCCATTCTGTCCCAGGCCGCAGACGTCATGAGTCGCGCAACCGGGATGGAGGTGCTAGAACACCATCACATGGCCGCCTTGACAAATTCGACTAACGACGAAATTTTGCGGGAGGAAGACCTATTAGTCCAAGAGTCTTGGCAGGCTCCTCTGGTAGCGACGACTTTCAACCAATTTTTTCGAGCTTTGTTTCCGCTTCGTGCCCATGAATCGATGCGGCTGGCTGCACTGAGCGGAGCCGTGGTAGTCGTGGACGAGCCGCAGATTATTAGTCCGGAGGCCTGGGTGCTCTTTGTCAAAGGCCTGGAACAGGTACTAGAAGTTTATAACGGTTATGCCATCTTGTCCACGGCTACTCTTCCCCCCTTAGATGTCGGGAAATTAAGGCGTCGGCCACTTCCGTTGGTCGAGAAGCCCCCTCCTTTGCCTTCGCCTCGCTATCTTCTGCGATGCGGCGACCACCCCTGGACCGCCTCCGAAGTCGCCTCAAAAGCGATAGAGGAAGCACAAGAGCTCAAAACATGTGCCATCATCGTAAACACCATCCGCGATGCCCAGGAGGTGTACGCCGAATTGCAGTCACAGGCTCGTGAAATCGATCTTTACATGGTCACCGGGGCGATGACTGCCATCCACAAGGGCCATCGCATAAGAGAGATCTTCGGCGCCCTGCGGGATCAGGCGTCTGAACGAGTCATCGTGGTTAGCACGCAGGTGCTGGAGGCCGGCGTAGACCTGAGTTTTGGGGCGATTTTGCGGGCGCGTTCTTTGGTCCCTTCTATTGTTCAGTCTGCGGGCCGGGTCAATCGACACGGCGAGAATCCGGTGCCCGGTCGACTGTGGATATTTGACTACGTGCGAGGGGATGGAAGAAGTTCCAGAGAGTTCGTGTATCGAGACAAGATAAATCGCCAAGAAACCGACCGCCTGCTTACGCCCGAGCGGGAGTTGGTTGAAGACGAAGTCACTCCCGTGGTGGGCGAATACTATCGCGCGGTGTTTCAGCGCCATAGCTATGACAGTGTTCTTCAGAAATTTATTCACGCCGCAAATGGCGAATGGAGCGCCATAGGTGGCCTAGAGCCTTTTGAGGCTGAAGTGCCTACCGTCCCCGTGTTTGTTGCTCTTGCCGGCCCTACCGAGAGCGCTCTTACGTGGTTAGATGATGCTACTGTTAAGGCCATGAGAGCTTTCCATTGTGAAACACCTGGTCAATTGTTTGAGCGGTATGTCGGTCGGGGCAGCCTGTCCCGGCTGGATTTTAATACTCGAAGGCGTTTTATGAGTCTGCTGCTTCGGTTCTGCGTAAACATGCCGGTGAAGAGAGTTCTTCAGCGGGTGGAACGCTATGAAAATAGGAGCATCGTAAAGTGGGTGGATCTGAAGGAATACAGTAACGAGACGGGCCTGGCCCACCTTGCGCTCGATGAAGGCGGGGCGTATTTCCTATGATAGCGGAGCAACCCGATGGACTTGTTGCTATCGGAGGCGCGTTGATTGCAAGCGCCTCTATTTGTCCGCGGCAGGTTTGGTTAATGGTGCACCAAATCAATCCCGATGAGGATGATCCCAACCTGGAGTACGGACGTTTCGTTCACGCCACTGCGTACCAACGGGAGGGGCGGGAAATTGAATTAAGAGGGAGTAAGTTTGACGTAATAGCTGTCAAAGATAATACGATTGTGGTTGCAGAGGTTAAAAAAAGTTCCAAGGCGATAGAAGGTGCTCGCTTGCAGCTTGCCCACTACCTGCTGCTCCTAGAAGAACAAGGGATTCACGCGATCGGCGAACTCCGGTTTCCAGAGGAACGGGGCAGAGAACGAGTAACCTTAACAAACGAACTGCGCCAAGCAGTCCTCGCTCAACGCCAGTATATCTATCGAATTGCGGAGTTGCGCCAGCCTCCACCTCCTAAACGCATCCGCTGGTGTTCAAAGTGTGCTTATGCCGAATTGTGTTGGGGATAAGCCGGAGAGGAGGAATTGGCGAGTGGAACGCACTGTTCACGTTTTCTCGTCCGGGCAGTTCGAACGAAGAAGTAACACTATTTATTTTGAAACAACCTCTGGAGAACACCGTTACTTACCTGTGGAAAATGTGCGGGAGATCTGCGTCCACGGGGAAGCAACGTTTAACAAGCGCTTTCTGGAGTTTTTGTCGGCGCATGAGATAATCGTCCACATGTTTAATCGTTCAGGGTACTATATCGGGTCCTTTTACCCTCGCGAACACTACAATTCAGGCTATATGATTGTTCGCCAAGTAGAGCACTATCTCGATGAAGGAAAGCGACTAGAAATCGCTCGCGCTTTTGTGTCCGGAGCAGCCAAGAATATGTTAAGAGTCCTTAAATACTATGAAGCTCGCGGTAAGGATCTAAGCGCTCGGATTGCCTCGATTGAATCTTTACTTGAGCACGTTGAACGCAGAGCGGCACCGGTTTCAGAGATGATGGGCTTGGAGGGGAACATTCGCGAGCAGTATTATCGCTCGTTTGACAGGATTCTAGATAACCCTCATTTTGCCTATGAACGTCGGAGCCGTAGGCCGCCTGTCAACGCTCTCAACGCAATGATCAGTTACCTGAACAGTTTGGTCTATGTAACGGTGCTGTCTGAAATTTACAAGACCCATCTGGATCCGCGCATTGGCTTCCTTCATGCATCTAACTTTAGACGATTCACCCTGAATCTTGATGTAGCCGAGATATTTAAACCGGTATTAGCCGACAGAACTCTATTCCGGCTGATTGGCCTAAAGATGATAACCGAAAAAGATTTTGAGGTCTCTCAAAATGGTATATGGCTTTCTGAACCGGCGCGAAAGCGTATCGTCGCTGAGTTTGAAGATAAATTGGGGACCACAGTGCTGCATCGCAATCTAAAGCGGGCTGTCACTTACCGGAGAATGATCCGACTGGAGCTATACAAGCTGGAAAAACACCTAATGGGCGACCAGAAATATGAACCATTCGTTGCATCTTGGTGATGAAGACATGTTTGTTATCTTGGTATACGATGCAGAGGCGCGGAGAGACCCAAAGGTACTTAAGATATGTCGAAAGTATCTAGACTGGATCCAGAACTCCGTGTTTGAGGGAGATATTACAGAAGCCAAGTTGAAAAAACTGAAAAGGGAGTTGGAGAAAGTCATTGATCACCGGAGAGACTACATAGTGTTCTATACCACAGAGAACATGACAATCGTGCGCCGCGAAACGTTAGGTTCACCGAAAACTATGGAAGGGAACATCCTATGAGAGCAGTCGTCGACCCTGAATAGCGCAATATCGCCGGGGGGTCGACGACACGCATTATTCTGTCTTTTTTCTGCAGGCGGAGGAATTTCCGGCTTTCTACCAACCATGTTAAGTAGTCGCGTCGAACCTCCGATCGGACACCGGGAGAAGACCCACGAAAACATGTGGTAAAATGGGTTTGTAGCCTCCCTAAAAGGGATGGAAACGAGGAATACGGTCGCGACTTCCCGGTGGGGATGTTCCTGTTTGTAGCCTCCCTAAAAGGGATGGAAACCGGCCGGGCCGATATGGAGGTACGTGGCCGTGGTGTGTTTGTAGCCTCCCTAAAAGGGATGGAAACTGAGGAGGCTAGAAACCATGAGAGCCGTTCTTTTCGTTTGTAGCCTCCCTAAAAGGGATGGAAACACTATCCCAAGTTTTGTGCAGGATGTGCAGGTCCAAGGGTTTGTAGCCTCCCTAAAAGGGATGGAAACGAGGGCAGACGCTCATCATCAATGGGGATACCAGCGTTTGTAGCCTCCCTAAAAGGGATGGAAACTAGACAGGCCATGGGCCATGGACCCGTAGACAGGCCGTTTGTAGCCTCCCTAAAAGGGATGGAAACTCCCAGTGCGGTGGCCGTTTGCCCTACCCATTGCGTAACGTTTGTAGCCTCCCTAAAAGGGATGGAAACTTTGCATGATAAAGGCCGCCGGTATGTGGACCCGAGTTTGTAGCCTCCCTAAAAGGGATGGAAACTGCGCCGGCTGTGACCAGGCCGGAACATAGTAGCCTGTTTGTAGCCTCCCTAAAAGGGA
Organism: Bacillota bacterium; assembly: GCA_023512105.1. Taxonomy (GTDB): domain Bacteria; phylum Bacillota; class Sulfobacillia; order Sulfobacillales; family Sulfobacillaceae; genus JAIMAE01. The sequence continues at coordinate 3,540 of JAIMAE010000043.1, read as the reverse complement.
TGGAAACGCCTGACCGCGCGACACACCCCTCGCAGAGGTCCAGGTTTGTAGCCTCCCTAAAAGGGATGGAAACTAGACATCGCGGATCCAACCGGTCAGCACCGTATGCAGTTTGTAGCCTCCCTAAAAGGGATGGAAACCCCACTTGGCGCAGCTGGGGGTCGCGGATGCCGAGGTTTGTAGCCTCCCTAAAAGGGATGGAAACGTCTATCAACGAATGCATCAATCGCTGGCCCTCATCCGTTTGTAGCCTCCCTAAAAGGGATGGAAACTAGCGGCCAGTGGGGTGGATTCGCCCATCGTGGGGCGTTTGTAGCCTCCCTAAAAGGGATGGAAACGTGCTGTGGATATTTACGTTGTGGAGGTCATTTAAAGTTTGTAGCCTCCCTAAAAGGGATGGAAACTCGAAGGTTCGCACCTGAAAGAGGCTTTAAAAACGCGTTTGTAGCCTCCCTAAAAGGGATGGAAACCCGGATTTGCTAGTGGACGGGGTTTGGAATCTTGCGGTTTGTAGCCTCCCTAAAAGGGATGGAAACCTCCATCCGCCGTGCGGAACACAACCTGTGCGGACTCTGTTTGTAGCCTCCCTAAAAGGGATGGAAACCCTTCTCGCACGGCTCAACGCCCTCGGAAAAATGGCTCCGTTTGTAGCCTCCCTAAAAGGGATGGAAACAATGTCCTGCGCCGTGTAATACACATCGACCCCATGTTTGTAGCCTCCCTAAAAGGGATGGAAACTTCTGACGGAGGCGCCGACGCCGGAGCGCCCCTGGGTTTGTAGCCTCCCTAAAAGGGATGGAAACTGGGACCGAATCAAAATTGGATTTTTTGGACCCAGGGTTTGTAGCCTCCCTAAAAGGGATGGAAACGGCGGTGAACGTCGGGTACGCCTGGGCCGTCGCCGCCGCGTTTGTAGCCTCCCTAAAAGGGATGGAAACATGTACGCGGTCGACTGCGGCGCCTGCGCCTGGAAGCGTTTGTAGCCTCCCTAAAAGGGATGGAAACCGAATGTTAGCTCTGCTTCACACCATTGCACCTGCATGGTTTGTAGCCTCCCTAAAAGGGATGGAAACCGCATCTTGGGCAATACCCCGGAAATGGTTGCAAAAACCGTTTGTAGCCTCCCTAAAAGGGATGGAAACAGCGCGATAGGCACATCCACATAAAAGTTCACTGGGTTTGTAGCCTCCCTAAAAGGGATGGAAACCGGACCTGCTGTGCAGGCAGTCAAAGCTCGTCGGCGTTTGTAGCCTCCCTAAAAGGGATGGAAACATCTCACCCTCGATCTGTCTGATTTCCCTGAACAGTACGTTTGTAGCCTCCCTAAAAGGGATGGAAACTCGCCCTCGCAGCCCATCTGCACTTCTGAGGTGGCCGTTTGTAGCCTCCCTAAAAGGGATGGAAACCGGGTGGAGGCCGGATTTCGCGGCCATGTCATGGTGGAACGTTTGTAGCCTCCCTAAAAGGGATGGAAACCAAGGTAGGTAATCACAGGCTGCCTGGATTACCGCTGTTTGTAGCCTCCCTAAAAGGGATGGAAACCTCGAATCCTCCTCCCTCCACCCACGAGCGGAACCGGCCGAGAGTTTGTAGCCTCCCTAAAAGGGATGGAAACCCAGGTTTCCTGGCTCGATTCTAGGATACAGCCGTAGGTTTGTAGCCTCCCTAAAAGGGATGGAAACGATTTGGGACCAGTATAGCATACCTTGTGGAAGGTGGGTTTGTAGCCTCCCTAAAAGGGATGGAAACGGTAGTCCCCAAATCCCCCGGGAAAGGCCGCAACCACCGTTTGTAGCCTCCCTAAAAGGGATGGAAACCTCGAGCAGCTCTACATTGGGCATCTGTGCGGTAAGGCGTTTGTAGCCTCCCTAAAAGGGATGGAAACTCAGTTCCATGCGGGTCTTTTTCTTGAAGCGCATTGTTTGTAGCCTCCCTAAAAGGGATGGAAACTCCTCCTGGAAGAGGATCTCCGGCCGGGCCATGTTCGTTTGTAGCCTCCCTAAAAGGGATGGAAACCTCGCGGAGCAATAGAAAAGGCCCAGTTCTCCTGCTGTTTGTAGCCTCCCTAAAAGGGATGGAAACCAAGTCAAGGCAGAAAACATTGCCTTGGCATTGGTGGTTTGTAGCCTCCCTAAAAGGGATGGAAACTGAATTAGAACCTATCGATGCGGCGATCTTTGCGGAGTTTGTAGCCTCCCTAAAAGGGATGGAAACTGGGTACAGGCGCTGGAAGTGGCGGTACGAACAGGAGGTTTGTAGCCTCCCTAAAAGGGATGGAAACTGGACATCTTCGGTTCTTATGATGCGGCCTGGGAAACCGTTTGTAGCCTCCCTAAAAGGGATGGAAACGTGTGATGGCTTGCACATCTACTGGTGGCGTCGGGGTTTGTAGCCTCCCTAAAAGGGATGGAAACCGTAGACGGGCCACGGCCGGGCCAGGGCCACGTAGACGTTTGTAGCCTCCCTAAAAGGGATGGAAACCGAGCGCATTATTTCGAGCCCACACCTGCTATTTCGGTTTGTAGCCTCCCTAAAAGGGATGGAAACAGGATCTTACCGCGGCCTTCAAGGAAGTTGAGTCGGCGTTTGTAGCCTCCCTAAAAGGGATGGAAACCGTTGGGGTCGCGGCAGAGTCGGGTGTTCGGGCGGTTTTGTTTGTAGCCTCCCTAAAAGGGATGGAAACCTTTTGGAGCCCACAACCTGCGGGTTGGGAGCCCACAGTTTGTAGCCTCCCTAAAAGGGATGGAAACTTAGTTAGCGTGATCGGCGAGGGCGAGCACGGCAACTGTTTGTAGCCTCCCTAAAAGGGATGGAAACCTAATCGCCATCGGATATTCCCCTCTCGGCCAACAGGGCCCGTTTGTAGCCTCCCTAAAAGGGATGGAAACCCCGACATTGGGCCGTGGACCCGCTGGACGGTCTGGGTTTGTAGCCTCCCTAAAAGGGATGGAAACGCGCCACGCGGGAAGTCCTCCAGGTCCACCCTCTGGAGTTTGTAGCCTCCCTAAAAGGGATGGAAACGTGAGGCGGAGGCCGCCTGGGTGGAGCGCCATCAGAGGTTTGTAGCCTCCCTAAAAGGGATGGAAACTGGCTCTCTCCAAGGCGATTTCCAGCAGCTCGGACCGCGTTTGTAGCCTCCCTAAAAGGGATGGAAACATCGGCCCACCGGCGGAGCCCATAGGCCAGTTCGTCGAGGTTTGTAGCCTCCCTAAAAGGGATGGAAACATTCATCGTCGACGAGGATTAACTCACGTGGGGGAAGTTTGTAGCCTCCCTAAAAGGGATGGAAACCTGGTAGGTGCGGGCGAGGTTCCGCGGCCAGACCGGGTTTGTAGCCTCCCTAAAAGGGATGGAAACAGCACTTGCAGCGCGTACGGTGAGAGATTCCAGACCGCGTTTGTAGCCTCCCTAAAAGGGATGGAAACCCGTCCCGAAGCTCCTCCCCACTTGGGACATATTCGAGGTTTGTAGCCTCCCTAAAAGGGATGGAAACTCAGTTCCATGCGGGTCTTTTTCTTGAAGCGCATTGTTTGTAGCCTC
>JAIMAE010000250.1 GCA_023512105.1 Bacillota bacterium | reverse complement strand
TGATTGCGCATCAGGATGTGTTCATAGATGGCCACGCAGCGTTCAAGGTCTTGCAAACCCACTTTCTCGTTCTCCTTGTGCACGTCCGCGGTGGCTCCTGGACCGAAGGCGGCGCCTAAGATCCCGCGCTGCCGCAGCACAGTGGCATCGCTGGTGCCGAAAAACCCGGCGTACGCCACGGGATGGCCGCTTTTGCGGCAGGCCTCGGCCATCATGGCGACAAAGGGATGGTCGCGTGGAGTCTCCCAAGGTTCTCGCCGCTCAATCACTTCCACCGAAGCGCGAAAGGTGGGGTCTGCTTCCGCCAACTGCTGTAACAAGGCTTGCAACTCTTGCCATACGCCTTCCGAGGTCTGGCCGGGAACCGTCCGTGCGTCGACCGTGAGCACGCAAGCGTCGGGTACGATGGCCGGCTCGATGCCTCCGCGGATCATGGTCACCTGCCAGAAGGATTCGCCCAAGATCGGATGGGGAACGTGGACCAGCTGGTGATCTTTGAGGGACGCATAAAGCTTCCAAGCCTTGTCGATGGCGTTGATCCCGGCCCCCTTGAGACTGGCGTGGGCGGTTCGGCCCTCCACCGTCACCTCCGCCCAGGTACGCCCTTTGGACGCGATCTTAATCTGCATTTCGGTCGGCTCACAGACGATGGCAAAGGCCACGTCGTCCAATGCCGGGTGACCGACCAAGGTCTTGACTCCGCGCATCAGGTCCTCTTCGTCTACGGTGGCGACCAGAAGCACATCGCCAGGCGGCTCGACACCGCTCTCCGCCAGGGCTCCGAAAACGGCCAGGGCGGTGCCAAGTCCCCCCTTCATGTCGGCCGAACCGCGTCCCCACAGAAATCCGTCCTTAATCTCGCCGGAAAAGGGGTCTACTTCCCAGCGCGTCCATTCCGACTCGCTCACCGGAACCACGTCCATGTGCCCAGAAATGAGCAGGGTTGGAGCCTCTCGCCGGCCGGTTAGGCGAGCAATCACGTTGAACCGACCGTCCGAAACGGTCTGGGTCTCTACCGGCAGGCGACGGGCGCGGCAATACTCGGCGATGTACTCCCCCACTGCGGACTCGCGACCGGGGGGATTGATGCTTGGGATCCGCACCAAGTCCTGGACTACCTGAATGGCCGCCTTGGTATCGGTGATCATGGAAACCGCTCCTTTCTACGGCAAACCGTTTGTATCGAGCGATTTAATCGGCGGCGTAGGCCACGGGAACGCGTGTTTCGCGGCTTGGCAGGAGATAGCTCCATCCGAAGCTCACCGCAAAGTTGATGGCCAGGCAGATGAGGCCGATGTTGAGATTGAGGAGGTTGGCATTCGTAAGATACAGCGTCAGGGCGGCCAGATCCCCGATTACGATGCCGAGGGCCACACCGGTGGAGGTTACCCGTCGAGAGAAGAGCATGCCGACAATGCCCGGGAAGAATTGGGTGATGCCGTAGTAGGCGGTATTGATCAAGGTCAGCATCAAACTGGGAGACGCCACCGTCAACACGATCGAGACCATGAGGTAGACGGCGATGAGAACCTGCGTCCAGCGCCGTTGCGCCGACTCTGGCAGACCCTGAACCAGATTTCGAGGGACCATGGAACCGATGGACAGGCTGATGCCGGCCAGCACCAAAAGTCCGGAGAGGGCGGCTCCTGCCGCGACCACACCGAGCAGCCAGGGTGGGAGCAAACGGGCAGCGGCCACCATGAACGCGGCGTTGGCGACCTTCAGGTGATGCACTTCGGCCAGACTGTAGTAGGCGGCAATCACCAAGAAGGGATACATCAGCATGTAGAGTGGCATGAAGATTTGAGTACGTTTGACGGTGGCTTCCGACTTCCCGGTGAAGAGGTACTGCACCGAAAAAGGAAAGAGGTAGAAGCCAAAAGCCTGGAAGAAGATGGTGGACATCGCGAAGACCTCGGCGGCCGGGGTCATGGTGACGTTGGCGCCATGTCGCGCTGCCAGCGCAAAGATGTCCCGCATGCCCACGTGGCTGGCCGCTGCCACTCCGACAATGATGATGGCCAGGACCATCAGGGTGTCTTTGAGAATGGAGACAAAGGCGGGCGCCCGCACTCCGGAGACCACGATATAAAGAAAGGCAATCGCGCCCGCGATCCCGACGGCCAGGGTGGGGGAGAGGTGAAATCCGAGCGCGGAGAGTGCCACCTCAAGCCCGGTGAACTGAAGTTCCCCCCAGGGAATCAGAAAGACAATGCTGGAGACGACCACCACCAATTCCAGCCCCCGACTGCTGAAGTGGCGCCGAAAGAGGTCAGGCAGGGTCAAGGCGCCATAGCGGCGGCCGGCTCGCCAGATCAGGGGGGTGACCACATACCCGACGGCGTACGCCAGCAGAATATAGCCCAAGAACCATACCCCGTAACTCACGCCCTTGGCATAGATGCCGCCGGGGAAGCCGATCATCGTGCCGATGCTGTAGATTTCACCCACGGCAAGGAAGAAGAGGAGAAAGCCACTGAAGGAGCGCCCCGCCACCAGGTATTGCTCCAACTGCGCCACGTTGTATCCGCGCTGAGCCAAGAACGCCAACGCCAACGATCCGGCAATGAACAAAGCAAAAACGGCCGCGGTCATTCCCCCATCCCTCCCTTGCCATGGGGAGTGAAATAGTCCTTGCGGTCGAAGGCATACCAGGCAATCGCCAGGCAGACGAAGGTGAGGGGAAACCAGAGGAAGATCCAGAAAAAGAGCATAGGGATCCCCCACACGGCAGCATGCCAGCGATTGATGAGGGGCATGGTCCCGATTACCCCAACGAAGGGAATCACCACGCCGACCACGAAACTGGGCCAACGAATGCCTTTCATGAATTCGCCTCCTTCCCTTTGTACGTCTATGTCTGGAACCACTCCCTGATTGCCACCAAATATAGGCTGGTCGCCAATGAGCCATTGGCAAA
>JAIMAE010000249.1 GCA_023512105.1 Bacillota bacterium | reverse complement strand
ATGCGCAGCGCCGAAGACGCCCTCAAGATGATCCTGCTGGGCGCCAACCGGGTGGGCTACGCCACCATGGCCATGATGGCTCTCGGCTGCACGGCGTGCCGCGGCTGTCAGCTGGACACCTGCCACGTGGGCATCACCACCCAGATCGAATCGGTGGAGGAAGCCCGCGCCCGCGGCCTGAAGAAGTTCGAGCCGCAGGTCCTGGAGGTGGCCGTCGAGCACCTGGTTCGGGTCTTCAAGGGCATGGGTCAAAGCTTGGCCGGGTACGTCGAGCAGCTCGGAGAGACGCGCCTGCAAAACTTGGTCGGACGCTGGGACCTGCTCCAGCAGGAGCACTACTTCTCGGTGGTCAACGTGGTCGGCTACATCGAGCAGCTGCAGGAGGCCCTGCAGCGAGCCATCCGGGCGGAGTCGGAGGTGCTGGTGGCCACCGGTACCGATGCCGTAGTGGCGCCGGTCAGCCCGGCCAGTCCCAACCAGCGGGCCATCGGCACCGGACTCTCCCACCGCGGACTGGCCCCTGCCGGCCCGATCGCCGTCAACCGGGTGGCCGGACAAGGGTTTGGCGCCTTCAACGGCAAGGGACTTTCCCTGTTGGCGTTAGGCGGGGCTCAGGACGGCGTCGGCAAGGGGGCGATGGGCGGCGAAATCGTGGTCCTCAAGACCCGCAACCAGCAGGGGGAACTGGTGGGAGGCTCTTGCGGCAAGTCCTTGGCCTACGGCGCCCAGGCCGGCACCTTCATCATCCAGGGCCAGGCCGACGCCCGCGCCGGGGTGCGCCTGGCCGGGGCCAACGTGATCATCCTCAACGACGTGCCCGACACCTCGCTGTGGTCGTGGACCAACTGGGGTCCGGCCGCGATCAAGGGGTTTGGCTTCGAGTACATGACCCGAGGGGTCGGAATCATCCTGGGCGATCCAGGGCCGTGGCTGTGCGCGGGGATGACGGGGGGCGTGCTCTACCTGGAACTGGATCCGGAGCGGGGACTGACCCAGGCGGTGCTGCAAGACCGCTTGGCCACCAACGCCAAGATTCAGTGGAAGCCGCTGGAGGCCCAAGATGTCACCGCCGTGCGCCGGTTGTTGAGCCTGGCCCAAGAGCGGACGCGGGACACCGCAAGCGAGCGGCTCAAGGCAAAACTGGAGCAACTCTTGAGCGACCCGAGCCGGTGGATGATCAAGGCCGTTCCGGAAGGGATGCAGGCCGACCCCGACGTCTCCACCGAATGAGAAAGGGCAATGCGGGCCACCCAGCGCCCGCATCCAGGCCCCAAGCGGCAACGAGGCCACCCGAGGACAGTGTCCCGGGTGGCCTTTTGTCTCGCTCAAAATCCTGGCACGAGCGCCGTCCAAAACCCTAGATGGTTCGGGCGCCATAGCCCCTGGCTTTCCATCCGCCTCAGCTCAGCGGCCAGCACGGGGATGAACCCAGCGGAATCGACTTCCTCACCCCACTTGGAAAACTCATGCTACAATAATTAATCGCAGTATCAATGGATTCTATTCCACCGTCATCTGCACCCGCCGAGGATGCCGGGCGGGACGTCCGGCATGGCGCCGGCGGATGGGAAGTGACCGAGGCTTTGAGCCATCTTTGCAGGGTATCGATTGCAGAGATAGGTTAGTCCCAGACGAGCTAAAGGGGGTTTTTCCAGCCGTGAATGGCCGCGTCAATGCTTCAGAATGGATCGACGCCCATGCCGTCAGTGGGTTTCAGGTAGCCGTCTTCATCCTTTTGGGGTTGTCGGCGGCAGTCGAAGGGTACGACGCCCAGGCCATGGGCTACGTCGCCCCGGTGATCTTGCACACCTTGCACGTAGCCCCGGCGGCGCTGGGCGCCATCATCGCCATGGCACCGGTGGGGATGGCCATCGGAGCCCTGGTGGCCGGGCCGGTGGCCGACCGCATCGGACGCAAGCCGGTTCTCATCGGGGGCCTGACCATCTTTGGAGTCTTCTCGCTGCTCACCGCCCAGGCGACGACCGTGCCGTCGTTTATGTTCTACCGTCTGGTCAGTGGGTTTGCCATCGGGGGCTGCATGCCCAACTCGATCGCCTTGACCGCCGAGTACGCGCCTACCCGCTGGCGCCGGACCTTGGTCAACATCATGTTTGACGGGTTTCCGGTCGGCGCGGTAGTCGGAGGACTGGTGGCGGCTCGCCTGCTGATTCATCTCGGTTGGCCGGTGGTCTTCGTGGTCGGCGGCATCAGCCCCTTGGTGGTGGCGTTGTTGCTGTTGGGCTTGTTGCCTGAGTCCCTCCGTTTTATGGTCCACCACGGCGGCCAAGAGCAACGCATCGCCGCCGTCCTAAACCGCATCCACCCCGATGCCGCGCTGCGCTCGGCGCGGGAGTTCTACCTCAGTGAGGAGCGATTGACTGGGTTTAGCGTCTTTAACCTCTTCCGACCTGGGCTGGCAACCACCACCATCTTGCTGTGGATCACCTTCTTCGTCACCCTGTTCCTCACCTGGATGGTCAGCAACTGGACGCCCTCGTTGCTGGCTGCGGGCGGCGTGCCTCTGAAAGAGGCGCTGTACGGAACCATGGCCCTGCAGGGCGGCGGGGTGGTCGGCGGCATCCTGGTCGGATACGGGAGCGACGTGTGGAATCCCAAGCGCGTGCTAATCCCCTGCTACGGTTTGGCCGCCCTCTCGCTCTTGGTCGCCGGTTGGGTGCACGGCGTCGGTCCGGTCCTGGTCACGCTGTTTCTCCTGGGCATGTTTAACATCGGAGGCCAGAACGGGATCAACGCCCTGGCGGCCAGCGTCTACCCCACCGACATCCGTTCCACCGGGGTGGGGTGGGCCTTGGGCGTCGGCCGCCTGGGAGCCATCATCGGTCCCTTGCTGGGCGGAGTGTTGGTAGGCGCCCACTGGAGCCTGCCGGCCATCTTCGCCTTCGCCGCCGTGCCCACCGTCATCGG
>JAIMAE010000248.1 GCA_023512105.1 Bacillota bacterium | reverse complement strand
AGGTAGTGGACCAAGGCCTCCACCGGGGGACCCTGCAGGCGCACGGTGGCCGGCCCAAAACGCTCTAGCCGCTTGGCCGTCTTTTCCAGCGCTTCGTCTGCCTGCCGGCGGGCTTCGTGCATGGCGTTGCGGATGGTGTCCTCAAATGCCTCCGCCGGCGCCGGTTCGAGCAACAACGGGATGACCGGATGCTCCACCGTGACCACGGTGACTTTGGCCGAGTCCGGATCAAAATGTTGGTCGACCCACTGCGCCGCCCGAAGCGCGCTCGGCGACCCGTCGGTGGCCACTACCACAGACCAGACTTTCATTGCGCATCTCCTCTTCCCACATCGAGTTGTAGGTTACATGGAATTAGACCCAGGCCTGGGGCCAAGGATGGCATTAATATAGCACATCCGGAAAAGGTTGGAATTCTTGCGTAACTTTGCGTTTCTCCTCTGGACGGGCGTCGTTCAAAATGGATACAATGTTGGAAAAATACCATCGCTCAGCGCGACCGGATTTGACTTCCACTATACCGTAAGGAGGGAGGCCGGGGTCCTCCCCGGCAAGAAATGCGTATTAGGCGCAGCTGGAGTTCCCGAGCGTTCATTGGGGTAACCGCCGCGCTGCTGGCCGGCTGTGGAGGCACCGCAGCTCCCGCCGCCCCCAAGTCCTCACCGCCCCCGGCCAAGGCCACCGCCAGTCAATCGCCCTTGGTCATCCCGGCCATCCTTTCCCTCAGTGGACAGGGAGCCTTTTTGGGCAACGAGGAGAAGGAGGCCTTGACGGTTCTGCAAACCTTGACCAACCAGCAGGGCGGTGTCTTAGGCCATCCGGTGCAATTTCAGATCCTCGACGACGAAACCTCCCCCAAACTGGCTGTCCAATTGGCAGCAGGCTTTCACAACGTCCCCGCCTTCTTGGGACCGACCCTGGCCGGGCCGTGCGATGCGGTCGCCGGTGCCCTCAAACCGGCAACCATGGTGGATTACTGCCTTTCCCCGGTCATCAATCCCGCTCCTGGCTCCTACGTCTTCTCGGCCATCGACTCCTCCACCGTGGAGGCCGGCACCGCCCTGAAGTACGCCATGGAACAAGGCTGGAGGCGGGTCGCCTTCCTGGCCACCGATGACGCCACCGGCAAGACCTTGCTCTCCGAGAGCGAGAAGGTGATCAAGCAACCCGCTTTGCAAGGCCTGCAATTGGTGGGAGCGGCCGAGTACCCGGTGACGGCGATCAACGCCAACTCCGAGGTCAGCTCGATCGCCGCCGGTCACCCGCAGGCGGTCTTCGTTTGGACTACCGGCGCCTCCTTAGGGGCGGCCTTGAAGTCGATTAACCAGAGTCCTCTGCGCTCGCTTCCCGTCTTCGCCACCGGAGGCAACATGACCTACGCGGAGATGAAGGCGTTTGCCCAGTTTCTGCCGCCGCACCTGTACTTTGCCACCGCAGGCTGGAACGCGCTGCCGGTGCTGTCGGCGGGGCCGCAGAAAGAGGCGGTCAGCGCCTTTGACCAGGCCTTTCAGACCGAGGTAGGCCACCTCCCCGATCTCGGCAACGCCTTGGCCTGGGATCCGGCCGAACTGCTCTTAACCGCCTATCGCCAGCTTGGGCTGAACGCCACCGCCTCCGCCATCCACCAATTTTTAGAGCGCCAGAATAACTACATCGGGATCATGGGGCGTTACGACTTCACCAGCGGCAATCAGCGCGGCTTGACGCCCCAAGACGAGTACGTCTACGAATGGAGTCCCAGCCACCATACCTGGGATGTGGTCAGCGGACCTGGAGGCAGCCTGAGGTCTCCTACTTAGCCTTAGTGGAAGAATAAGCACCGGCGCCGAGGACTCGGCGCCGGAACGCTTTTGAGTGGGTCGGAGGTTGGGACCGCTCAGCTCTTGGACGCCGACAGGGGGGTTCCGCCTGCCTGGCTGACCACGTCCCAGGACTTGGAGCTTGGGTTCCAGCGATACACCCAGACGTCTTGCCGGTTCAGCCCGCGTTGGTCGCCGGTCGTGAAGTCGTAAGTGCCAAAAATGCCCACCCAATGGCTTTGCGACTCGATGAATTGGTGAATCTGCTGGGCGGTGGCATTGGGCCCGTACTGTTTATAAGCGTCGATGATCAGCAACGCCGGATCCCAGGCCTGGGCGTCTCCGATGTCCGGTTTGATGCCCCGGGCTTTAAAGCCGTCCAAAAACGCCTTCTGCTCGGTCTTCTGCGGGCCGTCAGGCAGGACCGGATAGGCGTCCCAGCCACCAGAGCCGAAGTACAACTGATGTGGCAAAAAGGCGCTATACTGGTTCATCTCGTCGTAGGTCATGTTGCCGTCGTCGATGAAGACCGGCAGATCGGTGAGCGGACTCTGGCTGACGCCCCGAAGCGCCACCTCGATGGGCGCTCCGGTGGCCCAGATGAAGAGCGCTTGAGGCTTGGCCGCCGCTAGTTTGGCGATCTGGCTGCCCACGCTGACGGCGTTGACGCTGTAGCTCTCCTGGTCCACCACGTGGATGTCGGAGAAGCTGGGATCCTTCAACAGACTCAAGGTCACGGCGGTGATGGCGTGGCCGCTGGCGTCGTTGGAGTAGAGGATGCCGATGTTGCGAATCCCCTGGGACTTCAGGTAGGTCAGGTCAGCCCGCACGAAATCCGGCGCCGATTCCATGGCGGAGAAGACATACGAGTGCGGTTTGGGCTGAATCACCGGAGAGAAGCAGTAGTCCACCATCTGGTTGGTAATGGTGGCATCCACCGCGTTGCAGGTGGCAGTCAAGGAGGGGCCTAAGATGGCCGGTGCCCCCTTGATCTCCGCCAGGTCTTGCACCGCCACCTTGGGTGAGGTCTGGTCGTCGTAGATGGCAAAGTGCAGGGTGCGCCCGTCCACCCCGCCTTGTTGATTGACCTCGGTCTGCAGGATCTCCAAGGCCTGTTGCTCTTTTTGCCC
>JAIMAE010000247.1 GCA_023512105.1 Bacillota bacterium | reverse complement strand
CGGGCGCGATACACCGTCCCGGGGACCGCCCCGCGGTGTTGGCTTCCCTGTCGCCCGACTACGGAGCCTTGGTAGCTCAGGTAGCCGAGGAGGTGTTCCATCTCGGCCAAGGCCTCCAGAGCACTGACCTCGGCCGAGGCAGTACTTTCGTCCCAGATCAGCGCCAGGGCGGCGAGCGCTGCTTCCAAGCCGGCCAAAACCAGACTTTGTTCACCCGGAGGCCGGACCGGTTCTTGGCGCGGTTGGCCGCTGATGTAGAGCTGGCCGCTCAAGGCGTAGACCAGAAGGTCGTGCCCATAAAGCTCGCGGTACGGCCCAAAGTCGCCGTACGGCGTGATCCGCACCACCCGCGGCGGGGGCCCAGGGGGAGCCTCGGTGCCGGCGGCGACCAGGCTGAGGAAGCCGTTTGAAGTGCCGTCCAGCAAGATGTCGGCAGTGTAGACAATTTCCCGGGCCAACCCGAGACCGGTCGGGGTGTGCCAGTTGATGGCCACACTTTCCTTTCCCCGCTCGAAAAAGGCTTCCCTCGCCCCCACCCATCGTCGGCGCACGGGGTCAGGCCCCAAGAGCCCCTGTCGGGAGCGTGAACCGGTCGGGGGCTCGAGATGGATCACTCGAAACCCTAAATCGGCAAGGATCCGCCCGGCCCAAGCCGCCCAGTCGCCTACTTCCACGATCTGAATCTCGGTAGGAAACATGCTTTGCCTCCCCCGCGCAACGCGTCTCATCGCTGAAATGTTGGTCTAAGCCCCAATAGACCAAGGGTGCTTTGCAGAGGCAAAATCTGCTTTGGAGAGCCGCCGTCGGACTATTCGGAGCGGCGATAGGGCTCCAGGCCGGAGCGAAAGCTTTTCTCGTCCAGAAACTGGTGCAACGCCTTTTCCCTTCCCCGCTCGGGGTCGACGAAGCGCAACTGGTCTTGTTTGGCCGAGAGGTATTCGAAGGCCTCTTCCAGGCTCATCGTCCAGGTCGCCCGCACCGCCTCTTTGCAGGCGCGGACCGTGAAGGGGTTCAGCTTCTTTAAGTCGTTGGCCAAGGCGACTACCCGGGCGCGGAGCTCCTGGCGCGGCACCGCTTCGTTGACCACCTTGAGCTCGGCCGCCTTGCGCCCGTCGAAGGTCTTCCCGGTCACCACGTAGTACATGACGTCCCGGAAGCTCATCACCAAGGTCAAATCCTTGGTCACATATCCTCCAGGAATGATTCCCCAGTTGACCTCAGAGAGCCCAAAGGTCGCATCCTCGGCGGCGATCGCGAAGTCGCAGGAAACCAGCGGCGTGAAGGCTCCTCCGAAGCACCAACCATTTACCATGGCGATGGTCGGCTTGGGGAAATGGCGCAACAGGTGAACCTGCCAGCGGTGGGCATCCTGACGAGCCCGAAAGCGGGCTGCAGGGTCGTGGTCGACGTCGCGGAAGAACTCCTTCAAGTCCATGCCAGCGGAGAACGCCTCCCCGGCGCCGGTGAGCACGAGCACGGCCGTCTCGTCGTCGACTGCAAGTTCCCCTAAGATCTCGACCATTTCCCGATTCAGCGTCGGGTTCATGGCGTTGCGCTTCTCTGGCCGGTTGAGGATTACCCAGGTGATACCGTCCTCTTTTTCTACCTTCACCGCTTGATAGGCCTTTTCGCCCATGTCGTTCCTCCTTCTCAAGTCAGGTGCTTGCCTTAGATATAAAGATTGCAACTAGAATACATGAGCTTGGCCGGTCTGGCCATACCGGCCTCCGCAGGGCAGTCACCGGGGGGCTGAAAGTCGCTCGTCGCCGGTGCTCCGGGCCCGATCCAAAGCGACCGGGGCGGTTTCGCCCAGGGCGGCAGCCAGCGGGACGATGGCCAATTGCAGGAGCACCGCCAGCCCCAAAGCCGCCGTTAGCCCCATCGTCCCGGCTGCCAACCCGGCCACCAACGGCATCACCAAGGCGCCAAACACCCCTCCGACCGCGTTAATCCAGCCGGTGGCAGCGCCTACCAACCCTGGCGAGACCTGCTCGGCCACCGCGGTGGCGGTGGCTACCGGGAGCAGGCCGTACCCGGCAAACCCGCTCAGTGCCGACAGCACCGCCAGCCACAGGGGCGGGACGCGCACAAAGGTGTACAGGCCCAAGGTGATGGCGGATAGAGCGCCGGCGGCGATGAGGCTCTTGCGCCTTCCCACCCGGTCGGAAAGGTGGGGCACCACCAGCTGCCCGACAAATCCCACAAAGCCGGAGAGTGAGCCTATCACACCCGCCTCGGCCAGGGAGAGATGGTAGACGCGGGTGAGAAACAAGGTGTTAAAGCCGATTAAAACTTGCAGCCATCCTAAGGTGCAGACGCTCATGGCCATCAAGGGGTAGATGGCCCGGGTGCGCAGGAGTTGGCTTAGACCTTGGACCAGCCCAGGTCCGGGCTCTCCGCGGAGGCCTTGCTGGCGCGGGAGTACCCACCCCAGCCAGGCGGTGACGATCAGCAGGAGGAGGCCGATGGCGGGAAACAGCGGGCGCCACCCGACCTGGGCGGCCAGCTTGGTTACCACCACCGCCCCAATCCCCGAACCGATCAGCGTATATCCCCCGGTCATCAGCCCCTGCGCCAGCCCTCGATGCCGGGTGGGGGCGGTTTCAAACACCAGCGACTGCCCAACCGACCACCCTACCCCGTCCCCGAACCCGACTAGCGTGCGCAAGGCGACTAAGGAGCCGAATCCGGAGGCCACGCCGGTCAAGGCGGTCACCACCGCTGCCCCGGTCAGTCCCCAGGCCAAAACCGGCCGACGGCCGCGGCGGTCGGAGAGATGGCCTCCGACCCAGGTGGAGATCACCCAGGCGCCGGAGGTGACCGAAACCAGCAGGCCGGCTTGCCAGTACTGCAGGTGAAAGGCGGGGATGATCAACGGAAATACATACGCAATGCTGACGCGGTTTAAACCCACGAACCCGTACATCAGGGTTAACAGCAC
>JAIMAE010000246.1 GCA_023512105.1 Bacillota bacterium | reverse complement strand
TTTGGGCACCGCCCAGTGGGCCAGGTCGAGCCCTCCGGCCACCGCCATCGCCCACAGCGCGGGCAGCCCCGCCATCCGCCGCCAGGCCGCCCCCGGGCTTACGCCGTGCCGCCCGGCCAGGTAGGCGCCGACGGTGTTGACCGCCACCACCTGGGTCAGGACGTAGACCACCGCCACCTTGAGGCTTGCCGCCCCGAGGCTTAAGGCGACCACTGGCAGGCCCAAGTTGGCGGAGTTGGAGAAGACCGCCACCAGGTCCAGCCCGGCTTGTTGGGCGGCCTCCAACAGGAGCAGGCGACCGAGGAGGCGGCTTGCCACCACCCCGGCGACTACCATCAGAAGGGCAAAGATCACGATCCCCAGCCAATCCCGCACCCCTAGCCTGGCCCCCACCAGGGCTTGAAAGACCAGGGCCGGACTGAACACGTACAAGGCCACCCGCCCGACCGGGCGAAGCTCGATGCCCAACCGCCGTCGCACTGTATAACCGGCGGCCACGAAGAGGGCGACGGGAATTAAGGCCTGAGAGATTCCCCCTGCGCTCACTCCCGCGCCCTTCTCCTTTCTCGCGCCGGTTCTTGAAGTAGACAGGACAAGGTCCGAAAGGATATAGTATTTGGGCAACGTCGGGCAACAGCGGAAGGAGGGAGCCCCATCCATTACGTCGACACCCATTCGGACACTCGCCGGATCTTGATCACCGTTTCCCCGGACGACCCTCACGCCGACGGCGGGCCGGTGACGGTGGCGGTGGAGCGCGACGCCTTAAGCCGGGTGTTGCAGGAGGATCCTCGCCCTCCGGAACTGTTGTTGCAGCTGATTGCCGAGCGGGCAGCCCGCCGGATGCCGGTCCCCAACGAGGGGGACGCCCTTCGCGTCATCACGCCCCACAACCTGGCTCTGGTGTGGCCCAAATAGCCGGTTAAGAGCCGAAGACGATCTCCCGCAGCTCCTCGCCCTCCAACGTCTCCTTTTCCAACAGAGCCAAGGCCAAGCGGTTTAAGGTGGCGCGGTGTTGCAAGAGGATCGATTTGGCCCGCTCAAACTGTTGAAAGATGATGTGGCGAATCGCCTGGTCGATCTTGGAGGCCACTTCCTCGCTGTAGTCGCGCTGACGGATCAAATCCCGGCCCAAGAACACCTGGTCCTGGCGGGTGCCGTAGGTCATCGGCCCGAGCTCCTCCGACATGCCGTACTCGGTGATCATCTGCCGCACCCAGGTGGTCGACTTCTCCAGGTCGTCGTGGGCCCCGGTGGAGATCTCGCCGAACACGATCTCCTCCGCCGCCCGTCCCGCCAACGACATCGCCACCCGGTCGAGAATCTGGTCTCGGGTGACCAGGTAGCGGTCCTCCTCCGGCACCGGCAGCGTGTAGCCCAAGGCCATGCCGCGGGGAATGATGGTCACCTTGTTGACCGGGTCGCCGTGCGGCACCATCATCCCGACCAGGGTGTGGCCGGATTCGTGGAACGCCACCACCCGCTTTTCGATGTCGGTGACCACCCGGGTGCGCTTTTCCGGTCCGGCGATCACCCGCTCGGTGGCCTCGACAAAATCGGCCATGGTGATCTGCTTGCGGCGGGCCCGCGCCGCCAACAGCGCCGCCTCGTTGGCCAGGTTGGCCAAGTCGGCGCCGGTGAACCCGGGGGTGCGGCGGGCGATCGCCTCCAAGTCGACGTCTTTGGCCAACGGCTTGTTGCGGGTGTGCACCTTGAGTATTTGCAGCCGCCCTTTGAGGTCGGGACGATGCACCACGATTTGGCGGTCGAAGCGACCGGGGCGCAAGAGCGCCGGGTCCAGCACGTCCGGACGGTTGGTGGCCGCCATGACGATGACCCCTTCGTTGACCCCAAAGCCGTCCATTTCCACCAGCAATTGGTTCAGCGTCTGCTCGCGCTCGTCGTTGCCGCCGCCGTAGCCGGCCCCGCGCATCCGCCCGACCGCGTCTAACTCGTCGATGAACAGGATGCAGGGCGCGTTCTTCTTGGCCTGCTCAAACAGGTCGCGGACGCGCGCCGCACCCACCCCCACGAACATCTCCACGAAACCCGAGCCGCTCTCCGAGAAGAAGGGCACGCCGGCCTCCCCGGCTACCGCCCGCGCCAACAGGGTCTTTCCGGTACCCGGCGGGCCATAGAGGAGCACGCCCTTGGGAATCCGGGCCCCGAGGTCGAGATAGCGCTTGGGATTCTTCAGGAAGTCGACCACCTCTTCCAGTTCTTGCTTCTCTTCATCGACCCCGGCGACGTCGTCAAACGTCACTTTGGGCATGTTTTCCGAGAGCATCCGGGCCTGCGACTTCCCGAACGACATCATGCGGTTTCCGCCTTGCCCCTGGCGGAGGATCAGGAAGAGAAATCCCCCCACCACCAAAATGGGAAGGATATCGCCCAACAAGGAGAGCCAGACCGAGTTGGCGGCGGTGCGGGCGATCGTCACCTTGGCCCCTTGGGCGTTGAGAAAGTCGCTCAACCGCTCGGTGTCGTTAGGCGCGTACACCGTCCGGTATTGTTTGCCATCCGAGCTGGTCCAGGTTACCACGTGCGAGGAAGGATCGACGTGGGCGTCCGTCACGTGGTGCTGTTGCGCACTGATCACCAACGTGCTGTAGGGCGCGTGCGCCGTGGTCTGGGCCGGGGTGTTGAGGAAGTCCATCAAGGTGGAGATAAACAGGACGACCAACACGATGGTGATCACCCCGCGCAGCCAGCGGTTTTGCATAACCTTCCCCCCTCGCTCACAACTTGCGACAATAGTGTAACCCAGTTCAAGACAACAGGAAAGTTGTCGCCACCATCGCGGGGATAATCGCCTCAAAACCCGTCAAGCTAACGGCAGGCCCTCTAATTGAAGATAAAGAAGGACGGGTTTCTTATGCATTGGACCTTGCGTTTGCCGTGGCTGATGCTGGCCGCGGTGGCGGTGCAGGCCGCGCTCTACCTCCCCCACCTACCTCCC
>JAIMAE010000245.1 GCA_023512105.1 Bacillota bacterium | reverse complement strand
GGAAGGAGGATGGCGGTGGAGCCACGACGCATTCGCAACTTTTCCATCATCGCCCACATCGACCACGGGAAATCTACTCTGGCCGACCGCCTGATCGAACGGACAGGGACGCTGGCGGAGCGAGAGATGGCTCCCCAGGTGCTGGACACCATGGAACTCGAGCGCGAGCGGGGCATCACTATCAAGGCCCAGGCGGTGCGCCTGCTCTACCAGCACCGGGGGGAGACCTACGCCCTGAATCTCATCGACACCCCCGGCCATGTCGACTTTACCTACGAGGTCTCCCGGGCCTTGGCCGCCTGCGAAGGGGCGTTGTTGGTGGTAGACGCCGTGCAAGGGGTGGAGGCCCAAACCCTCGCCAACCTCTATCTGGCCCTGGAACATGACCTGGCCATCATCCCGGTCATCAACAAGATCGACCTGCCCAACGCCGACCCCGAACGGGTGCGCGAGGAACTGCTGGAGATCGGCATCGATGGCACCGAGGCCTTGGAGGTCTCGGCCAAACAAGGGATCGGGATCGAGGCGGTGCTGGAGGCCATCGTGGAGCGCATCCCCCCGCCGCCGGGATCGCCGGATGCCCCGCTGCGGGCGCTGATCTTCGATTCGCGGTTTGACAGCTACAAAGGCGTGGTGGTGTACCTGCGGGTGAGGGAGGGGCGGGTGGCCGTGGGTGACCGGATTCGGCTGATGTCCAACGGCAAGGTCTTCACCGTCGACGAGGTGGGGATCTTCCGCCCGCACCCCACCCCGGTAGACCAGCTGGCCGCCGGAGAGGTGGGGTATCTGACAGCGGCGATTAAGGAGGTGGCAGACACCCAGGTCGGGGATACCGTCACCTCGCAGGAGCGACCGGCCGCCACGCCTCTGCCGGGGTATCGGCCGGCCCGGCCGATGGTCTACGCCGGCCTGTACCCAGTCGACTCCGCCGATTACGGCCGGCTGCGGGAGTCACTGGAGAAGCTGAAGCTGAACGATGCCGCTCTGACCTTTGAACCGGAGACCTCGGCCGCTCTGGGATTTGGATTTCGGGCGGGATTCTTAGGCCTGTTGCACCTGGAGGTGGTGCAAGAGCGCCTGGAGCGGGAATACGGACTGGAACTGATCACCACCGCCCCCAACGTGGTCTACGAGGTCGTCCTGCAAAACGGGGAGGTGCGGCGGATCGACAATCCGGCCCTCCTGCCCCCGGCCGGAGAGATCCGGGAGGTGCGGGAGCCGGTGGTCGAGGCCACCATCATCGTGCCCAGCGACTACATCGGCCCGGTGATGGAGCTGGCTCAGGAGCGGCGAGGGGTGTACCGGTCGCTGACCTACCTCGACCCCAAACGGGCCATGCTGACCTATCACCTCCCGCTGGGGGAGATCATGTACGACTTCTTCGACCAGCTGAAAAGCCGCACCCGGGGCTACGCCTCCCTGGACTACCAGTTCCACGGGATGCAGCCGGCCGATCTGGTGCGCATGGACATCCTCCTCAACGGGGAGGTGGTCGACGCCCTTTCGGTGATCGTCCATCGCGACCGGGCCTACCAAAAGGGTCGGGCCTTGGCCGAGAAGTTACGGGAGGTGATCCCCCGCCAGTTGTTTGACGTGCCGATCCAGGCGGCCATCGGCGGTCGGGTGATCGCCCGGGAGACGGTCAAGGCCTTGCGCAAGGACGTCTTGGCCAAGTGCTACGGGGGAGACGTCACCCGCAAGAAAAAGCTCTTGGAGAAGCAGAAAGAGGGCAAGCGGCGGATGAAAGCGGTGGGCAACGTGGAGGTTCCTCAGGAAGCCTTCATGGCGGTGTTGCGGGTCGACGAGGGACGATGAGACCCTGGGGCCTTTACGTCCACATCCCGTACTGCCGGCACCGTTGCAGCTACTGCGACTTTACCATCCGGGTCGGGCAGGTGGAGGCAGAGGCGCCGCGCTACGTAAAGGCGCTGCTCGAGGAGGCCAGAGGCTGGCGCGAGCAGTTGGCCATTGCCGAGGGGCCCAGTTCCATTTATTTCGGGGGAGGCACGCCGTCGCTTTTGCCGGGGCCGCTCCTGGTCGAGCTCCTGGAGGGGCTGTGGCGGATCTTCGGGCGCCGAGCGGAGGCGGAAGTGACAGTGGAAGCCAACCCAGATGCCCTTGCCGAGGCCTCGTTGTGGGCCTGGCGGGAGGCCGGGGTCAACCGACTATCGCTGGGGGTGCAAAGTTTCGACGCCGAGGTGCTGCGCGCCATGCGGCGCAGCCACGAGGTGGCCACCGTGGAGCGGGTGGTTTCCCAGGCGCGCCGGGCTGGGTTCGACAATCTCAACCTCGACCTCATCTACGGATGGCCGGGGCAGGATCTGGCCAGCTGGCAGGCCACGGTGGAGGCGGCGATTTTGCTGGAGCCCACCCACCTCTCCTGCTACCAGTTGCAGATCGAACCTTTGACCCCCCTTGGGCGCCGGGTGGCGGCGGGCCAGGTGATGGCGTCCGACGACGATTTGGTGGCGGCGATGGCGGAGTGGGCCGAGCGCAGGCTTTCCGCCGCGGGCTTCACGCGCTACGAGATCTCCAACTACGCCCGCCCGGGCTTTGAGTGCCGACATAATCTTTTGTACTGGCGATTGGAGCCGTATCTGGGATTAGGGGTGGGAGCGCACAGCTACTGGCAAGGGCGGCGGTGGTGGAATCTCGCTTCCCTGCCCACCTACCTACGCCGCCTGGATGCCGGCGAGGCGGTGCGGGAGGGCCTGGAGGAGCTAGACCGGGTGGAGGCGATGCGCCAGTTTTTGTGGTTGGGCCTGCGGGAGTTGCGCGGGGTCCGGCGCGGGGATTTCCGGGCCCGCTTTGGCCGCGATTGGGGCGCGGTGTTTCCCACCCCGCTCCGGCAACTGGCGGACTGGGGACTGTTGGAAGAAGATGCGGAGGGGTTGCGCCTGACCGCCCGCGGGCGTGACCTGGCCAACGTGGTCGCCCGGCAGCTGGTCGACGCCCCCGATGAGGGGCCAGGCAGTTCCCTTGACAGCCCATAGCGGCCTTGTTAAGGTCAGAAGGA
>JAIMAE010000244.1 GCA_023512105.1 Bacillota bacterium | reverse complement strand
GTCTTTCAAGCCGGCACGCTGGCTGGCAATCCGCTGTCGTGCGCCGCTGGACTGGCCACGTTAGAGGTCTTGCGCACGGAGCGGCCGTACGCGCGAATGGACGGCTTGGCCGCGCGCCTGGCCGAAGGGATTCTCCAGGCGGCCCGGGCGGCCGATGTCGCCGTGACCATCAACCGGGTGGGCTCGGCATTCACCCTCTTCTTCGGAGAGCATCCGGTGGTCGATTACGCCAGCGCCTCTCGGGCCTCGGCCCAGCAATTCGCCCGCTTTCACCGTTTGATGCTGGAGCGGGGCGTCTACCTGGCCCCCAGCCGATTCGAGGCCTGGTTTGTCTCCGCCCAACACGGCGAGGCGGAGATTGACTTTACACTGGAACAGGTCCGCGAGGCGTTTCAGCAGATGGCGGAAGGATGAGGACGGGGCATGCGGTATCGGGAGATTGCGGTCGATGAGGACATCACTCTGTTTGAAGGGCATGAGCCGGGGCGGGCGCTTACCTTCAACACCTACTGGGTCGCCGACCCCCAGGGGGCGGTGCTGATCCACACCGGTTCCCGCGCCGCCTGGCCCGCCTTGGCGTCGGCGCTGGGGTCGCGCCTGGAATCCCTGCGCTACGTGGTAGTCCCGCATTTTGAGGCCGACGAATGCGGGGCGATTGGGCTGGTCGTCGACGGCCGGCCGGTGACGGTGTTGGCCGGGCCAATCGCCGCCCGTCAGCTGACCGGATTTGGTTTGTTGGAGCAGGTCCGCACGGTGCGCGACGGCGAGTGGCTGTCCCTCGGCCACCACCGCTTGGAGTTTATCGGCGCTCCCTCCGAGGTCCACCTGGGGATGGGCCTGATCGCCTACGACCACGCCTCTCGCATCCTGTTCTCTAGCGACTTCCTGGGACAGATGGGCCTGTGGGCCGAGGAGGGGGAGGTCTCGGCCGGGATGGAGGAGATGCGCGAGCACACCATGCCCTGTCCCGATCCTTTCCGCGGCCTGGCCGCCCGGCTGCTCAGCCTGGACATCCAGGTGGTGGCCCCCGGCCACGGGAGCATCCTGCGCGGGCGCATTCGCGACCAGATCCGCCGCTATTTTGGGCTGACTCCGCGCTTTGATTGATGGCCCTGCTTCCAGTAGAGGAGGTCTTTTCCAGCCTTCCCACGGCATAGGTTTCTCACAAGACCGTTGGCCGGGGGAGATAGGGTTGGCAAGGCAGTCAGTCTGGCGTGGGGCGTTTTGGTTGTCGCTAGGGTCCCTGACCTCCAGAGGACTTGGCGCCATCTACCGCATTTTCCTGCCTCGGGTCCTCGGCGACTACGGCGTGGGCCTGTTTCAGATGGCCTATCCGCTGTACGCCGTGTTGTTGGCGGTGTCGGTCAACGGCATCCCCACCGCGTTGGCTAAAGAGATCGCCGAGCGCCGAGCCCGCGAGGAGGAGACGGAGGCGTGGGCCCTGACCGCCTGGGCGCTGACCGGCCTGGCGGCGATCGGGGGGCTTTTGGCGATTGCGGTCGGCTGGAGTGCGCCGTGGCTGGCTCGCACCCTATTTCGCGAGCCGGAGGCGGTGGGCCCGATCCGGGCGTTGGCCCCCGCCTTGGCCTTTGTCGCCTTAGAGGCAGGCTTGCGGGGAAGTTTTCAAGGGCAGGCGACCATGGCGCCCACGGCGATTTCCCAAATCGTCGAACAGGTGGTGCGGGTGGCGGTGATGTTCCCGCTGGCGATTTGGCTGTTGCCCAGGGGGGTGGCGGCGGCGGCCTCCGGGGCGACGCTCGGGGCTTCGGTGGGAGCGTTGGCCGGATTTTTATACCTGGCCCGGCGGCGACTTCGCGAGTCCGGGGCGAGGTTGCGCCTCCGCCGTCCCATCCCCTGGCAGGGGTTGCGCCGGCTGGCGGGGGTGGCGGCGCCGATGTCGCTCTCCGGCCTCTTCTTCCCGCTGACGATGCTGGCCGACTCCATGCTGGTTCCGGGCCGGCTCCGGCAACTCGGGTTCTCCCTCACCGAGGCCACCGCCAGCTTTGGCCGCCTCTCGGGAGAGGCCATGCCGTTGATCAACCTGACCTTGATCGTGGGCGCCGCCTTGGCGGTGTCGTTGGTACCGGCGGTGGCCCAATCCACCTTCGAGGGAAGGCAGGTGGAGGCGGCCGAGCGGGTAGCCAATGCCTTGCGCCTGGTGTGGGTGGTGGGCCTCCCCATGGCCGGGGGACTCTATTGCTTAGCAGACCCCCTGACGGCCACCTTGTACGGAGAAACCGGCGCCGCGCCGGTATTGCGAGTCTTGAGCCTGGGCGCGGCCATTTTGGCGGCACAACAGGTGTTGGGTTCGTCCCTGCAGGCGGCTGGGAAGGGATGGGCACCGGTGAAAAACTTGCTGTTCGGGGCCGCCGCCAAGTACGCACTGACCTGGTGGTTAACGGGAAACCTGGCTCTGGGCATCTCGGGGGCGGCTTGGGGGACGGTATTGGCAGCCGCCCTGGTGACCTACTTGAATTGGCGAGACTGGTCTCGGGTGGTCGCCCACGCCCGATCCCAACGTCCGTGGGACCATCTGTGGATACCTCTGGCGGCCACCGCGGTCATGGGGATGGCGTTGGCGTTCCTGCACCGCTTGGTGGGGGACTGGCCCGACGCCCTGTGGTTGGCGCTGGCCCTGCCCGCTGGCACCGTCACTTACGCGGTGGCGCTTTTGGCCGCCGGGGAGGGGCAGGTGGTGTGGAGGCTCCTGAAGCAGCGCTAATCCCTCACCGCCCGCCGGGCGAAGGGACGCAACCAAAGCGCCCGCGGCCGGTCAGGTGCCCTGAGCAGGCGGCATTGCAGCCCTAGGCTTCTCATCCGGGGTGGCGCGCCTTGCGCTCCGGGCCCAAGGGGCCTAAGGTATAACCAAAGGCTGGTAGTGCTGCCGAATCCGGTGTAGGCAAGGAGGTGGGGTAAAGCTGCCGGTATGGGAGCTACATACGCTGGAAGGGGAAGACGCCTTCCTGGTGAAGGGGCCGCTGGATCCCGAGGCGTTGCGGCAGGCGTTCGGACGACTCTT
>JAIMAE010000042.1 GCA_023512105.1 Bacillota bacterium | reverse complement strand
GCGGTACGTGAGCTGGGTTCAGAACGTCGTGAGACAGTTCGGTCCCTCTCCGTCGCCAGCGGAGGATGTTTGCGGGGAGCTGCTCCTAGTACGAGAGGACCGGAGTGGACGGACCGCTGGTGAGACCAGTTGTGCCGCCAGGCGCAGGGCTGGGAAGCTAGGTCCGGAGCGGAGAAGCGCTGACCGCATCTAAGCGCGAAACCGACCCCAAGATGAGACATCCGGGGCGCGCGGGGGACTGCGCGCCGAGAGACCCCCGAGAGATGATCGGGTAGATAGGCGGGCCGTGGACACGCGGTAACGCGCGGAGCGAGCTCGTACTAATGGGTCAAGGACTTCCTCCTCGGAAGTTGTGAAGGCCCCCGCGAGGGGCCCCGGGCTGGTGCCCGGGGAGGTGGATCGACCCGTTCCCATACCGCACACGGCCGTCCCCCACCTCCGCACCCGGGCTACTGGGGGGAGACCCCCTGGGATCCCGGGCCGTGCCAGCCCTTTTCTTTTTCCCCCGCTTCCGAGTCTGGTCGGGCGAAGCGGGGGTTTTCGTATGAGGAGGGCGTCATGCGCTACCGTTGGTCGCACCGAAATCATCCGCAAGCGATAGCCGAGCGCCAGGAAATCTTGCGCCAACGGAGGGAGTGGTCGGCGCAGGACGAGGTGGTGTTTCGGTGGTCGGTTCCCCCAGAGCGGCTGGCTTCGTTTCAGGAGTGTCTAACCGGGGAGATGGTATTGCCGGTGGGCGTAGTCGGCCCGCTGGTGGTCTCCTTAGGACAATACCGGGTCGGACCAGAAGGCGAAGTCGCGGAGATTGGCCGTGCGCAGGAGGAGGTCTTTGTCCCTCTGGCCCACACCGAAGGAGGCTTGTCGGCCTCCATGTTGCGGGGGATGCGCGCCGCCGAGGCGGCGGGCGGGGTCACCACCTATTTACTGCATGACCAGATGACTCGGGATTCCGCCTTCCTGTTTAAGTCCACCCGGGAGGCGGTGGCTTTTGCCGGTTGGATTGAGGCCAACCACGAGCAATTGCGCCGGTGGGCCAACGATCCCGACAATCCATTGAAACAACGGCCGTCCGAAGGGCTGGCGGTGATGTCTTCCCACGCCCGCCTGTTGCGGGTGGATACCCGGGTCATCGGCTCGGTTTGTCACTTGCTGTATCGATTCTGGACCGGCGAGGCGTGTGGGCCCAATATGATGACGCGAAACGCCTATGCGCTCAACCGGTACATCGTCGAGGCATCAGGGTTTACCCCAGAGAACGTGTTCTTGGAGGCCAACCTGGGGGGAGACAAGAAACCCAGCCACGAGTACTACGCCGGCGGGCATGGCAAGACCGTCCTGGCCTCGGTGACCCTGACCCATGAGGTGCTGCGCCACCATCTACATATCAGCGCGGAGGCTCTCAAAACGCTGGAGTGGGCCGGGCTACACGGCGCCCATGCCAGCGGGATGCAGTCCTTTGGGTTCACCCCCGCCTCAGCGGTGGCGGCGATCTTTGCCGTGACCGGTCAGGATTTGGGCATGGTAGGAACCAGCAGCATGGCCCACGGGACGCTGCACGCCGTCCCCGAAGGCATCGTCTTTACCTTGCAGCTGGGCGGGATCGAGGTGGGAACGATCGGGGGCGGGACCTCCCTGCCTCACGCTCAGGCCTATCTCCGCATGATGGGGTGCGAGGGACCCGGATCGGCGCAGCGCCTGGCCCAGATCATCGCGGCGGCGACGTTATGCCTAGAGGTGTCGGCGGCGGCCTCCATGGCTAGTCGCGGAAGTGAAAACTTCTTTCGGGCCCATTGGGAACGAGGAGGGCATCGCAGCTGAGTTGGTGCCCTCCCCGTTCTCCTTTTGCTTTTACGAAGCCTTGGCAGCACTGGCGGCTGGTACCACCTCGACTGCCAAGGCCTGAACCCCGCTAGGATTGGTTGGCACCACGGTAACGTTGACCTTGGCCCCCGGCTTGAGCGTGCTCTGATCCCCTTGGGGGAAGTAAAAGGCGGTGGAGGGCGTAACCGTGATGTTCATCGGCTGCGAAGAGCCCGCGACAGACAAGGTGATGGTGCCGGGCCGCACCGACTGCACGACGCCGGTCACCGGGGGAAACTGGACCGAGACGCTGCTCGCCGTCAAATCCCCAGAGGCGGATGTGCTCTGGCCGACCACGGTGACCCGGAGTCCCGGCCGAAGCCAGTTTAAGCCTGCCGTTCCCGAGGCTTCCGGTTGCCCGGGATACCGGTAGCGGGTGTCGGTGGTCAGGCGCACGACGCGGGTCAGCGTGGTCAGCTGCCCTTTGGGATCGGTGAGTTGTAAGGTGAGATTGGGCGGATTTAACGCCGTAATTTCGCCGGTGACGGTCACCGCCGGGGAGACGCTGG
Organism: Bacillota bacterium; assembly: GCA_023512105.1. Classification (GTDB taxonomy): domain Bacteria; phylum Bacillota; class Sulfobacillia; order Sulfobacillales; family Sulfobacillaceae; genus JAIMAE01. The sequence goes on along the minus strand of JAIMAE010000042.1, from coordinate 20,801 downwards.
CCGGCAGGACCGAGTAACCGGAGGGGAACGCCCAATGATATACGAACAAGGCGGCAACAATCGCCACCAGCCAGCCAGCAGTTCGCCGGGTCATTTTCCAACGCGACGCCATAGTCAATCCCTCCCTTGTACCAGTTATTCCGCACGTCCATGGTTTAGAAATCCTCTTCCGGGTTTCCCGTAAGGGACGGTGGGGAAGATTTGGCGGCTGGAAGGAGGCGGGGCATTTGGGTTCGGGAGCAGGCGAAGGCGGAGAAGGGTTGTCCCAGGCACTTCGGCGTCTGTCCCGGCAAATTGGCTGGAGATGGCACACCCCCGGCCACAAGGGGCGGCCGCCGGCCGGGCCCGATTTTCTGGACTGGACCTTAGACCTGACAGAGGTGGGGGATCTGGCCTCCGATGAGGGGCCGTGGGAGCAGTCCCAACAGCAGGCCGCCCGGTATTTTGGGGTCGAGCGGGTCTGGTTTTCCGTGCAAGGGGCGACTCTGCCGGTAATGGCGGCGCTGTTAGGTGCTTTTCGCCCTGGGGCCAAGGTGGCGATCGAACGTCACGCCCATCGCTCGGTGTTGGCCGCCTTGGTTATCGGCGACTTGAACCCCATTTGGATCGTGCCGGAGCTTGGGCCAGGAGGCGCACCCTGGCCGATCTCGGCCGACTGGCAGGCGTTGGCGACTGATGCCGATGGCCTGGTGCTGACCCGCCCCACCTACGAAGGGATCGCCCTCCCAGACGACGTGCTCGCGCAGGCGATTGCCTGCTTCCACCGCCAGGGCAAGGTGGTGGTGGTGGACGAAGCTCACGGGGCCCATTGGTGGCACCGCGCCGGCTATCCCGCGTCAGCATTGACCCTGGGTGCCGACCTGGTTGCTCACGGGATCCACAAGACGGAGTCGGCGTTGACCCAAACCGGAGTCTTGTATGCCCAGGGTTCGCGAGTGGATTGGACGCGCCTGGAGGGATGGTGGAGGCGGCTGCAGACCTCGAGCCCCTCCTATCTCTTGTTGGCCTCGATCGACCGCTGGTGGCGGCATCGGGAAGCAGAGACCCGGGGTTGGGAGGCCTTGCCCTGGCGAGCGGAACAAGCCTGGGAGGAGCTTGTGGCCAACGGTCACCAAGTACTTCAGCGAGAGGCCCGCAGGCTTGGCCTGTCGGCCGACCCGGGGAAATTGACGGTGGTGGGAACGGGGATGGACTGGGGTCGCGCCCTGTACCCCGCACACGCCGCCGAGAAGATGGAGCCCGGACACCTTACCTTCATTCTCTCGCCCTGGCTGCCGCTCCGTCCCCTCCTCGCCGCGCTAAAGCCTTTGGCGGCTCAGACCCGGGGCACGCCTGTGACCTGGCCAAAGTCCTGGCCGCTTGCGCCGCAAATGCTCTCCCCCCGCCAAGCCGTCGAAGCGCCATCCCGCTGGCTTGCTATCCGCGGGGCGGTCGGGGCGGTGGCCGCGGAGGCCGTGACTCCCTACCCGCCCGGAATCCCTTTGATCTACCCAGGCGAGGCGATCACCGCGGAGGCGGTCGCCTGGATAGAAGAGTTTCTCGGTCAGCGGCAAGGCATCGTCCACGGACTGCGCGCGGGCCAGGTGGCGGTGGTGGCGGAGGGCTGACCTGGGCGGCGCCGGAGAGCGGCGATCGGCCGATTCGGCCTTGATAGTCGCAGGCGAGAAGCCTATGTTTAGGACGACGGCCGCCGGGTGAGGGTTTCCGCCGAGTTCGCGGTTGGAGCTCAAGCGGTCGACAAACTGAAGGCGGATCAAAGGGGAAGGTCAATCGTGCCGGGTGCGCTGATTGCGTTTGAGGGGCTGGACGGCGTGGGCAAGACCACTCAGGTGGAGTACGCCCGCCGGTGGCTGGAATCGATTCGCCGCCCCGTTGAGGTGGTTCAAGAGCCCGGCTCGACGCCGGTCGGAGAGGCCGTGCGTCAACTCTTGCTCGCCGGTCCGCCGGTGCGCAGTGCCGAGGCGGAGTTTCTGTTGTTTTCCGCCGCCCGCGCGGAGTTGGTGCGGACGCGGATTGCTCCCGCCCTGGCCGCCGGGTATGTGGTGCTGGCGGATCGCTTCGTCGACTCCGGTTGGGCATATCAAGTTTACGGGCGCGGGATCGATCCCCAGTGGGCTGCCTGTGTCAACGCAGGCGTGTTGAACGGGGTGGCGCCGGCGGGGGTGATCTGGCTGCGCGGCCGTCCTCATCGCCCGGTGGGAGGGGACCGCATGGAGCAGGAGGAGGCGTCCTTTCATCGCCGGGTGGAGGAGGGCTACGCGCAGATGGCGGCGCGGGGCGGAGAGCGCTGGGTGGCCATCTCCAGCGAAGCCCCTCCCGAGGTGGTGTTCCAGGCCGTACAGCAGGCATTGAGGCGATGGTTGGCGATTCCGGAGGAGGAGTAGCCGTGAAGTTAATCATCGCGGTGGTACAAGACCGCGACGCGCACACCGCGATGGCCGAACTAAGCCGGCGGGGTTTTGGAGCGACCAAGCTGGCGAGCACCGGAGGATTTTTGCGCAAGGGCAATTCCACGCTGTTGGTCGGCGTCGAGGAGCGAGACGTCGAGGTGGTGTTGACCATCCTGCGAAGAACCAGCCGGGTTCGCCAGGAGCTCTTGACCTCTCAAGCCCCCAGCCCGGGGATTGAACCGATGGCGGTTCCGGTGGAGGTCACGGTGGGGGGCGCCACCGTCTTCGTGGTGGATGTCGATCGCTATGAGAAGTTCTGAGCACCCTGACCGCTGGGCAAAGCCGCATCACCCTGGTTCGTCCCCGGGGATGAGCCAGTCGCTGGTGGTGGCCGGACCTTTGGAACTGGGAGAAGCCTGGGCGGCCGCGGCGATCCGCACCCTGGTCTGCGAGGGAACCAAAGACGCCTCCTGCCGCTGTCGGGCCTGCCAAGCCGGATGGGACCACCATCCGGATGTCCACTGCCTGCGCCCCGAGCCTAAGACCGTACGCCGCGAAGCGGTGACCGCGGCGATCTCGCACCTCTGGATGCGCCCGCTGTGGGGACAAGCGGTGGTGGTGGCGATCCTGGAAGCCGACCGGATGACCCCAGAGGCGCAGAACCACCTGCTCAAGGTGTTGGAGGAGCCGCCGCCCTACGCTCATCTGCTGCTCGTCACCGCTCGCCCAGATCAGCTGCTGGCGACGGTTCTAAGTCGCTGCCAGCTGGTGCGGGTGCGGGGAGGCGAGGAGCCGGAGGGGCTGGGGGGCGACCCAGGAGGGGCCAATTGGCTGGAGGAGGCGGACTGGCCTTCAGCTTTGGTGCGTGCGGCGTGGGCGGTCCGAACCCGGTATCTTGACACGGGCCGGGCGGAGCTTTTGCAGTTGTGGGATTTGCTGTGGCGGCTTTACCGAGACGCGGAGCAAAATGGGAACGAGGAAATCGCTCGGGCTCTAGCAAGGGAGGCTTGGCGGCGTGTGCGACCTTGATGCCCGCTGGTGGGTCTACTGCCTGCAGTGCGCGGACGGCAGCTATTACATCGGGATTGCCACCGACGTCTGCCGTCGCTACCGGGCCCACCAAGCCGGCAAAGGGGCCCGCTACACCCGCGCCAAGCCTCCGGTTCGGCTGGTTGGAGTGCGGGGGCCTTTTACCCGCAGCGAGGCGTTGCGGCAAGAGGCCTGGCACAAACGACGCCCCCATCGGGCCAAGGCCGCCCTGTGGGAGGGAGCAGTCCCATTACCGTCGGAGGCGAAGGGAGGTGGGTGAGGTGAGTGGCGACGAAGCGTCCTGGGTGGAACCAGGCGTCCTCTATCTGGTGCCCACTCCCATTGGCAACCTGGCCGACTGGTCGCCGCGGGCGGAAGCGGTGGTGCGCAACGTCGACTTGGTCTTGGCGGAAGACACCCGAGAGACCGGAAACCTCTTGCGTCACTTTGGGATCGCCACGGTCCAGTGGTCCTTCCATGCCCACAACTGGCAGAAAATGGTGCCAATCGCGCTCGAACGCCTCAAAGCCGGTCAATCGGTGGCCTTGGTGGCCGACCGCGGGATGCCGGCGGTCTCCGACCCCGGGCGAGAGCTGGTGGCCGCCGCGCTGGAGGCCGGCGTCAAGGTGTCGCCGTTACCGGGACCGAGTGCTGTCACCGCCGCCTTCGCCGCTTCCGGATATCCCCACCCGTTTGTCTTCTGGGGGTTTCTTCCCAGCCGCGGTCGCGAACGGGCGCAAATCCTGACCGCGATCTCGGCGACCGCCTGGACGCAGCTGTTGTTTGAGGCGCCTCACCGATTGGCCCGCACCTTAGGGGATCTGGGGGAGGTTCTCGGTCCTGAGCACCCGCTGGTGGTGGTGCGGGAGATCAGCAAACGCCACGAGGAGGTGTGGCGGGGCACCCTGGCGGAGGCGCAGGTTAACCCTCAGCTCCAGCGGGGCGAACTGGTCCTGGTCTTGGGGCCCCGACGGCCGGAGGTGAACACAACGGTGCCCGACTGGGCGCTCGTGGTCGCGGAGGTTCAACGTGAGGTCGCAGCCGGGCATGCAGAGAATGAAGCCGTTCGCTTAGTCGCTCGCCGACATGCCATTTCCCGGCGGGAACTGTATCAACAGGTTCAGGCCGCCAAAGCGGCTACACGGCCGCCGTCGTCAGCTCCTTGAGGCAGGTGCGGCAGACGTTCTTCCCCCGGTATTGTTCGACGTCGCTGGCGTTTCCGCAGAAGATGCAGGACGGGCTGTACTTGCGGAGGACGATCATCTCGCCCTCGACATAAATCTCTACCGAGTCGCGGTCTTGAATGTTTAAAGTTCGACGCAGCTCAATCGGCAAGACCACGCGACCGAGCTCGTCCACCCGGCGGACAATCCCTGTGGACTTCATGGCACTCCCCCCATTTCGACATTGCTTGCTTTAATGTACCAGAACTACCAAATTCTAGTCAACGCGCCAGCGCAAGACCAGACGGTAATGCGGCTTGAAGCGCTCCGCGCGATGGCCGGAGGCGTAAGCGATCACGGTGCAGGGGGGCGCAGGCGAAGCCGCGAGGATCGCGGCGCCGAGGGCGGCCGGGACGAGGATGGCGCGACCGGGGGCTAAGGCAGCCCGGACCTCTTCGGCGCGCCTGGCCTGCATGGCGACATATCCCATCATTCGACAGACTTCCTCCTGCAGCGCGAGCCGGGCCTCGGCCGGAAAGTCGACCAGGAGGAGGTGGGGAAAGGGGGTGCGGTCGGCCTGGCACCGGGAGGCGTAACCTCGCAGGAGCGCTCGCGAGTCTGGGGACAGAGGCGAGCCGAGGCGGTCTACACGCTGCAGGCGTCGGGCCAAGGTCGTGCGATCCCACAGATCCACTCCAGCCCGAGCAGCCAGCGCGCGGGCGGGCCCGGTAAACTCGCGGTTGGTGATGACCAGCGCCCGGTGGGCGCGGTAAAAGGCCCGGGCGCCGATGACCTGCTGCACCGCATCGACCCCCACCTTGTTCGAGTAGCGTTTGAGCTGGGCAACCCAACGCTGTCCTCCTGGGTCGACCAGCAAAAGGTCTGCCCCGAAGTCTCCTGAGCGTTTGGTGAGCTTAGCCGACCAGCCCAGCCGGCGAAAATAGGCGGCCATCCAGCGTTCAAATGCTTCGCCGGACATGTGGTCGATCGCGGTGAGGCTCCACTCCGGCCTCCGGCGCGCACTCTCCCGGCGCCAAAAAGCCACCGCCAGAAGGGCCAGGGCCAAAAGGCCCAAGGCCAATCCCACTGCGCTCACCTCCATGTTTCAGGGCTCTTTTTCCGAAATGGCGCTCGGTCCCCGCTGGGTTGGGATTAGCTTCGCGCGGGCCGCCCGCCTTCCCGTCCGTCGAGCTGCTTGCGCCACTCGGCGATCGACCCCATCAGGGCGCGGGCCTTGGGCTCGAGGTCTGCACGCAGACGGTTCAACCGCGCCACCTGCTGGCGCGCGGCCTTGCGAATGGCGCTCAGTTGTTGGCCCAGCTGTAGTTGGCGCTGGACCAGCGAGGACCACTCTGGCGCCGACTCCACGGCGCGGCGCAGCACCGCCGGGTCGACCCGGAAGCTGAAGCCTTGCTCCAAGGCGTTTCGCCAGGCCACCAACACCTGCGTCAGGTGAGGGCCGAAGCCAGGGACCTGGCGGATGGCGTCGCGGGTGACGTCGGCCGCGGTTTCGATGCCAAACGAGCGCAGCGTCTCCTTGCGCGAGGGGCCGATGCCTTCCAGATGGGCGTCGGCGATCGCGAATTGCTGGAGATGGCGTTGCAGTTGCAGTTGGCGGCCGCGCTGGTGGGCCCTGGCGATCAGCCGCTCCTTCTGCTTCTCGATGGCCGTCCACAGCCGATATAGCTCTGCGGCCCGCTGCTTCAGGCGCTCCAGCTCAGCTAAGCCTCGCTGCCAGGTCTGCACCAGCTCCGCATATTGGGCCTCGGCTTCGCGCAACTGGGTTTCCAACTGGCGGCGCCGCCGGCTTCGCCTCCAGGCGCGCCCGAGCTGCCAGAGCATGCCCATGGCCCAGCAGGCCAAAAGCGCCCAGCCCCAGGGGAGCAGGAAGCTGGCCAGAGCCGACAAAACGCCGCCGGCCATCGCCAGGGGCCAGGGGAAGCGCGGATCCGCCTGAGGCAAGGCTGGGCCTCTCAGGGCCTGGCTCGGGAGCTCTAGTGGCGGCGGGCCCAGCTGGCGGACTTCGCTCCAGATCGCCTCGACGTCGCGAGTGAGCCAAGCCGTGCCGGGGCGGGATTGGGGAGCCAAGAAAAAGAAGACGCCCTCGGCCTCCCAGGCGCACCACGGGCATGAGCTGGCAAGGGGGGGATACCAATGATGGGGTTTTTGTCGACAGCGGAGCAATTCCTGAGCCAGCTGCTCCAACAGCTTCACCCAGCGAACCGCGGAGGGCCGCTCGGCGACTCCCTGCGGGGAGAACGCTTGCTCAAACGCTTCCGCCAGGGCAGGTGGAAAGCAGGTCAGGTCCAGAGAGTACGGGGGCTTCTGCATTCCTCGGTCTGGTCTCTTCAGGCTGTAGACGAACCGAAATGCCTGGATCGCGCGCTCTATCGAGACCTCTTCCGAACTCTGCGGGCGGCCGGCAAAGGGATGGCGTCCGCAAAACAGCATTTGGAACACCAAGACGGCCAAGCCGAAGCGGTCGTGGTTGGCCGTGCGCAGGCGGTCTCGCAGCGACTGCCCCTGCAATTCCGGGGGGAGATGGGTGCTGACCCCGACGTGGCAGGGATAGGTCTCCCCTTGGGCGGTAATTTGAAAGCTGTCGCAGTCGATCAGGCAGACGGTGCCCGCCGGGGTGACCAAAATGTTGTTGTGATTCACGTCGCCCACCACGTGCCCGGCGTCGTGCACCACCGCCAGCGAGCGGGCCACGTTGGCGGCCACGTGGGTCAAAAAGGCGTAAGTGGCCTCGGGAAAATGGATTTGGCGCGACTTGGGACCGTACAGAAGGTGAATCGGGCGCGCGCCTTCGACTCGGGGCATGAGAAACCCGGCAGGCAATCCAGCTTCGGTATAGAGCGCTTGCAACGGCCAGGCCGTGTAGCGGAGCAGGCGAGGGTTGGTGAGCTTGGCCATGGCCGCCAACTTGCGCTCGCTCTCGGGAGCTGCCTGCCGGTAGATTTTAGCGGCCAGTCCCGGATCTTCGGCTACCGTGAACACGGTGGCCTCCCCCCCTCGGCCGAGCGGGGGCCCTAGGGTCACCAGGCGGCCGTCGGCGGTCAGGTAGGTGGGCTGGGCCTTGGTCATGGCGCATCGACTCCGCGTCGGATAGCCAGAATCAGCGTCCGGTCGTCGTCGGTGCGCGAAGCCACCGGTTCAGAGCGCAAGAGGCGCTCCAGGGCCTGGTTGCCCTCGGGCTCCGGGGAAGGAAGTCGACGCAGGTCGGCGAAGAGTTGCTGGAAGAGAGGCGCGTGGGGGGCCAGGCGGGTCCAATCGAGGGCCAGCCGCTGCAAGCCATCGGAGAAGAGGGCGAGCTCGTCGATGGGCCCCGCGGTGGCAAACTGGAGATGTCGCACACAGTCGGGGTCGGTGACAAAGGCGGTGGTGTGCGCGTACTCGCCTTGTTCCGGCCAGAAGACGGCACCATACCGGCCAGGGGACCCCGGGGAACGCACCACCATGGCGCCATCCCCCACCTGAAAGAAGGCGGCCGCATCCTCCCCGGCAACGCATCCCACGAGAGTGGTGGCAAAATGGACCGGGCTGGCCCCGTGCCTCTCTCCGACCTCCCACAACAGGTCCCGAAAGCGGTGGATCCAGTCTTCCACCCAGCTTCGGGACAACGCGGCCAGCCGGTGGCGGTGGAAAAAGCGTGTGAGGTCGCGGGCCAGAAGGAGGCAGGCCAACGCCGACCCCTCGCCGCCAAAGGCGACGCCGCCGGCGCCGTCGCAGAGCAGGGCGACCAACAGCGGATTGCCCTCGGGGTCGTGGATCAGCCGGACCTGATAGTGATCCTGATTGGATGTAGGGCGCGGCGCACGGTGGCGACCGGCTACCGAGGCGTGCACCACTTTCCAGGTCATCGCGGTTAGTCGATGCGCGTCCAGCTCTCGGGCGCGGGTAAGATAACGGCATCGTCGGGCCGCGAGTGGGACACCGCGGCCAGCGAGCTCGACAGCCACTGGAAGAGTTGGCCAAATTTCAGCCCTTCCAGCTTTTGGGGAGGGCGCACCGAGAGCCGTCGCAACACGTCCATATCTGCCTGTTCCACCCCTACGGCGAAGAAGGAAAACGCCTTGCCGGCCTCCCCCTCCCGCACCGCTTCCGCCGCCCGGCTCCAGTCGTCGGTCGGCGCCCCATCGGTGATGAGGAAGATCCAGGGGCGAAAGTACGCCACCCCAGCCTGTCGGTACTGGTCCTTGCGCTCGCGCACCATGGCGATGGCGGCCTCGACCGCCGCCCCCAACGGGGTGTCTCCGCGGGCGGACAAGGGGGGCACCTCAAATTGGTCCACGGTGGTGAACTCGGCGGCGCGCCGCACCGGGCCAAAGGTGATGACCCCGATTTCCACCCGTTTTTGCGCCATCGCATCCCCCAAAAGTTCAGTGCGCAACCGTTCCAAGCCCTCCGCGAGTTCTTGGATCGGGCGACCTTGCATCGAGCTGGAGGTGTCGAGCAAGAGCACGCAGGGGCAGCGCGGCTCCGGGTTTTCGGCAAACTCCACCATGGCGAAAGGCTGAAAGGGCTTTTGGTCTTCAAACTCCTCGGGGTACACGTAGGCCACCTCCTATCCAACCGGCTTTCAAACTCCCCGAGCATCTGTTTTTGATGTATTCAGGCAGGCCCTGCGGCGATGACCGATGGGAGACGAGAATCGCTGGCCGCCTGTGGAGGAAGTCTTGTCCCGGGTGCAGGCTTGCCTCGTGGAGAGGCCTTGTGGCATGATGAAGGGCACTGAGAGCAGAAGATTTTGGAGATTTGGCGCCGCGTGAGAGGAGGGCACATGGGTGAAAGCAGGGCGTATTGGGGCATCGTGACCATCTCCGCGCAGTTCGGGGCGGGAGGCAGCGTGATTGGCCCCCGGGTGGCCCAGGCCTTGGGGGTGCCATTCTTAGACCGGGTGTTGCCGGCCACCGTCGCCGAGCGGCTGCACGAGCCGTTGGACGCCGTCTTGCCGTACGACTGGGAAGGCAATTCTTGGTCTCTCAGCCGATGGCAGCAGTGGGGCCTGGCCTGGGTGGCGATGGCGCCGCTAGACTGGGCCAGTCCCTTGAACGAGGTGTGGTGGCAGACTCCCTGGCAATTTCGGGACCAGATGACGGCGTTGCTGCGCGCCCAAGCCGCAGCGGGCGGCGCCGTGATTTTGGGGCGGGCGGCCGCGGTGGTGCTGGCCGATGTGCCGAACGCGTTGCACGTCCGCCTGTTCGGCCCCGCCCCGGCCAGGGTCCGGCAGGCCAGCCAGTGGCTCGGCCTGACCGAAGCCGAGGCCCAACAAAAGCTGCCGATTGTCGACCGGGCCCGCGAGGCCTACGTCCGGGTCTTGTACCATGCCGACCCCGACGATTGGCGCTGGTATCACCTCGCCTTGGACACCACCCGGATCGGCGTCGAGGCTGCCGTTCAAACCATCGTTCGGCTGGCTCGCGAGCGGGCCCCAGGGCCTGCGCCCGCCGGAGCCTCGGATCCTTCCCCGCCGTAGCGCCTAGCCTTCTAACAACAGCGACTCCGGGTCTTCCAGCAACTCCTTGATGCGGCGGAGAAACTGCACCGCCTCGGCTCCATCGACCACTCGGTGGTCGTAAGTCAAGGCCAGGTACATCATCGGCCGGATCACCACCTGGCCGTCAACCGCCACCGGACGCTCCTCAATCGCGTGCATCCCCAAGATCCCCACCTGGGGCGGGTTTAGAATCGGCGTGGAGAAGAGCGAGCCGAACACCCCTCCGTTGGTGATGGTAAAGGTCCCCCCGGCTAGGTCGTCTAGACTCAGTCGCCCACTTCGCGCCGCCTCCGCCAAACGGGCGATCTCGCGTTCAATGCCGGCAAAGGTGAGCCGATCCGCGGCCCGCACCACCGGCACCACCAGTCCGCCCTCGGTGGCCACCGCGATCCCGATGTCGTAGTACTGCTTTAAAATCAACTCTCCGCGCTCCAGGTCGATCTCGGCGTTGAGGCGCGGGAAGGCCTTCAGCGCGCCGACCGCGGCTTTGGTGAAGAAGGACATCAGTCCCAGCCGAACCCCGTGCCGAGCCTCGAATTGGGCCTGGCGGCGCCGGCGGATCTCTTGGATGCGGGAGAGGTCGACCTGGTTGAAGGTGGTCAGCATGGCCGCCTCGTGCTGGGCGGCGACCAGACGCCTGGCAATAGTCAGGCGGCGCCGGGAGAGGCGTTCTCGCACCACCGGACCTCCTTGCCCCGGTGCCTCCACGGGGGGATTCGGAGCAGCGGTTGCCGGAGTGGTCGGGGTGGCGGCGCCTGGGGCGGGGGTGGAAGGCTCGGCACGCTCCGCCGCCAGGCGCTCCAGATCCTCATGGGTTACGCGTCCCCGATGGGCGGGGGCCGCTTTTAAGTCCACCCCGTATTCCTTGGCCAGCCGGCGGACATCCGGGGTGGCGCGGGGCGCGGGGATCGGGCCCTGGGTCGGAGGCGGGGCGGTCCCCGCCGGCGGCTCCGCCGGCGCCGTCGGGACGTCGGCAGGTTCCAGCTCGCCCAGGACCTCCCCCGGTTGGACGGTATCTCCCTCCTGGTGGATTTGCTTAGCCAGGCGCCCGCTGGCCGGAGCGGTCACCTCCAGATTGACCTTGTCGGTCTCCAGTTCCGCCACCGGTTCCCCCATGGCCACCAGCTCTCCCGGCTGCTTCAGCCAACGTCCCAGGGTGGCCTCGGTGATCGACTCGCCCAATTCGGGGACGACGATGGTAGGCATGCCCCATTCCTCCTCCTCACCACTAATCCTCTAAGGCCAAATGCATGATCCGCAGCGTCTCCTGACGATGGGCCTGATGAAATCCCTCGGCCGGGGTTGGGCGCGGGGGGCGGCTTACCGCTCGCCAGCCGCGCGGGGCGGCGACAAGCCGGTCCAAGATCGGGCGGAGGTAGGGCAAGGCGCCCATGTTCTCCGGTTCCTCCTGAACCCAGCGCACCTCCTCGGCGGTCGGATAGCGGGCGATGGCGTCTCGCCAGGCTGTCTCTGGGAAGGGGTACAGCTGCTCCAGGCGCACCACCGCCCACGGCCTCGGGTGATCCTCCAGGGCTCCCTCGAGTTCAATTGCCGTCTTGCCGGAGGCGACCAGGATGGTCCGGACCTGCTCGGGGGCGATGGTGGGGACTTCCCAGGTGAGGAGGGGCGCAAACCCCCCTTCGACCAGGCTGTCCAACCGGCTGGCCGCCTTGGGATGGCGGAGCAGCGACTTGGGGGCCATGACCACCAAGGGGCGAGGAGCCGTGGGCAGGCGATGGGCTTGGTCCCGAAGCAGGTGAAAATACTGGGCGGCGGTGGAAGGAACCGCGACCCGCCAATTTCCTTGCGCGGATAGCTCCAAGAAGCGCTCCAGCCGGGCACTGGAATGTTCTGGGCCCTGCCCTTCGTAACCGTGGGGCAAGAGCAGGACCAGCCCCGAGTCCTGTTGCCACTTGGCCCGGCCGGCGGCGATAAACTGGTCGATGACCACCTGCGCCACGTTGGCGAAATCTCCATACTGGGCTTCCCAGATGGTTAAGCTGGCCGGGGCCCTGACGCTGTACCCGTACTCGAAGGCCATCACCGCCGTCTCCGTGAGGGGACTGTTGTAGGCCGCAAAGGCGGCTCGGGCTTGTGGTAGGTGTTGCAGCGGACAATAGGTGCGGCCCGACTCGCGGTCGTGCCAGACCAGATGGCGTTGACCAAACGTCCCCCGCTGGCTGTCCTGGCCGGACAGGCGAATCGCGATCCCTTCCTGCAACAGGCTGGCCCAGGCCAGCTGTTCCGCCCAGCCCCAGTCGATCCCCTCCGGGGTCTCCAGCTGTTGGCGGCGACCTATCAGCCGCTCCACCCGCGAGTGAAGGCGAAAGCCTTCGGGGATGGTGAAAAGCTCGCGATTTAAGGCTTTGAGGGCGTCGAGGCTCACCGGCGGGGGTGGAGGCGGCTGGTCGACCTCGACAGCGGGTTCGGCGGCAGGTTGGAGAAATTGCGCGACCTCCGCCTGGGCCTGGACCAAGCGGTCCCGGATCTGGCGGCGTTGAGCCTCGACCTCCTCCCGGGTCACCAATCCAGCCTGTTCCAGCCGGTCGGCGTAGAGCTCAGACACCGGGGGATGACCGCTAATCGCTTGGTACAACTCCGGCTGGGTGGGCGCGGGATCGTCTCCCTCGTTGTGGCCCCACCGTCGATATCCGATGAGGTCGATGAGGACGTCGCGGTGGAATCGCTGGCGCCACCGCAAGGCCAGCTGAGCGGCAAATATCACCGCCTCCGGGTCGTCGGCGTTGACATGCAGGATCGGGATCTCAAAGCCCTTGGCCAAGTCGCTGGCGTAGCGGGTCGACCGCCCTTCCTCGGGGGGCGTGGTAAACCCGATCTGGTTGTTGACAATGACATGCACAGTCCCGCCGGTTTGGTATCCGGCCAGGCCGGACAAGTTCAGGGTTTCCGCCACCACTCCCTCGCCCGCCCACGAAGCGTCGCCGTGGATCAGGATCGGCAAGGCCCGGTCCGGGTCGTAATCGGGCTGTCCAGCCTTGCCGGTTCCCTCCGCCACCGCTCGGGCCATGCCTTCCACCACCGGATTGACAAATTCCAAGTGGCTCGGGTTGTGGGCGAGGTGTACCCGCATGGTGACCGCGTTGGGCTCGGTCAGCCATTGCTCGGCTCCCAAGTGATACCGGACATCCCCGGTCCACCCGTAATTGATCCCGGACGAACCCTCGGACGGAACCGCCTCTTTGTCGGGAGCGGCGTGAAATTCGGCGAAGATGGCGGCGTACGGTTTTTGCAAGATGTGGGCCAACACGTTCAGCCGTCCCCGGTGGGCCATGCCCAGCTCCACGTCGCGAATCGCTGTGACCCGGGCCGCTTCCCGAATCAGTTCGTCAAGCAGCGGCACCAAGGTGTCGGTGCCCTCCAGGGAGAAACGCTTCTGGCCGGGGTAGGTGCGGTGAAGGTAGGACTCAAACTCCGCCACCTCGAGCAGCCGGTGCAGAAGTTCGCGGCGGCGGGAGGAGGGGAGAGGAGGAAACCAGTCGGGGCCCTCAATGGCCTCCCGCCAAAACTCCCGCGCCCGCAGGTCGCTCAAATGCCGGTATTCAAAGGCCAACGTGCCGGTGTAGCGGCGTTCCAGTTCGCGGATGGCCTCCAGTCCGGAGGTCAAGGAAGCAGGCGCCCCTGGCCAGACGGCTTGGGCCTCCAACCTCTCCAGCGCCTCCGGGCTGAGCCCAAAAGCCTCCCAACGAAATCCCGAGCGGTCAGGCGCTGCCCCAGCCACCGGATAGATCTGGGCGGCCTGATGACCAAACTCCCGGATCGCGTCGGCGAGGTGCCGGGCCTTGTCTACCCCCGAAGCAACCCTGGGCTCGACGCCTTCCGCCGGCGGCGGCGCTCCTAGGCGTTTGAAGGCGGCGCGCGTCGCCGGGTCCACAGAGTCCGGGCTCTGCAGGTAACGTTCGTACAGCTCGATGACGTACCCGAAATTGGGCCCGAAGAAATCACCATAGCCGTAATCGGATTCCGACCGCGGCATTTGCCCCATCTCCTTTTTCTCGACCTCCCGGCGCCGGATCCGCCGACTGGGGTGGACCTGCCCAAACGGTGTCGTCGGAACTAGGTGCGGAGCTCCTCGCCCCCCACAGTCTTCCCCAACTTTGGCCTTGGGCGCGGTGGGGCTGGCTGCGCCAAAAGCCTGCAACCAGGGTGACGATGGCCAAGGCCAATCCAAGCCCTACCACGCCGATACCAGCCCGCCACAGCGGCTCTTGGTCGACCAGGCGGCCGATCACCGCCGCGACTCCACCTACGATGTACGTCCCGAGAACCCCGCGCGACCACAAGGGAGGCAGGATCTCGGCGACATGGGGGACCTGCACCGAGCTGCCCTTATGGCGGGAGAACTGGTATTGCCAGAGCGCAAAGGGCAAGATCTTTTGGAAATAGCTGAGCGAAGCGAGGCCGAGCCAACCCAGGGCAAAGAGGGTAGCGGCCAAAAAGCCTCGGCCTGCAGCGAGGAGGAGCGGAGCCGCCACCCCGGCGAGGAGCGAGCCCGCCATGCCCAGGACCACCACGTCGGGCTGGTGACTGCGCCTGCTCCGGACGGTCGCGTAGAGGTCTACGGCGTAGACCGTCCAGGGCAGCGCCAACGCCCCCCACCAGCGAACCCAGGTCGGTAGGGGCACCGCGCTAGCCACCCCCATCAGGCCGAACAGAAAGCCCAGCGTCAACGCCCAGCTCCACCAACCCCATCGCGGGTCGCGCCGGGTGACGGCCAACATCGGCAAGAGTTTATAGGAGACGCCCATCAAGGTCAGGGAAAACCATCCGCCCAGGCCGAGCAACATATGCCAGGGGAGCACCTGGAGCAATCCGCCCTCTCCGGCCAGGGCCAGCGCCATCAGGCATCCCATCAGCACCGTGAGCGTCAAACAGGCCAGGCTGGAAGCGACGAAGGCGAGGGGTACGGTCAAGGGGCGGCGAACCAACGTGGAGGCGGCCAGGGTCACAAAGGCCAGCACCGACCCGGCCACGAGAAAACCGCCCGCCGCCGCCACCCGCCAGGTCTCTTGGCTCAACCCGGCCAAAAAAGCGCCTGCCCCCAAGAGGTATCCCGCGTAAATCCATACCGCCAGCCGCGCGCGAGGCCACGGGCGGTTGGTGACCACCGGGATCCATTGGTACAGGGAGCCCAGCATCATCGGGGTGATCCAGCCCAAGGTAAACAGGTGGACTGCGACCAGAAAGCTTGGGCTTTGCCACAAGGCCATCCAGATCGGGCGAGGGTGGAGGAATAGCCAAAGCGCCCAGGCAAGCCCGCCCACCCATCCGGTCCCCCAAAAGGCGAGCGGGACCCCGATTGCTGGGGCCTTGTCGGTATGGATCTTGCCAAACGCCACCGGTATCACCTCCCAGACGCTAGAGGCGCCCCTTTTGCCATTGTAATCCAGGTGCGCCGATAAAGGCGGGCGGCGAAGCAGACTAGCCTCCCTGCTCTCCACAGTATCCCAGGGCGGATTGGCCTGCGGTGATCTGCCTCACAAATCGCCGCCTTGTCTTCCGAGCGGACAAGGCATAAGCTCAGTGGGGATGCATGGCGGAAAGGGAGGTGCACACCCCATGGCGGCGGAAGCCGACCGCGAGGCCGGAGCAGATCCCAACGTTCCCCTCTGGGGGCTAAAAGCCTTTGTCACCGTCACCGGCGCCGCGGTGATGGCCATCGAGTTCTCCAGCCAGCGGCTGTTGGCTCCGTTTTTTGGCAACTCCCAGCTGGTTTGGGGCGTGGTCATCGGGCTCATCCTGCTCGCCTTAAGCGTCGGCTACCATTGGGGCGGACGCCTGGCAGACCGCATGCCTCGGGCCCAGGTGTTGGGAGGCTTGGTGTTGGGGACGGGCGTGTTTACGGCGGCCCTCCCCGTGTTGGCCGAGCCGCTGTTGCTGCTGACCGTTCGCGGGGTGTTGGATACCCCGGCCGGGGTGGTGCTGGGGTCGCTGATCGGGGTGGCCATCCTCTTCCTTCCCCCGGTGTTGACCTTGGGCATGGTGAGCCCCTGGGCGATTCGCTTGGCCATGCAGCGTCGTTCGGTGGGAGACTCCGGCCAGACCGCAGGCAGCCTCTATGCCTGGGCCACGGTCGGAAGCTTGCTCGGGACCTTTGTGCCGGTGTTTTGGACCATCCCCAGCTTTGGAGTGCGAGCCACCTTGTGGGGAGCCGGGGCGGCCTTGATCCTGGCCGGCTGGGGGATGACGCGCCGATGGGCCTCCGGCCTTTTGCTGGGCGCGCCCCTTCTGTTTGCGCATTTTGCCGGTCCGCTGTTGAAGCCGATGCCGGGGTTGGTCACCGAGGTGGAGACTCCCTACCAGTTTGCGGAGGTCTACCAATGGGGAAACGGCGTGGCCCTGAGCGTCAACGACGGTGCCGGGATTCAATCGGTCTACACGCCGAGCCGATTGACCGGCCTCTATTACGACGCCTTTGTGACGCTGCCCTACGCCTTTTCGCTCCAACGTCCCCTGTCGGCCCTGGTTTTGGGCATGGGCGCGGGGACGATCCCCACCATGTTCCGAAAAGATGTGGACCCTTGGCGGCATACCCCGATTCGCGTCACCGGGGTGGAGATCGACCCGGTGTTGACGGCGCTCGGCCAACGCTACTTTGACCTCAAGCCGGGCACTGCCCAGGTGGTGCACCAAGATGCCCGCGTCTACCTGGAAACCCACCGACAAACCTTTCCCTTGATCGTGGTCGACGCGTATAGCAACGAAATCTACATTCCCTTTACGCTCACCACCCGCCAGTTTTTCACCCTGGCCGCGCAACATTTAAGCCCGGACGGGATGCTGGCCTTAAATGTCAACGCCCTCTCGGAGTCGTCGCCGCTCCTCCAGGATCTGGAGCGCACCCTGCTCTCCGTCTTCCCGGACGTGGCGGTGGCCCGGGCTCCTGGCGCCTTCAATTACCTCCTGGTGGCAGCGCGCCATCCGCTTAAACCTCCTGACCCCGCCAAGATGCCGGCGTTCCTAAAGGCGACCGGCCTTGAGCTGGCCACCACCTGGCACCGCCCCCACCCGGGTCCCGGCCTGGTCTTTACCGACGACCGCGCGCCCGTGGATACCCTGACCGACCAGATGATCCTAAGCCGCCTGTGGCCGGCATTAAGCCAATCCAGCTCTTCCTAGCTGACCGGCGCCGGCGGAGGCGCATACCATGCAACCGGGCTTTTGACCGGAGGTGCAGAGGGGTGCGGGCTCGACGGCTATGGAATGATCGGCGGGGCCAGGCGCTGGTGGAATACGCCTTGATCCTCGCCCTGGTTGCCCTGGCCGCGGTCGGCGGCTTGTCGTGGTTGGGGCAGCAGGTCAACGAGGTGTTGACGGACGTCGCCAATCGGCTGTGACGATGGGATGCCTTGCGGCAGTCTCCGGACATGACGCCTGGGTAGGTGGGAATCCGCCCGCTCGGCGGGTTGGGCTGCGCTCCCCTGTGGGCCGGCAGGCGGGTACGCTGGCTTAGAGGGGCTTTTGCCGATCGATGCCTGGCGGGGCTTCCGGTCTAGGTGCCGCGGGCGGGCTTCCGGTCCCCCTCCCTCTCCGGCCTTGACGAAGAGCGATTCCGGCAGGGAAGCCCCCTGGCAAAGATGGTATCCTGGAGTCGGGAAGATATGCGCTTGCCGTCTTGGCCCGCCGGCGAGGGGGCCTGGCGGCTTTGGCATGGGGAGAACGGAGATCGCGATGGGAGGGAATGCAGGCAAATGGCGATCCGCTGGCCTTCCGGTAAACGCCTGTTGGTCCTGGTGAACGTGGTGCTCGAAGGATGGTCGGAGCAGGGAGCTCCCGGCATTGGCCCCATGGGCAATCCCCTGCGTCCCGGAGTGCGGGATACCCAGGCGGTTTCCTGGGCCGAATACGGCCCCCGCTGTGGGATGCCGCGACTGCTGAGAATTTTGGACGAAGCTCAGGTCCGTGCCACGGTGCTGACCAGCGGGGTGATTGCCGAACGGTATCCGCGCCTGGTGCGGGAGATCAGCCAGGCCGGTCACGAGCTCTGCGGCCATTCCATGGCTCAGGACATCGTTCCGGCCTACTTGACGGAGGCGGAAGAGCGCGAGAACATCCGCCGGTCCGTGGAGGTCCTCGCCGACGCGGCTGGGGAGCGACCGGTCGGATGGTGCAGCCCACGGGGCACCCCCAGTTCACGAACCGCCGAGCTCTTGGTCGAGTACGGCTTCCAATGGACCGGCGACGTCTTCGACGCCGACTTACCCTATTGGCTTACCACCGACAAAGGGCGGCTGGCCGCCATCCCGTTTACCATGGAAGTCAACGACATGCCGCTCTATGTACGCTACGGCAATGCCCCCCAGACGTATTTACAGGTTCTCCGCCGGATCGTGGAGGGGTGGTACGAACCCAACCCCGAGGAGATGGGTTGCCTGGACGTCACCGTGCATGCCCACGTGTTCGGTCGCCCTTACGGCGCCGTCGAGTATCGCGATGCCTTGCGGTTTTTGCGGTCCAAGCCCTGGATCTGGTGCGCCACCCACCGAGAGGTGGTTCAGGCCATGCAGTAAGGTTGCCTACGGGGTTTGGCAGGACTTCCACTGGTATCCAAAGCGGGCCACCGTGCGCAGATGGCCAGGACCTAAGGCTTGGCGCAGCGCGTGGACATGCACCTTTAAGGCGGCGGCGGAAATCGGGGTCAGGCCTTCGGCGGCCAGGGCGGCGTTGATGCGGTCGAGCGACCAGACGCGCTGGCCGGGATCTCCCGCGAACACCTGGAGGAGGGCGGCTTGGCGCGAGGAAAGGTTCAGGGGTTGGCCGAGGTGGTACCAGGTCTCCTCCCGTTTGTCGACGCACAGTGGGGGCGCGGGCCAAGGGGGGGATGTGGGGAAGGCAGCCTCGGGTTGGATGCGCCAGAAGGTCACGCCTTGAACCGTCTCTACCACCAGCCAGGTAGGGATGTCGAGCATTCGACAGGCCGAGAGAATTCCGTTCCACCAGGGGGCTTCGACCCAATTGGGGTCGAGCAGGACACCCCGACAATCGGGGTGGCGCAGGGACGCGAACAGTTGGTTGACGGTGGTGACCCGGACCGTCGGCTCGCTCCCGTTGCCGAGTGGCATGCGTTGCAAAAGCCCTGGGCTCAATGCGATCACGATTGCCACCGAATCTTAGCCTCCGCCTCTTAGCCTAAAACGCTGGCTCCACTTGCTCACCATGGTATCGAGATGGCGTTAAGGCCGTGGGAAGAACGTGTTAAGACCGGTTAAGATGGGGTAAAGGGAAGACGGCCCCCTGCCCCATCGCCCCGGTTCGGACGGGCTCCTTTGACGGTTTCGGCCGATTTTGCTAAGATACTCCAATCGACGCCGCGGGACCGGGCAAGGGCCGGTCTTGTCGGCCATGGCGCGCTTTTAACCGGAAAGGAGACAGGATGGGGCAGTCGGTATATTACTTGACCACGCCTATCTATTATCCGAGCGACAATTTACATATCGGTCACGCCTACACCACGGTGGCCGCAGACACCCTGGCCCGGTTTCATCGTCTGCGCGGCGAGGCGGTGTGGTTCGTGACCGGCACCGACGAACACGGGCTGAAGATCAAGAAACGGGCCATGGAGGCCGGGGTCTCCCCCAAAGAATTTGTCGACGGGATCGTGGCCTTCATTCGCGATCCTTTGTGGAAGCGGCTTGGCATCTCCTACGACGACTTTATTCGCACCACCGAACCCCGCCATTACCGCGTGGTGCAGCATCTCTTCAGCCAACTTCAGGCCCAGGGAGACATTTACAAAGGCACCTACGAAGGGTGGTATTGCCTGCCCGACGAAACTTTTTGGCCCGAATCGAAGTTGGTGGACGGCAAATGCCCGGATTGCGGCCGGCCGGTGGAGCGGGTGCGTCAGGACAGCTACTTCTTCCGGATGAGCCGTTACCAGGAACGGATGCGCCAATACATTTTGGACCATCCGGAGTTTATCCAACCGGTGAGCCGGCGCAATGAGATGCTGGGGTTCCTCGAGGGGGGATTGGAAGACCTCTCGATTTCCCGCACCGGGCTGGAATGGGGGATCCCGGTGCCGGGAGACCCGGAACACGTCATCTACGTCTGGTTTGATGCCTTGGCCAACTATCTCACCGCGGCGGGGTACCTTTCCGACCCGGATCGCTTCGCCAGGACTTGGCCGGCCAATCTGCATCTGGTCGGCAAAGAGATCGTCCGGTTTCACACCATCATTTGGCCGATCATGTTGATGGCGCTAGACCTGCCGCTCCCGGAAAAGGTGTTTGGCCACGGCTGGCTGTTAATCGGGGAGACCAAGATGTCCAAGTCGCGCGGCAATGCCGTCGACCCGCTGGAGTTGATCGACCGCTACGGTGTCGACCCGGTGCGGTATTACCTCTTGCGGGAGGTGCCGTTTGGAGCCGACGGCAGTTATACCGAGGAGGCCTTGATCCTGCGCACCAACGTCGACTTGGCCAACGACCTGGGCAATCTGCTCCATCGCACGGTGGCCATGATTGAACGATTCGCCGGCGGAGTCATCCCCGCCCCGGAGGACGGCGAGCGCCCTCTGGCGGAGAGCGCGGCGCGGACCTTGGCCGCCTGGGAGGAGGCCTTGGAGGGGCTCAACCTGTCCGAAGCCTTGGTGGCGGTCAACGGGCTGGTGAGAGACGCCAACCGGTTTATCGAGGTCGAACAACCCTGGGCGCTGGCCAAGCGCAACCAAGCCCGCCTAGGGCTGGTGCTGCACGACCT
>JAIMAE010000243.1 GCA_023512105.1 Bacillota bacterium | reverse complement strand
CCGCCCATGGTGGGAGTCCCCTGCTTTTTCAGGTGGGAGGCCGGCCCCGCCTCGCGCACGGTCTGTCCAAACTTCAGGCGGTGCAGCCAGGGGATGAGCAGCGGCCCCAACCCGATCGCCATCCCGAAGGTCACCACCCCCGCCCACACCGCGCTCACGAGGCGCCTCCTGCGGCCTCCAGCCGGGCGATCAGCCGCTCCAGCGCCATCCCCCGGCTGGCCTTGAACAACACCACATCCCCCGGCCGCAGGAGCTGGGGCAGCATGAGGGCCGCCTCGTCCACTGACCCGGTCTCCACCACCGAAATCCCTAAGGCCCGCGCCTGGGCGGCGATGGCCCGGGCCCGCTCTCCCACCGTGACCAGGAGGTCGGCGTGGCGGGCGGCCGCCTCCCCCACCCGCCGGTGGCTCTCCTCCTCGGCCGCCCCCAGCTCCAGCATGTCGCCCAACACCGCCACCTTGCGCCCGGGCAGGCTGGCCAGGTACTCCAAGGCGGCCGCCATCGAGTCGGGGTTGGCGTTGTAGACGTCCTCCACCACCCGCACTTCCCCGATCTCTCGCACCTGAATCCGGGAGCGGGAAGGCTCGATCTGGGATAGCCGCTCGGCCGCCGCCACCACCTCCACCCCAAGCCGCTGGGCCACCAGGAGCGCCCCGGCGGCATTGAGCGCCTGGTGGACGCCCGGCCAGGGCAACCAAAAGGCCACCTCCTGGCCCTCCACGGCGATCCGGCAGCGCACCCCGGTCCCCTCCACCGCAGCCTCCAAGAGCCGGCTTTGCACCTCCGGCGAGCGGCCGTACCAGGCCACCTCGCCTTTTTTCAGCCGCAGCCCAAGCTCGCGCACCCTGACGTCGTCGTAGTTTAAGACCGCGGTGCCCCCCTCGCGCATCCCCTCCAGGATCTCGCCTTTGGCGGCTTGGATGGCCTCCATCGAGCCCAAGGTCTCAAGGTGACTCGGGCCGATGTTGCCGATCACCGCCACATCGGGCGGGGCGATCTCGGTCAGGTGGCGAATCTCCCCCCGGGCCCGCATCGCCATCTCGGCCACGAAGTGGGTCATCGCCGGGGGGGCGGCAAAGAAGGAGAGGGGGAGGCCGATGGCGGTGTTGTAGTTGGAGAGGGTCTGGCCGGTCACATAGCGGGCGGAGAGGGCCTGGGCGATCAGCTCCTTTAAGCTGGTCTTGCCGACGCTTCCGGTCACCCCCACCACCCGGATGGCGTGGGTCTCGATCCAGCGCCGCACCAACTCCCCCATCGCCGTCAGGGGGTCTTCCACCTCGATGCGGGGGCCCGTTCCGGCCGCCCCCCGGCGAATTAAGGCCACCCCGCCCTGGGCAAACACCTCGGGCAAAAAGCGGTGGCCGTCGGTGTGGCGTCCGGGCAGGGCCACGAACAGCATCCCCGGGCCGACCGCGCGACTGTCGATGGTCACCCCGGCCACCGGGCGGGTGCCCTCGCAATCGTACAAGACCCCGCCGGTGTAGCGGGCCACCTCGGCGTAGGTGATGGCGATCACCGTCCCCAAATCTCCTTTATGGCCGCCCGCGCCTCTTCGCGGTCGTCGAAGTGGATGGTGCCGGTGCGGTTAATCTGATAGGTCTCGTGCCCTTTGCCCAGGATCATGATCACGTCGTCGGGCTTGGCCATGGCGATCGCCTGGCGGATGGCCGCTCGCCGGTCGGGCTCGGAGTGCCAGCGCACCCCGGTGGGACGGATGCCGGCCTCGATGTCGCGAATGATGGCCAGGGGATCTTCGGTGCGAGGGTTGTCGGAGGTGATGATCACCTCGTCGGAGAGGCGTCCGGCCACCTCGCCCATCAACGGCCGCTTCTTGCGGTCGCGGTCGCCCCCGGCGCCAAAGACCGCGATCACCCGGCCTTTGGCAAACTCCCGCGCCGTCTTCAGCACGTTCTCAATCCCGTCCGGGGTGTGGGCGTAGTCCACGATCACCGAAAACGGCTGCCCGAGGTCGACCTTCTCAAACCGGCCGGGCACTCCCGGGTAGTTGGCCAGGGCGGCGGCCATCGCCTCCTTGTCGACCCCCCAGAGGTAGCCGACCGAAAGCGCCGCCAAGGCGTTGGCCACGTTGAAGCGGCCGGTCATCGGAAAGCGCGCCGAAAGCGACCGGCCGTCGGGGAAGGTGACTGCAAAGCGCACCCCGGTGGCGTCGACCGCGATGTCGCGGGCGGAGAGGTCAGCCCCCGCCGACCAGCCGTATCGGAGGATAGGGGCCTCGGTCATGTCAAACAGGCGCCGGCCAAAGGCGTCCTCCTGGTTGATCACCGCCGCCACCGGCCCCTTGTCGCTCGACTTGGGCAGTCGCTGGAACAACAGCGCCTTGGCCAAGAAGTAGTCTTCTAAATCCTTGTGAAAGTCGAGATGATCCTGGGTAAGGTTGGTGAAGACCCCCACGTCGTAGCGCACCCCGTCCACCCGCTTTAAGGCCAGGGCGTGCGAGGAGACCTCCATCACCGCCGCCCGCATGCCCGCGTCCACCATCTGGGCCAAGATCTTCTGCAAGTCGGGCGCCTCCGGGGTGGTGCGCTCGACCGGAAAAGAGGCGCGGCCGATCAAGGTCTGGATGGTCCCGGTCAGCCCGCAGGGCACCCCGCCCGCCTCCAGCACCGCCCGGATCAGGTGGGTGGTGGTGGTCTTGCCGTTGGTGCCGGTCACCCCAATCGTGTAAAGCTTGGCCGAAGGCGAGCCATAAAAGCGGTCGGCCACCACCGCCATCGCCCGCCGCACATCGGGCACCTGGACCATCGCCACCTCCGCGGGATGCTCCACCGGCCGTTCGACCAAAAGCGCCCGCGCCCCCCGGGCCACCGCCTCGTTGCAGTAGAGGTGACCGTCGGTGTGAAACCCCGGCACGGCACAAAACATCTCCCCCGGCTGGATCACCCGGGAGTCGTACTGGATTCCAGATATTTCCAATTCCGCTAATGCTTTCGGCCAGGTTGCCGCCTCTAACCCCGCCACCAGCGGCCCTAACTGCATCCTCGGCACCCCCCGCCAAAAGACTATTCCACCTTGGCCTCATTCCGTCAACAGGAGAACCGTGGAACCGGCGCGAATTTGCGTGCC
>JAIMAE010000242.1 GCA_023512105.1 Bacillota bacterium | reverse complement strand
TCAGCCAGTCGTACATCTCCCGCCTGGAAAAGCGCATCATCAAGCGGTTGCGCAAGGAGATGCACCGCATGGAGTGAGGCTCACCTCATCATCCCCACCGGGTCGGTGCCAACTCGATGCAGCCCGCACTCCCAAAGGCCCGCTCAAGCGGGCTTTCTTCCTCTGGCCGTGGTACAATGAATCCTCGGCTGGAGGGATGACCATGGGCAGCGGTCCTGCAGGAATTGACACCTTCACGCCGGCATCGCCGACCCGCCGGCGGGCGGTGGTGGTGTTGGGTATGCACCGCAGCGGGACCAGCGCTACGACGGCGATGTTAGCGTTTTTAGGCGTCGAGATTGGTGAGCCTTCCGAGCACCTCCCGCCCCCCGGCGAAGGGTCCGCGGAGACCAACCGCAAGGGGTTCTTTGAACTGCAGCCCATCGTCGAGTATCAGGAGCGAATCTTGGCCGCCTTGGGTCGGCGGTGGGATACCATCGCTCCTTTGCCCGACCCGGACCAATGGACGCTGCACCCTGAGGTACGGGCTATCAAAACAGAGCTGAAGTCCTATCTCCGTCAGCGGTTTGGGACCACCTCGCGCTGGGGTTTTAAAGATCCGCGGACCTGCCGCCTGCTTCCCCTTTGGCTGGACGTTTTGCGGGAACTGGGGTGCGAGCCCAGCTTCCTGATCGTGGTGCGAAATCCCAAGAGCGTGGCCCACTCTTTGGCGGCACGCGATGGGTTCTCTTTGCTAAAGGGCGAGCAACTGTGGCTGCTCCATATGTCGGAGGTCATCACCCAGACCCGAGGATATCGGCGGGTGGTGACGAGCTACGAAGAGCTGTTGCAGGATCCGCGGCGGCAGCTGCTGCGCGTCGCCGAGCGCCTGGAGCTCCCTCTGGCCGACGACGCCGAAATCGAGCGATACTGCACCCAGTTTCTCGAACCGGAAATGAATCACCATCCCTCCCAGGGGTCGGCCGAGCTCGGAGCCGAGCTGGACCCAGAGGTCCAACGCCTCTACCGGTATTTGATGGCATTGGCCAAAGATGAGGTCGACTTCGACCCCGAGTATGAGAGCAAGCTTGCAAAGGATGTGCTGGCCGATGCCCGCTACCGCCTGATCGGCGAACTGGAGGCGGAAGTCTACCGCCAAGACGCGGCGATCCGCGAGGTCCGAGAGCAGGCCGATCAGGCCTTGGCGGCGGCGAAGCGGAAAGTGGCTGAAGAGCGGGCCTTGAGGACGCAGGCCGAGGAGGCGCTTGCAATCGCGCGCCGGGAGCAACAACGCCTCCTCGACGAGCTCGAGCAGATGCGCGAGCGTCTGGCGACTTTAGAAGGTGCTCTCTCCAGCCAGCTCCGCCAACAACAGCTGTTGGCCGACCGTCTCCATATCCTCGAATCGTCCGTTTCGTGGCGCCTTACCGCCCCCTTGCGGGTGGTCCGTTGGTATCAGCTGCGCTGGTGGCCGCGCAGGAGGAACCCGTAAGGGCACGTGACAGTCAGATCAAAATACCCTCTCCTCGACCGAGCTCGGCCGAGGAGAGGGTTGGCAGGTTATTGCCTAGGGCTTGGCTTGAACGCAGGCCCTCAGGGGGAAGGGGTTCCCATCAGGCTGTCCAGCGCCTGCAAGACCGAGGCGTGGATCGCGGCGGGTCCGCCCATCACCCACAGGCTGGACGGGCTTAGCGCCTGGAGGTAGCTGGCGGTCGCGCCAGGCAGCTGGTTGGGGCCGCTTAACACCACCGGAAGGTTCCACACCGCCCCCAGAGGACCGGCCGGGAGCGCGTCGACGAAGCTGGAGCCGCGGCTTCCGTCCGCCGCCAGGTTCGCCCCCGCGGGATGGGGAAAGGCTTGGGCGGGGATCGCCGCCGCAGTCGCGTCACGGTCGGCACCGGCGAGGCGGGTGACCTGCACGCCGAGACTGCTAAGCTGCGGGGCGATCCCCGGCGTCACCGCCGCCGGCCCGCCCAACAACACCACCTGATGGATGTTCGCTTGCTCGAGCCAGGTCAGGGCGGCGCTGGGCAGCGCGGTCTCCCCAGGGCTCCCCAGCCACAAGGGAGCAGCGGCGCGAGCCAACCACGGGCTGGCCGCCAGGGCGTCCACCATGGTCACCCCGTTGGCCACGTATAGGGTAGTGGCCTGGGTCAGGTGTTGCTGATAGAGGTAGCTGTCGATTAAGCTCGCCGTCTGCACCCGGTCGCGGCCTGGAACTGCCGAACCACAGTCAGGCCTGCTTGTGTAAGCGGCACTACGGCGGCATTGGAGATCGCCCCCGGCCTGCCCACCACGCAAGCTGTCTTGGCGCCCAAGGCGGCCATGGCCGCCAGCACCGAGTCGGGCACCTCGGGGGCACAGGCCAGGATGGTTCCCTGGTTGACCACGGCAAAGGTGGAAGCCGGGTGGCGGATGTACTGCGGGTGGTGGACTGGGTTGGGCTGTAGTTCGTGCTGGTGGTTTGGCTTTTCCCCACACTCAGGGTCACCTGGGTGTTAGCCTGTTCCGAGCCGCCCGTAATCAGACTCTGGGCGGTGGGGCTAGGGCGAGGAAAGAAAGCGCTTTGAATGGAGACACCTGGCCGCGGTGGGTAAAGCAAAAGGATTGGTAAGAGTCGTAGGCAACGTCAGTTCCAGGCGGTCCGATGATCATTTAGCGGTCTCCTCTCCTACACACTGGCAATGCCACCTTCAGCGCGGCGCGGCGTGGCGAGGGCAATGCCGCCATTCGCGGCGGGTTGCCTTTCGCTGGCGGCGGTGAGGAGCTTCGAGATTCTCTGCGAGAGAGCGCCCCTGGATGGAGCCCATAACTCACTGCCAAGGTACCAGCCGGCCTGGTCCAGCCGGGCGGCTTCCCAGCGGGTGGGTTGGTCGCGGAGGGAGCACTTGGGGCGGATCATCCAACCGACCCCATCCAAAAGGGCTCCCGGGGCAAGCGGTGCAAGCGCTCAATCCCGTGGGCGGCGATCTGAACCGTCTCGCCGAATTGAAGCCCGTAGCGGAGGTCCCGCGTGACCACGTGGGGTTGGATGGTGATCACCATCCCTTCGGCGAAGACAAAGTCCCAGGGGGTGGTGCCGTGGTCGGCCTCGGCGGTGCGAACAAT
>JAIMAE010000241.1 GCA_023512105.1 Bacillota bacterium | reverse complement strand
CAACTTCGGATCTACTACACCACCCAGGTGGCAATCCGCCCTCCCCACATCGTCTGTTTCGTCAACGACCCGGAGCTGGTACACTTCAGTTACCAGCGGTATCTGGAAAACCGCTTGCGCGAGCGCTTTGACTTCTCAGGAAGCCCGATCCGCCTGGAATTTCGTCCTCGCCCGCGGCGGGAGACCGAGCATTAATGGCACGCATCAGCATTTTTGGCAGCGGCAACTGGGGGCTGACCCTGGCCCATTTGGCTGAGCAGTCGGGCAGCCAGGTGATGCTGTGGGCTCGGCGGGACGAGGTCGCTCAGGCCTTGCGGACGGCCCGCCGGCATCCGGTGTTTTTGCCTCACCTGCGCTTGGGCGCCCAGGTGGCGGTCAGCACCGACTTGAACGAGGTGGCCACGTTTTCACGCCATTGGGTGGTGGCGGTGCCCAGTCAGCACGTGCGCGCTTGGGCGCGGGCGGTCGCGCCCCAGGTGGTTCCGGGTTTGCAGGTGTTATCGGCCAGCAAAGGACTGGAAGTCTCTACTCGATTGAGGCTATCCCAAGTGATGCATAAAGAATGGCAATGGGCGGCTTCAATGCCAGCGGTGGGGGCCATCTCCGGGCCCAACCTGGCCGCGGAAGTCAGCCGCGGAGAGCCCGCGGCGGCGGTGGTGGTCGCCGACCCGGTAGGGTTTCAGGGGTGGGTGGAGCGGTTGGGGCGAGCCCACCTGCGCTTGTATCGGCAGGCCGATTTGGTCGGGGTCGAACTGGGTGGCGCCCTCAAGAACGTGTTGGTGATCGCGGTGGGGATGGCGGACGGCCTCGGCCTAGGCGACAGCACCAAGGCGGCGTTGATCACCCGGGGGTTGCATGAGATGGGCAGGTTGGCCACCACCCTCGGTGCCAACTGGTCCACCTTGGCCGGCTTGTCCGGGCTGGGCGACCTGGTGGCCACCGCCGCCTCCCCCCATTCTCGCAACCGCCAATGCGGGCAGGCGTTGGCCCAGGGCATGTCGATGGCGGAGATCCTCGGCCAAACCCCGATGGTGATCGAGGGAGTGCCGACAGCTCATGCCGCCTTCGCCCTAGGCCGTCACTACCAGCTGACCATGCCGATTACCGAGCAGGTGGTGGCCATTTTGGGAGGGAAGCCAGTGGCCGACGCGCTGCCGGAACTGATGGCGCGGGCCCTGGTGGATGAGACTGCGCTGTAGCCGCAATCCAGTCCGCTATCGGTCTTTGGTCATCGGCGCCCCCGGACCATTTTTCAAGGCCAGAGCGGACGCCGCGCTCGGACCCGCAGCTTCCAAAAGTTATACCCGCTCCTCGCTGGAAGTTCTCGCCCCTAACGCGCCTGCGCCGCCCAAGGTCCCTCTCCGCTCGGATAGCGCCCGCTGCCTCGGCCCTGGGGTGTCCCCTGGACTCCGCGCTTGAGCTGAGCCGAACCCCCCAAGGCGGCAATCCGTGCGCCCGGTGTCGTCCTCTGACATCCCGGGAGATAGGGGTTGGCGGGGGAGTACTGGTAAAACGCCCGCCGGGGAAGCACCGCTCAAAATCCGCAGGGCCGGCCAAGCAGCAATGCACCTCGGCCCTACGCCGGATTATGTGAGATTTAGTAATCCGTGGGACAGATATGACCAATGATCGTGATTGGAACCCATAACATTGTAATCTTATCGGGAAGTTACCCAAAGGACTTGACACATAGCTCATATATCTACCATATTTGAACTGGCTATCTAACACAATGGAGAGCGAGGCAACGCTCTCCCCGAAGGGGTGTAGGGTCTGTGAGGGAGTTTGAGGAGAAATCGTTCGAAGGAGCCTGGGCCACCAACCAGGAGGCAACCTTGCCGCAATCGCGCCACCAGGAGGAGATTGCTCGGGCCATCGCCTACGGATTACCCGCTGCCGACAGCATCTCCGATCGCACCATCTCCTGCTTCGCTCGCGGCGAGTTGCCGCACTACGCCGGGATCAACACGTTCCTCAAGGTACCCTACCTAGAGGACATCCACCGCGTGGGGGAACACCAGGTGGCGGTGGTCGGGGTGCCATTTGACATTGGCACCACCTACCGTCCCGGCACCCGGTTTGGCCCGCAGGCGATTCGCCGCATCTCCGGTCTTTTCACGCCGTACAGCTTTGAGTTGGGGGTGGACCTGCGGGAGCAGCTGGACATAGTGGACGTAGGCGACGTCTTCACGGTGGCCAACATCGAGAAGAGTTTTGACCAGATCACCAAGGCGATTTCCTTTATCAAGGGGGCTGGGGCGCTTCCCATCATCTTAGGCGGAGACCACTCGATTGGCTACCCCTGCCTTCGCGGTATTGCCGAGCACGTCGACGGCAACATCGGAATCATCCACCTGGACCGCCACGTCGACACCCAAGAGAAGGACATGGATGAACGCATGCACACGACCCCCTGGTTTCACGCCACCAACATCCCCAACGCGCCGCCGAAGAATCTGGTCCAGATCGGGATCGGAGGCTGGCAGGTGCCGCGGCCGGGCGTGGAGGTGGCGCGCGAGCGAGGGACCACCATTCTCACCATCAACGATGTGCTCGCCACCGGCATCGAAAAGGCGGCAGAAATGGCGTTGGAGGTCGCTTGGGACGGAGCCCAAGCGGTGTATCTCAGTTTTGACATCGACAGCGTGGATGCCGGCTTCGTGCCCGGCACCGGTTGGCCGGAGCCAGGCGGCTTTCTCCCTCGGGAGGCGCTCCAGTTGTTGCGGTTGGTGGCCAAGGAGGGGATCGCCGGGATGGAGGTGGTGGAAGTGTCGCCTCCTTACGACGTGGCGGATCAGACGGCGTTGTTAGCGGTCCGGGCGATCTTAGATGTCTTGGCCACCTTGGTGCAGCACGGGCGCGTTTAACCTCCGTTTCGGGGGGCTTGGACAACTGCATAGGTTTTCGGTCTAGGGTTCCGCTTCTCTTTGGAAGAAGGTCTGGTCCAAGAGACCCACCCATGGCCGCCTCGGGTGCGGGCCGGCGATGGGACACGGAGGGATAAAAGCCCGGGAGGCCTTTTTATCCCGATTTTTATTTTCTGAGGTGGCAGGTCGGAGGCGGGCCGCACCGCCTCCCATCTACCCTGGAGGAGGGCGACAGGCAGATGGCAACCCCG
>JAIMAE010000240.1 GCA_023512105.1 Bacillota bacterium | reverse complement strand
CTCGGGGAGGGCGGGGTGGCCAAGGGAGGTCTGGGTGCTGAGCTCCGATGCGGCTGGCATGCGAGGGGCGCCGGGTGGACTCAGGGGCTTGGCGAATGCGCGGCGTGTTGCCTAAGCCCGAGGCAAGCGCCCACCGGCACCATCACTGGCGGTGGTGATCCAGGACATCGAGGCGAATTCGCTCCCCCGTTGCATCGACCCCTTCCCAGCGGGGCGGGGGGAGGAAAGTTGCCCCTCGTTGCTGGCGCTGGTTCTTTCTCCTTTTGTTCGGCTTCTAGCTGGGACGATGCGGAACAGGTAGGAGCGTCGGCTAGGTCCGGGGATGGCGGACGCCCAAACCTCAGGCCGGCGATGTGGATCACTCCGAGGGCGATCCCCGCCAAGGGGGGCGGGAGCGGTTGCAATGGCCTCGAGGCCGACGACGAAGGTCTTAGGGAGAACGGCGTCCGATTCCGGGTTTTAGTATTCTTGGTATTCGGAGGGTTCGCGGATTTCGGCCGGAAAGGTCGATTGGGTCCTGGCGCGAAGGAGGAAGCGATGGACGCGCGGTACCATGTCATTGATTCAGACGGCCACCTGTTTGAAGACACCAGCGCGGTGGCCAGACGACTGCCTCATCCGTACTCCGACCCCAAGTGGGCGGGCAGCTACCCCATCTTCCCGACCTTAGATGGGCGCTTTCGTCGGGCCCAGACGGGGATCACCACCGCCGAACAGTGGCTGGAGTTTTTGGACGCCACCGGGATCGACGTCGGGGTCATCTACCCCACCTTGGGCCTGTCGCTGGGCCTGGTGCAGAACCGGGCCGACGAGACCATGGCTCAGTACCTCTCGCGCGCCTACAACGACTGGGTGGCCGAGACTTACGCGGCCAAAAGTGCCCGCCTGCGCCCGGTGGCTATCCTGGCGCCCCAAGAACCAGAGCTGGCCGCCCAGGAAATGGAGCGGGCGGTGCGAGAACTGAAGCTGTGCGGGGCCATGTTGCCGTCGGTGACCACCCCGCTCAGCCACTTCGGGGATCCCCGCTACGAGGTCCTGTGGGAGACCGCCGAGCGTTTGAACTGTCCCTTGGCCATCCACGGGGCGCCTCAGGCCGGGCTTCCCCTGGAGATCTTTCGCCGCCACATCGAGGCCCATGTGCTGGAGCATCCCCTGCCTCTGTTCATGCACGTGACCGGCATGGTGTTTGAAGGGGTGTTTGAGCGCCACCCCAACCTGGACGTGGCCTTTTTGGAGGCCGGGGCCGGCTGGCTGCCGTACCTGATGGACCGGATGGACTACGAGTACGAGACCCGGCCCCACGATGCGCCGGCGATTCGCAAGAAACCCAGCGAGTACCTGCGCTCTGGACATATCTACGTGACCTGCGAGCCGGAGGAGGCCTCGGTGGCCTACGTGGTCGAGCGCTTCCCCGCCTCTTGCCTGCTTTACGCCAGCGACTTTCCCCACGAGCGCTCGCTGGAGCTGTACCGCCACGACCTCGAGGAGCTTCAAGAGCGGGAGGATCTCCCGGCCGGGGTGGTTCGCCAGATGTTGTGGGACAACCCGCGCCGCTTCTATCGGTTCCAGGACTTGTAACTTGCACTGCGGGAGGGATGTTTTGATGGTGATTGACGTCCACGCCCACTATTACCCCAGGGCCTACGTGGAGCGCATCGGCCGCCCGGAGTTGCCGGTGCCGGCGTCGGCCCCCTTGGGCGAGCAGGGGCTGGCCGAGCGACTGCAGCTGATGGACCGGGTGGGGATCGATGCCCAGGTGCTCTCGGTCTCCCAAGCCCAGCCGTATCTTGCCGAGTCTTCGGACGCCCGAGAGGCGGCCGGGCTTGGAAACGACCTCTTCTGCGAAGTCGCTCGCCAGCATCGCGGGCGCTTTTACGTGTTTGCGGCCCTGCCGCTGCCACATGTGGAGGCGGCACTGGCGGAGATCGAGCGGGCATTTACCCAACCCGAGGTGGTGGGGGTGACCATCGGCTGCAGCATCGGCTCCTATCAGATCGACGACCCGCGCTTTGAGCCGGTCTGGCAGGCGCTCAACGCGCGCAAGACCACCGTGTTCTTGCACCCGATGGGCCACGAAAACTTGCCCTGGCTGGCCGACTACAACCTGGCCTGGCAGGTGGGAGCGCCGTTCGAGGACACGGTGGCGGCGTTGCGCCTGGTGGCCTCGGGAATCGTCCGCCGCTACCCGGAGATTCGGTTCATCGTACCCCACCTCGGCGGGACCATCCCCTTTTTGTGGGAGCGCATCCTGCGCCAATCGCGGTCGGAGTCGGTGGCCGAAGACCTCCAGCGCCTGTACTACGACACCGTCTCCCGCTCGGTGCGCTCGGCCACCTGCGCCTGTCAGACCCTGGGCGCCGACCGCCTGCTGTTTGGGACCGACTACCCCTATTGCAACCAGGCCGACTTCGAGCGGCACTACCAGTTCTTGGATGAGCTTGGGCTGGACGAAGCCACGGTTCGGCAAATCCGGGGAGATTTGGCGGCGAAGATTTTGGGGATCGCCCGATAGGGTCAAACCCATCGGGCTTGCGGCAAGGCGGCGCCACCCAATCGGGGGCGCCGCGGTTTGATTTACGAGAGCAACGACTGACTGGCCTCGGCCTCGGGGGAGACGTAATGAAGGTCGGTCCCGGCCTCTTCGACGCTGATGTTGGCCGTCTCTTCGCCGAAGAAGAGCAGCGGCGCCACCAAGATTAACATCGCCACCGCCAGGATGATGAAAGTGGTCTCAACGTGTAGGGTGGCCAGCATGGTGGGGATGAAGTAGACCAGCACCACCCCGGTGAGGAAGCGGCTGACCAGCTCTCCGGTGGCCACTCCGGTGCCGCGCAGGCGGGTCGGGTACTGTTCGGAGACGTAGATCTTGGGAATCGAAAACCCGCCCAGCCCAAAGAAGGCGGTGACCCCAGTGGCAAACGCAACCAACCCCACGGGTAGCTTGCCTCCCATGATCAAGAGCCCTACCGCCGCGATCACCATGTAGAGGGTGTGCACCCAGCGCCTACCGTAGCGGTCGCCCAAAAACCCTTGCAGAAGCGCGCCGAAGCCGGCGATGAACATCATCGACGCGGTAAACAACAAGGCGTTGTTGGCCTTGGCCCCCATCAAGGTAAAGAT
>JAIMAE010000041.1 GCA_023512105.1 Bacillota bacterium | reverse complement strand
ACCGCTATCCCGAGCAACGTGCAGGCCGGCGGATCGTTAGATTTTGTGAGTGCCACCGTGGGCTGGCGGTTCCCGGCCGTGGGCGCGCCCGGCGGGTTCCAGACGACGCGGAACGGCGGGCAAACCTGGCATCCCTGGACGTCCCGGCGGGTCCAACCTTGACACCAACCATGCGGGTCATGGCGTCGGCGGGGAACCCAGCGGATGGCCGTCCCGGAGACGCACCCACGGGGTCAGCCGCTGAGCTTCCACCCCAAGAATGCGCCTTAACACAACCATCACGGGGCTATGCCGAGGATCCCCGGCGGCTACCGCTTGGACCCCGCGGCCACCTCCCAACCGGCGGTGCCCTGGCTAACGGCTCCCCACCGCCGGGGGTCTCGCCGCCGTGGTTGCCCCTGCTCCGGGGGGTGCTGGTGACCCCGACTCTCCCTCGGAGAGGAGTTCCCGCATGGCCGTCGACCTCCACCGTTCGAATCTCTACCGCCATCTCCCGGCCCATCGCCTGACCAAGGTGGTCACGGACGCAAAGCTGCCCGCCGCGCTCTCCGAGAATGGGTGGACGCCTGCGTCGAGGGAGACGTCCAAATGGCGCTGTGGGTATGATGGGAGTCAAGGCCCGGATGGGCTGGCGCTGTGCAGGGGAGCGGCGATGCCTGTCGAATCCGTGGCCATGCTACGGGTGTGCGGTGCGAAGTCGTCCGGCGGGGAGCATCGCCTTTTTCCATGGAGGGACGCGAAGGGCGTTTTGACTCGGGCTCGCTGTGTGAGTGGTCCCCGCCGGCGGATCGCCCGCATGAGCCGGCTGCCGGTGCCTCGCATACGTGGGTTATACCGGCAAATGACGTAGACACGGGTCATACAGGTGAATAACCGGTTCACCCGAACCATCCCGCCGGCGACCGCTTTTGTAAGCGGCACCGTGAGCCGGCGTGGCTGCGGCAGTTCCGCCTCCCAAGCCCGTCCGCCGCTGAAGCCGGCGCGGAAAATGTCGCCATCCAGGGGCCTTCGCATCTGCTCCCTGGCGGCAGCCACTGAGGTTCCAGCGCTGGCGGTCTTTCATCTCCTGCCCCCGAAGATCCAGAGCGCTCCTAGCCTTGGCCGAGGCGGTGGTCGCCGCAACAGCGACTGGTAAGCGCCCCGCTTATTCGGGCTGCCAACGCCACCAAGGCCAAAACCACCCCAGCGGCGCCGAGACTGGGGTAAAGGCCAATGTCTTAGCCATCTCAGCCGGGAGGAGGTCGCGGGGTGGACAGATCCTGGAGGTTCAGGCCCGAGGCTTGGTCGCGGGGTCCCTGGTCGAGGCCTCCTCTGTGACTGGAGGTACCCCGAGGTGCCTAAGCAACCGAACCAGTTCGGTCAACACCTTGCGTTGGTAGGCGCCTACGTCGCAGGTGCGGAAGTCATAAAAGCCGATGCCATCCCGAAGCCCATTTCGCCCGGTGTGCATATTCCTGGCCACGATCTCGGGAGTAGCAAACCGCTCCCCTCCCTCCAGGCTGCCTTGGAGATAGCGACTGGCGTAATAAAGGATGTCGCCGCCGCCCCAGTCGATGAACTCCAACGGGCCTAAGATGGAAAAGCGAATGCCAAAGCCCAGCCTTGCCGCCAGATCGATGTCTTCCGGGGAGGCCACCCCCTCTTCGACCAAACGGGCAGCCTCGTTCATTACCAGGGCCTGCAGTCGGGGGACGATGTATCCCGGCGACGGTCGCAAGACCACCGGGACCTTGCCCACCCTGCGCAAAAATCCTTTCACCGCCTCCACCACCTCGGGGGTGGTGGCGGGACTGGGGCTGACCTCCACCAAGGGCATCAAAAAGGCCGGGTTCAGCCAGTGGGTGTTGAGAAAGCGCTGCGGAACGGCAAGGTATTGGGCCAGCTCGGTGGCCAAAAACGAGGAAGTGGTGGAGGCAATGGGCACCGAAGGCCTCGCCGCGCGGTCGAGGGCAGAGAGCGCTTCTTGTTTGGCGGTCAAGACCTCCGGCACCGCCTCAAAGATGCAGGTAAGCTCGCTTTGGGACAGCACCTCGGCCAAGGCCTCATCCCTGCTGGCATAGCGAATGCGGCGCTCACACTGATCCACCTGGTCCTCGCTCAAAAGCCCAATCGCCTCGAGCAGCTCCAGCGCCTCCCCCACCCGGGTCTGGGCGGCCGCCTTCGCCTGTTCCGCTTCCTTGGGGGAGCGGATTTTAAGGTCGAGCATCCAGACCGCCGACCCGGCGATGGCGCAGGCCACCGCAATCCCAACCCCCATCCGCCCCAGCCCGGCCACGGCCACGGTGGAACGTGCGCTCATCCCCTCTGCCCTCCTTGGTAAAGCCAGTCCTTCACTTGGGCCACCGAAGCCGAGGCCAGGCCGAGACTGCCCAAGGTACGCCCGTGGCGCTGGTAGTCGATGCCGGAAAACGCCGAGGCGATGGCGAGCAGGCCCTCGGCGATGGGGGCGGGAACGCCCACCGCTCGACCCGCCGAGACCATCAGGGCAAGCCCGTAGGCGATATCCTCGGTGACGTAGCGGTGCGCGTGCAGGTCGATCGGCTCAAACCAGTCGCGGCTCTCGCGCAGGCGCGCGCTGGCCTCGAGCTCGTAGAACCAATCGCCCTGGGTGTAGTAATCGCGAAGGGGATAGTGCGGGGCACCATACCCCCAGGCTTCGCGAATGGCCATCCGCTCCCCGTCCAGGGCATCTTGTACCGCCCGTACCGCCGGCTGGGTCCCTTCGTTGTGGATGTCCCACTTGGGAAAGTGCTGGAGCGGGGCGGCGTTGAGCACGATCAGGGGCGGGTGGATGACCGGCCCGGCGTTCAACAGGGCGGCATCGAGCGCATCGCTCACCCCGCTTACCCCGGGATACAGGCGCTTGAGCCGCTCGATTACCCACGCCGTCTCTCTGGCCGGAAAGACCCCGGTGGGCAGGCGCACCGCCCGGCCTGAGATCGCCACCGTGGCCGGTCCGTGCTTGCGGGCCAGATAGGGCAAGGTGGCGGTCTCGGCGGTGCACACCCGCGCCCGGCATCCCGCCCGCTCAAGCTCCTGCGCGATCGCAAAACTTCCAAAACTGCCGGGCGTCAGATACAGGACCTGCCCATCGGAAAGCCAAGGGGCAAGCGCCCTAGCCATCTCCAGCTGGGCCGGCGCCGGCAGCGGGAGCACGATCACCTCCGCTCCCCTCACCGCCTCCCCCAGCTCGGAGGTCGCCAGCGCCAGGGCCACCTTGCGCGCTCCCCGGTGGTCCTGCACGGTGATGCCGCCCTCGGCCTCTAATACCTCCAGCAACCTTGCGTCCCGACGCCAAAACCGCACCTCGTGACCCTGCTCGCATAAGTCGGCAGCCATGGCGTACCCGCCATGGCCACCTCCCAACACCGCCACCTTGACCGGATCCTTGGCCAATCCCTGACTCCTCCCGTCTGCGCAACTAAACCTCCGTTACTGATGCTTGTTCAATCGTAGCCTGCACGGCATATTTCGAAAAGCCGGCAAGGTCTACGCGCCGTGCCTGGCGAATCAGGTCAGCACGGTGGTGAAGCGGTCGTTGAGTTCGCGCTGGATGTAGAAGATGCCCTTTCCGAGCTGATCCGCCGTCCAGGTGATGCAGGGAAAGTCGGGATAGGTGATGTATCCCCCGCTGAAGACCTCGTTGCGGTTGCCCGAGGGATCAAAGAAGTAGATGGTCTGGCCGCGGGTAATCCCGTGACGGGTGGGTCCTACGTCCACCGGGATGCCGGTTTTGGCCATGATGTCCCCGGCCCGCAGCACCTCATACCAGTTGTCGAGATAAAAGGCGAAGTGGTGCAGCTTGCCATTCGGCCCGGGAATCACCGCCACATCGTGGGGGGTGTTGGTGCGAAACAGCCACGCCCCCAAAATCTGGTCGGAGCCGGCCTGTGGCACCACCCGTTCGGAGATGTGGAAGTCCAGCACCTCGGTGAAGAAGCGGGCAAAGAGGTGAGGGTCTTCGGCCGTCACCAACACGTGGTCGAGCCGGGGAACCGCCATGCCCCGCTGGCCCTCCGGCCAGGGGTCGGGGTTTTCGGTGCCGGTTCCCACCCCCAAGGTCTCCATTTCCCGATAGAGCTGGACCACGTGACCGGACGGCAGCTCGGTGGAAATCCCCTCGCCGACCGCAAAATCCTCGCCCCGGTGCACCCTGGACACCGTCAGACCCCAGGCCGCGATCCGCTTCTCGAAGTCCTCCAGGTCTTGGTCGCCTTCCACCTTAAAGGCCATCTTGACCAGTCCCACCCCGCCCGGCTGCAGCACCACGCTGTGGTGGTCCCACTCGTCCCATCCCTTCAAAAACACCTTGCCATTGGCCTGCCCGGTGACCTCCAGTCCCAGGCTGCCTTGGTAGTGGCGCACGGCCGCGTCAAGGTCGGTCACCCGCACCTCGACGAAGCCAAGCCGGATCACTCCCATGTCCTCTCCCTCCCCATCATCGATTGCTCGGTCGGTTGCCGGCTACGCGGGCCCACCACGGGGCCACCGGCCGCAAGTGTTGGTCGTCTCGGATCTCGATCTCCACATCCTCCACGGGATAGGCCCGGCAGGCCAGCACCCACCCCTGGCTTCGTTGCTCCTCCGGCAAAGCGGTCTCGGCGTAGGCGCCCATCTGGACCCGCCCGGCCCGAAGGCGCACCTGGCAGATGCCGCACCCGCCGCGCCGACAGCCCATCCGCATCGCATACCCGGCCGCCTGCAGCGCCTCCCAGACCGTGGCCTGCGGGCTTCCGGCGATGGTAAGCCAGCTGGGCATCAAGTAGATGGTCACCATGAGGCTAGCGCTCCAGGAGGAAAAACTTCCTTCCCACGATCGCCTCCAGGCGGAAATAGCGGTCCAGCCCAGTGGCCCGGAACTGGTGGGTCATGGTGACCACGCTCTGCAGGTCGGGCACGTCGTACAGCCAGACCGCGTGCCAACCCTTGTTCCCGGCCCGCCCGGCGGTAAACACGTCGCGGTCCAGGGTGCCCACCAATTTGGCCCCCAAGGCCTCCCAGCTGGCCAGCACCTCCTTGAGGGCGGGCAAGATCTGCTGTTCGCGCTCCGCCGCCGAGGCCTCAAACCAGCCGTTGGATTCGAATTCAAACAAGACCCGCAGCGGGTAGGAGATCGCGGGGGCCTCGTGTTTGACGCTCATTGGCTCGCCCTCCTTCCAAGCCGGGAACCCTCATCGGCGGCAAACTCCGGTGGAACTGGCGAGGCCTGCTGCCAAGGCTGATCCCACCCGGTGCGCACCCCGCGACTGTAAAGTCGCTCCAGAGGAAGCTGGTGCAAGGCATACGGGGGCGTTCCGGTGCGCAGAAACTCGCGCACGCTGTCGAGCAAGATCTTGCGCATGCCGATGATCGGGATGTCGCTGGTGCCAAGATGCTCGCGGGTGCGGTCCACGATCGGCCCCATGGTCTCGGTCACCGCGTGGTCTTGGGTGGCGATCCCGCGCATGCCAGACAGGTTTCCGGTCCGCATCAGCTGGCGGTCTTGCTGATAATGGTTGTCGCGGTTGCGCAGTTTCTTGAGCGAGCTGTCGAGGATCAGCCCCCGGCGGGCGTGCTGGGCGGCCACGTCGATCGGCCCCCGGTTGGAAAATTGCACGTCCCAGCTCCAGGTGCTGAAGTCGTCGCGGGGGACAAAGGCGTGCCACATCCCATCTTCCTCGGGAAACCGCGGCGGATAGGTGAAGAAGGGGAAGATGTAGTGGATTTCCATGATCGCCTGCTCACCTGCTTCCGCCTCGCCGATGGCCACGCACCGCTGACCGTAGCGGGTGGGCTGCACAAATTGCTTGACCGGCGGATTGCGGAGCAGCGGATGCGAGGGGTTGACCCCCAAGTCGTCGCTTAAAAGCCCCGGCGCGATCGGCCGATCTTGATAAGAGCGGTGTAAGAAGGCGGCATGCACAAAGTCGAGGTCGTTTTCGATCACCTGGGCGTAGTTGCACTCCTGCCAGACCCGGGCAATCGCCAGGTTCTCCAGCGGCAGGGTCATCCACCAAAAGGTGGGAAAGGGCGGCTTGGTCTCCTCCGGGCCCAGGTAGGCCCACACCACCCCGGCCGCCTCTACCGTGGGATAGGCCTTGAGCCGAATCTTTTCCCGGAACCGACTGTCTTTGGGTTCGGACGGCAGGTCCACGCAACGCCCTTCCACGTCGAACTTCCAGCCGTGGTAGATGCAGCGCAGCCCATGTTCGGCATTGAGGCCGTAGGCCAGCGAGGTGCACCGGTGCGGGCAGGCCTCGTCGACCAGCCCCACCCGCCCGGCGGTGTCCCGAAAGGCCACCAAGTCCTCGCCCAAGATCCGCACCGCAACCGGCGCCCCGTCGGGTTCAGGGAGCTCCGCCGAAGCCAAAACGGGAATCCAATAGCGCCGAAACAGCTGCCCCATCGGGGCCTCGGGCCCGACCTGGGTCAAGAGTCGATTCTCTTCGTGTGAGAGCACTGAAGTAACACCTTCCTGTCAAGGTCATCGGGTCAAGCTGAGAGAGGCTCAGACCGCAGCCATCGAGGTCGCCGACTGAAAGTGCGGCATCACCTCCAGGCTGAACAGCTCTTGATTGCGCAGGGTCCGCCACTGTTCCATCCCGCCGTAGGTGCAAAGGACGCTGATCTCCTCCAGCCCCGGGCAGTCCTTGATCACCTGGTCGACTTTCTCGGCCACCTGGCTGGGGCTTCCCACCCACACGTACTCCTCGTCCACCAGCTGCCGGTAGGGAATGCTGGCCAGCGCCTCCAACGCCCCGCTGGCGTAAAACCCAAAATCCTTGGCCATCAGCTCCTCCCGGGGCGGCATCTCCGCCGAGGGGGAGACGTTTCCGACCATGAACTGGCGGATGTACGGCTCGGCTTCCTCCAGGGCGCGCACCGGGTCCCGATCCAGGTAGACCGCCTGGATGAAGACGATATACGGTTTGTGGCCGTGAGCGCGGCAGGCCTGCCGGTAGATCTCCAGTTGTGACTGCACGTGGGAGAGGGGAAGCATCGGCGTCACCACCACCCCCCACCCCTTGCGGCCGGCCAGCTCGTAGTTGTGGTTGCTGGCGCCGCCGCCGAACAGGGGGGGATGTGGGCGCTGCAGGGGTTTGGGGACGATCCGGACGTTCTCCACCTGGTAGTACTTGCCTTGGTACGAGAAGGCGTCGGACTTCCAGGCTCGCTCGAGGATCTCCAAAGCCTCTTCAAACCGGCCTCGGCTCTCTTCTAAGGGAATCGAGGCCTTGGGGTAGACCCAGGCGTGGCCGCGCCCGAAGGAGACCTCCAGTCGCCCGCCGGTCAGAATGTCTGCCACCGCCAGCTGGCCGGCGAACACCATCGGGTTGTGCAAGGGCAGCACGTGCGAGCAGGTGCGAAACCGGATCGACCGGGTGTGTTGGGCGGCGGCCGCAAACAGGGCCAAGGGGTTGGTGGAGATGGAAAACTCTTCGAACCAGTGGTGCTCCAGCGTCGAAAAGGAGTAAAACCCGGCGCGATCGGCGGCGATGATCTGCTCTAGCACCTCGTGATACAGCTGATCGTGCGGTTTATGGCGAATTTGGGGGTTTTGCATCTCCACGTAGATTCCAAAACGCATGACGTGTCCTCCTTGTGACGGTGGTAAATGCAGGGGAGCCAAGTAAAGAGGCAGCTTAGGCAAGAGGCCGTACCGGGGTGTGCACCCTCGCCGCGATTATAAGAGCGGATTCTCGGAGGATTCAATCGCGCGGTTTTCAGATGGTTGAATCTCAAGCCAAATTCGCCTCAGCGCGCGGATGACGTTTGCACCCGCCACGCCCGCGATCTCCTGGTCGGAATATCCATGGGACACCAACCACGCCAGGGCATTTTGCATCGCCTCGCGCGGGTTTTCCATGCCCAGCACGCCGCTGAAGCCCGATTTCGGCACCTCATGGGTGGCGGAGAGTCCCAGGTGGGCATCGAAGACCCGCTGCAGGGCCACATGGTCGCCGAACAGGGTGTCTGGGCCCAAGGCCACGTGCTCAATGCCGACCAGGTTGGCCACGTATTCAAAAT
Source organism: Bacillota bacterium (assembly GCA_023512105.1). Lineage (GTDB taxonomy): Bacteria > Bacillota > Sulfobacillia > Sulfobacillales > Sulfobacillaceae > JAIMAE01. Next base: position 15,553 of record JAIMAE010000041.1, on the reverse strand, counting down.
GGGCCATCACCGCCTCGATGGTATGGGGCTGGCCTGTCACCTGGGTCGTAAACGGGGCGGCCATGATCCCCACCACCCCGCCCGCTTCCGCGCAGGCCTTGAGCACCGCATCGCTTTTCAGACGGGGCACGTCCCACAGTCTTCGGGCACCGACGTGGCTCATCAGCACCGGCTGTTCGCTTGCCTCAATGGCCTGAAGCGAAGTTTTCTCCCCGCAGTGGGCAAGGTCGATGGCGATGCCGAGCCGGTTCAGGCGGCGGACGGCCTGGCGCCCTAAGGCGGTGAGGCCTTGGTCGACCGGGTCGGCGCACCCTCCCCCGAAGGCGTTGGCGTGATTGTAGGTCAGCCCCATGCAGCGAATCCCAAAGCCGTAGAGCACGTCGAGCCGGTCCAGGTCGCCCTCGATCGGGTCCGGCATCTCCAAACAGGGAACCACCGCCACCTGCCTGCTCCGCTTGGCCCGCCAAAAATCCTCCAGCCCTCGCGCCACCACCACCGTGTCTTGGTGCGCCAGATCGCAGTAGCGCATCCCTAAGTTGGTCAGAAGGTCGTGCCAAGTTACCTGGCGCCCTGAGCTGAAAAAGGCCAGGGAGTCCATGAAGCTGTCAAAGAGGACATCCACCCCAGACAGGGCAAGGCCGCGGTAGGCGTAGGCGGTGCGCGGTTGACGGCAGTAGTCCAAAATCTCCCCCTGGTGGGCGGGAAGAACAAAGCCATGGTCCCGCAAGGAGATGACCAGCCCTAGATCGACAATGCCCTCTAGCCGCCGACGTTGTTCAGGCGTCAGCGTCACCCGCTGCGAGATGGCCTCCTCATCGGCCAATTCGAGCCGCCGCTCCGCCTCGCCGAGGTAGGCGAAGGATCGGTAGCCGTCATACCGCTTGACAGCCATGTCGTCTCCCCCGCCTTCGGGCTGGAGTTCCGGTGCCTCCAAGGCGCAAGGAGACCTCTCGGCTGACCTCCAACAAAATCTGAATCAAGTAGTCCTTCGAGGCCGCGAAGCGATCGTGAGGCACGGCGATCCCGTAGGCCGAGACCACGTTGCCGTCGGGTTGGAAGATCGGGGCGGCCACACAACAGACGCCGGGATACATCTCCTGATCGTCGTAACAATAGCCGCGCGTCCGCGTCTCCTCCAACTGGATTTTCAGTTGCTCGAGGTTGAGCGGGGTGCGGGGAGAGAAGGGCACGAAGTCGTAGCCTTGATAGAACCGGTCGAGCTTGCGCTCCGGCCAAAAGGCCATGATCGCCTTGGGCAGCAACCGCGCGTGCGGGTAGTCGTTGCAACCCACGTAAATGTCAGGCACCCGCACCATCTTCGGGCTTTCGATCACCCACTGGATCTCAATCGCGTTGTTGCGCTCCGACCCCAGATACACCGTCTCCCCGCTGAGGTCGGCCAGGCGCTGCAACCCTTCCCACAAAATTTGCTGGGGGACGATCGACTGTCGAAACAGGTTGTTGAGATAGGGGATCTTCGACCCCAGCACGTAGGTCCCGTCCCGCTGTTTGACCAGGTACCCGGCCTCCTCCAGGGTGTTGAGGGTGTGATAACAGGTGCTGAGATTAATCCGCAGCTGGTGAGCGATTTCCTTGACCTGCATCCCCCCGGCCTGGGCGATCGCCTCCAACACCTCCAATCCCCGCATCAAGGAGTTGAGGTGGGTGGCAGACTTGGACAATTTGTAGGTCTTATGGTCGCGCATCACGCTGTGCATAGGCCCCTCCAAACGGTCCCCACTCCTTCACACCGCGTCTTCATTATAGAAACTGTCCACGTTTTCCCTCAACGAGGTGGATTTCATATACTTGAAATACTGCCCGCCTATTAGGAGGCTTCGTAGCGGCGGTTCTCGATCAGCGCTTGGTGAGAAGGTATCGCCTCCTCTATCACTTTGGCAATCGCCAACAGTTTCCAGTCGCTGTAGGCAGGGCCAATCAGCTGAAGCCCGCAGGGCAAACCGTGTCGGGTAAACCCCACCGGGATGGTCAGCGCCGGAAAGCCCAGCAGGTTGGCCAGCGGCGTGCGCCCCAGGGTGAACATGTTGTTGATGGCTTGCTCCGGAGGCACGCTGCCGATCCGAAAGGGCGGCCGGATATTGGTGGGGAGGCACCAGACGTCGACCTGCCGCATCCCCTCCAGGACCGCCTGGAGAAAGCGCCGCCGCATCCGCTGGGCGTTGACATACGCCTCGGCCGTCACCTGCTGTCCAAACTGCAGCCGGTAGCGTACGTCTGCTCCGTAGAGCTCAGGCTTTCGGCGGTAAATCGGGGCGTGAAAGGCCCACGCCTCGGCCTGGGCGATGGTGCGCAAGGCATTCTCTGCCTCGGCCAGATGCGGCAGCTCCAGCTCTACCCGCCTGGCCCCCAAGCGGGTCATCACCTCCAGCGCCGCCAGCCCCACCGCCGCCATCTCCTCATCCATCGCCTCGAACCCATACCCTCGCACGAGCCCGATGCGGAGCCCGCTCAGATCGCCGCGTTCTTGGCCCGAAGGCCTCGGACGCCTGGGATGGTCCGGGCGCACCAGGGCGTCCAGCAGCAGTCGCACGTCCTCGACCCGCCGCGCCATCGGGCCCACGTGGTCCAGCGACCAACTGAAGGGAAGGCAGCCATCGCGCTCCACCAGGTCGTAGGTCGGCTTCAGCCCCACGATTCCGCACATCGCGGCCGGAAGGCGGATCGACCCCGCGGTATCTGAGCCCAGGGAGGCGTAACCCATCCCGGTGGCCACCGCCACCGCCGAGCCGCCGCTCGAACCGCCGGGAATGAGGTCGAGGTTCCAGGGGTTTTTGGCGTTGCCGTAGTACGGGTTCTCGGTGGTGGCCCCCATGGCAAATTCGTGCAGGTTGGCCTTGCCGACGATCACCGCCCCCGCCTCGCGCAGGCGCTGTACCGCCACCGCGTCCCGATCCGGCACCCAGTGGCGCAACACCTGGGAGCCCCCGGTGGTGATCTGCCCTTTGGTGGCCAAAATGTCCTTCACCGTCACCGGCACCCCGTGCAAGGGCCCCCGCCACTGCCCCCGGCGCAACTCGGCATCGAGCAGCCGGGCGGTCTCCCGCGCCGACTCCGGCGAGACGCGAATGAGGGCATGAAGCCGCGGATTGAGTCGCTCAATCCGCGAGAGGGTCAGCTCCACCAGCTCCGCCGAGGAGATTTCTCCCCGGCGGAGCTGCTCTGAGACTGCAAAAAGCGGTTGCAACAATATGGATTCACTCATCGACCGTCTCCCCTGAGGTCCCCTCTGGCGCGGTCTCGGGGACAAAGCGCGTGGCCGGTTCGACCACAAAGCCGAATCCACTCGCCTCCAGGCCCAGCTCGCGGGCCAGGTAGGCATCCAAGGACTCCTCCAACCTCCCCCATCCTCTCTGCCCACAAGCTCCTTCAGGGCGCTAGCGCATCAAAAGGCCACCGTTGATGTCAAAGGTGGCCCCGGTGATGTAACCCGCCGCCTCGGAGGCCAAAAACCAGACCAGCTCGGCCACCTCTTCCGGCTCTCCTACCCGCCCCACCGGGATGGAAGCGACCATCCGAGCGAGTTTCTCTGGGTCAATCCGATCCATCTCCGGGGTATGGATGGCGGCTGGAGCCACCGCGTTGACGGTCACCCCGTCTTGGGCCGACATCCGTGCCAACACCTTCATTAAGGCCAGCTGGCCCGCCTTGGAGGCACAGTAGTGCGCCCCCGAGGTGAGCGGCCCGGCTTGCCCCCCGTAGGAGGACATGATGATGATGCGACCCCACCGCTGTCGTCTCATCTGCGGCAGCACCGCCTGGCTGAACAAGAAGGTTCCGGTGAGGTTAACCGCCAAGACCCGGTTCCACTCCTCGAGGGAGATCGCCTCCAGCGGCGTCTCATAGCGAATACCTGCGTTGTTGACCAGGACCTCGATCTTGCCCCAGCGGCTCAGCACCGCCTCCACCACCTCGGCCACCGCCTGGGGATCGGAGACGTCGGCCACTGCGGTCATCGCGTGGGCTCCATGCTCGATGGCATCGAGCTTCTCGGCGTTGACGTCCACGTAGCAGACCCGGAATCCCCCTTGCACCAGACGGTCGGCCACCGCCCGCCCCAATCCTTGGGCGGCACCGGTTACCACCGCCACCCGAGCATCCGTCACGGCCTTCCCTCCCTCTGGGCCAGGACTAACCTAAGGCCTGGCCGGTGGTCTTGCGGGCCCCGGCCAGCAGCACCCCGGAGATCGCCACCATTGCCCCGATGAAGAGAAAGACCCCTGAGAACCCGGCCGCGTGGAGGATGCTGAGAGACAAGATCGGGCCGACCGCTCCCCCGAAGTGGCCAAGCCCTTCGCCCAAGGCCATGGCGGTGGTCCGCACGGCGGTGGGAAAGTGTTCGGCGTTGAGGGTGTACGAGGTCACGGTAAAGGCGACGTTGGCCAGGTCGGCCAAAAAGCCGAAGATGATCAAGGTGGCCGGAGAGGGGGCGATGCCCATCACCGCCAGCGCCACTCCGCACAAGATGCCCCAGAAGACCGCCAGATGCTTGCGCTCATACCGATCGTTGAGGACCATGCACACCCAGGGGGCCAACCCGTAGCCCAGCGAGCCGATGGCCACGAACATGATGCTGGTGGCGATGGTGTACCCTTGGTGCACGAACAGGGTGGTCCCCAGTCCGAGGTACGTGTAGTTGAAGATGTAGAAGACAAACCAGGCCACAAAGAACAGGGCCAAGTACGGGAAGTACCGGCGTTCAATCAACAGGCGCCAGGAGACGGCCGAGCGCTCGGGCAGGGCGACCGGTTCTGCCGGTGGAAGGCTCACGCCGAGCTGGGTCAAGCGTTGCTCCGCACGGCCCACGATCGCCTCGGCTTCCTCCAAGCGACCGTGTAGGGCCAGCCAGCGCGGGGTCTCCACGATCTGGCGGCTGCCAAGCCACATCACCACCGCTCCCAGCACCGGGATGACCAGCATCACCCGCCAGCCCAAAGCCCAGTGGGGGACGATGGCCAACCCGATGAACGGCGTCAAGGCCACCCCGGCGAAGGCGAAGATGTTGGCCACAGCGGTCAGGCGCCCGCGCAATTTGGCCGGGGCGAGCTCTCCGATGTACACCGTCACCTGCGAGATGGCCGAGCCGGTGCCCATCCCGACGATGAACCGGCCGACCGCCAGGAGGGCAACCGAATTGGCCACCCCGGTCAGCAGCGACCCGATTCCGATTAAGGTGCCGGTCAAGAGCAAAGCCGGCCGTCTGCCATAGCGATCGGAAATCACGCTGATCGCCAAGGCGACAACGTAGCCCAGCAGTCCCACGCTGATCACCACCGCCGGCGGGGTGGTCAGGTGCCACGCCTTCATGATCGCCGGCAGCACGATTCCGATGTTCACGACGTCAAAGAAGGCAAAGAAGTACCCAATCCCTACGATGCCAAGCACTCCGACGGAAAACGGCCAGCGAGGAAGGCGTTCCCACCGACCCAAAATCAAGTCCGCTGGCCTTGAGGCGACTCCGGTTGTGGCCATGTTCACATCCCTCACCACTCGTCTTAAATCCTTCTCAGGCATTGGCTGTCCGAGCCTCCGGATAAATACACACCATTTGGCTCGAGACGCTCTTAATAAAGTTGCGTCGATTCCATGGATAAAGAGGCCTTGTGATTGCATGGAAACCTGGTTGGAGAAGGGCGTCTGCAAGACACCATCATGATAGCAACCAGGAGGTCGCCCAACCACGTGGCTTATTTTCATATCCTGAAAGCGCAGTGGCTCAGGCGGTTTCAAGGCGACTGGAATCGTGCAGCGTTAGGCCGAGCCCAGCCACCCATTGGACCAACCTTCTCGGGTGAGTGCGCGTCCCGACCAGGCCACGGCCACGCACAGCGCACACCCGACCAACGGACTGTGGGCCAGGAGGAAAGTCGAATCCGGCAGCCAGCGCCGGGTGGAGACCCCGGTCAAACGCCGTCGGGGAGTCGAAAAGGGAGCCAATCTCCCAGTGAAACCGTGGCCGCAAGACGGCAGGAACGGCGGTGCCGCGGGATTGGGCTTCCCCCGCGGTACGGGGGGCCGATTCGGCGAGAGGCGGCTACGATATCGGCTTTCGCACTGGTTTGGGTTCACGGTCTGGAAAACTGTAAAGACCTCGGTGCAATGTGGCTACCAGTCGCCCACCTAGCGGCGGCAGTCCATCAACCAGGCCCTAGCCTCCTGTCCACGGAAGTAAGGCGCGGGCTTCAATGGGGGCGTCGAGCAAGCCCAAACTGCTGGCCACGATGCCACGCCAAGTGACTGGACTAATCCTTTTGGAGCGCCGCCCACACCCTGACCCGTTCGACCAGCGGTGGCACGTCCAAGCCTACGACCTTGCCGTCGCCAGACCGCAGGAGGATGTGGCCGCCGGCAGCGGCGTAGATGGCGCTCAGGAGCGTCCCCCTCTCTAAGACCCTTGTCACCGACTGCGTCGCCATCGTCTGGGCGGCGGTAGGCGATGGGCCATGGGGGATGCGGTGGCGATTTGCCCACGCGCGCCGCCCGTCCCTCACCATCACCGCCGTCGCCCGCACCAGATCGGCATCTGCCACCGGCAGGTACGGGGTCATGGTGCATGGTGGTTGGCCTCCTACCGTGCTTTAACATAGATGGGAACTCCTTTGGCGCTATGGACCATTCGCTCGCTCAGTCGGTGACCACCTCGCAGGAGCGGGCTGCTATCTTCGCAGAAGCTTCCATCATCAGAGTAGGGTGCTTGGTTGGCATCAACCCAGGGCGCTCGCACCCGATTTTGCAGCACCGCCCCAGGGACCCCGGGCGCCCCAGACCACCACCGCGTACCGCCAACCATCCCCCAGCGCGCCGGGAGTCACCGGTCCCAGCACCCCCGCCGCCAGCACTTCACGGCGGGCAGGGCCGCCCGCCCCACGGCCTGGGGCCACCGGCTCGGGGGCATCTCCCGTCCCACCGACGCCCGTCCAGGTGCAACCGCCGGGGCCACATCGCCATCTCGTTCAGGGCGATCGCCCCCAGTCACCGCGATGGCCCGGATTCAATGGGTTTAACTGTCAATTAGAGAAGTTTTTCTCTCATTTTTGGTAGGAGAGAAGGTGGAACCATGTCGCTACCTGGGTTCCCGTTTGGAGGTCCCGTGCCCCCGGAGGACATCGTGAACCGTGAAGACTTCCTCGGCGGCCTCCAATGGGAGCTGGAGCAAGGGCACCACGTGCTTCTCGCCGCCCCTCGCCGCACAGGCAAGTCGTCGCTGGCGCAGGCCGCCCTCCACCGGCTCCCCGCAGGCAGCTGGATCACCGCGGTCGTGGACCTCTTCGCCGGCGCTTCAATCGCCGACATCACCATCCACCTCGCCGAGGCCATCGTGGCAGGCGAGCCCGGCTCCTCCGAGCGTGGGCGCCGCACAGGCCGCCGCCTGTCCGAGGCGCTTACCGTGGACCGCATCCGCATCCTGCTGCCGGCGGTGGCCGTGGATCTCCTGCTTCGGCCTCACCGCGCACCGCCCATGCCAGTGGTGGAGGCCGCGCTGGACCTGGCGGACGCGATGGCCAATCGCACAAACCGCCGTTGCGCCATCTTGCGGGACGAGTTCCAGGCGGCCGGCGACCTCGACCGTGGACGCCTGTTGCCGCTGCTCCGAAGCGCCCCTCCAGCGGCAGTGGCGCCCGGTGGTGATCTTGGCCGGCAGACAGGGCAGTGTGCTACAGACCGTGTTCGGGGACCGCCGAAGGGCGTTCTATCGGTTCGCCGTCCCTTTGGAGCTGCCCGACGTGCCCCGCGGGGCGTGGACCGACTATCTGGCAGCGCTGTTCCAGCGGCAGGACCTCGAGCGGACCATGGCGGTGGCCAGCCGGTGCCTCTACCTAGCCATCCGCGGGGGCGCCCAGGTGGTGGACGCGGAGATCGCCGCGGCGGGCATCGCCCTCGCTCTGCGGGAGGTAGCTCCCGTGCTGGACGCAGAGCTGTCGGCGCTGCGGCCCGCCGAACGGGTAGCGCTCGGCTGACGGTAGGGCAACCACTGTTCGCTGCAGCGAAAGCCTCCGCCAGCGCGGCCAGAGCCCTCCACACCCTCGTGGCCGACGGCGTCATCCGAAAGTCCGGCCGAGGGCGATACGAGACCCGGGAACGCCTCCTCGCGCGGCACCTGGCGCGCGAAAACCTGTGAGTCAGCCACGGCCAACCTGGCGAGCCCATCGGGGGGACGGCGCGGCATCTCCGTAGGCCGGGCGGGTCACACTCCGCAGGCCACCGGGTCATCCCAGTCATGCCGCCGCCTGGCGGTTTGGGGCAAGGCCATCGCACCGCTCGGCGATTTAGGCGGTCCGGCCGCGACCCGCCACATCTGTGCACCCGCACCTGGTGGCGCCGAGCCACCCGAAAGCTGCGCCGGCCATCTCAGCTACAGCCGCCGCCGTCTTCCCACCATGCCACCAACAGGGCGCCGGTCCATTCGACCAGCGGGAGCGCGGAACCTTGCCACCGGATCCGGCTCTCCCATTCCAACCCAGGCACCGGCTTCCCAGCTCATCCTAAACCATCGCGCGAGCCCGGTTGCCGGTACCGCCTGCTGCGCCAGGGCCATCGCCCAGCAGCTGCCCGGGCGGGCAGTGGCAGACCAGGCGAAACGGCGCCTTAGCTGCCGGCGCAACAGGAGAGCTTGCTGACATCTTTATGAAAGGTGAGCGCCGCCAGCTTGACTCCTTCGACCATCGTCAAGTAGGGGAACAAGGTGGTGGTGAGGTCCTCCAAGGTCATGCCGAACCGGACAGCGAAGACCCCCACTTGGATGACCTCGCCGGCTTCCGGGGCCACCACGTGCATGCCCAGGACTCGTTCTGTCTCCTGCTCAACGACGAGCTTGATGAATCCGCGCACATCCCGGTTGGCGAGAGCCCGGGGTACGTACTCAAGCGGCAAGGTGGAGCAGGTGCAGGGAATCCCCGCCGCCTCGGCGGCCTCATCGGTGTAGCCCACGCTGGCGACCTGGGGATCGGTGAAGGTGACCCGCGGCAGGGCGGAGAGGTCCAGCCTCCGCTCCCCCAAGCCCAAGGCATTGGTGGCCGCGACCGCTCCGGCTTCGGCCGCCACGTAGACGAACTGAGCCTCGCCGGTGACGTCCCCTGCCGCGTAGAGCGTCGGCACCGAGGTCTCCAGGTGGTCGTTGACGGCAATGCCGCCCCGCGAGGTAAGTTTCACCCCCACTCGCTCCAACCCGAAGCCCTCGACGTGGGGACGCCGTCCCGTCGCCACCAGCACGTGATCGCCCGTCCACTCAAAGGTCTTCCCGCCCTGGCGGCCCCTGACCCAGAACCGGCTGCCGTCGTAATCCACGGCCTCCAGCTGCACCGCCGATTGCACCGCGATCCCCTCCTCGCCCAGGTAGTAGCTCAGGGCCTGACTGACCTCGGCGTCTTCTTGGGGCAGGATGCGGTCGACGGCTTCGACGATGGTCACGGCGGTTCCCAGCCGGTGGTAGAGTTGTCCGAGTTCCAGGCCCACGGCGCTGCCTCCGATCACCAACAGCCGCTCGGGCCGATGAGTCGCGGCCAACGCCTCGGTGCTGGTCCAGTAGGGCGTAGCACCAAGGCCTGAAATGGGAGGGATCCACGGCCGCGCGCCGGTGGCCACCACCCCCCGCGGCGCCTCCCACACCGCTTCGCCGACGCGGACCCGCACCACGGGCTCGGCTTGGTCCAGATAGCCGCGCCCGCGCACCCAGCTAATCGTCGGATACGCTTCTAAAACGCGAACGTACTTCGCCTCCCGCAGCTCGTCGACCAACGCCTGCTTTTGGGCAAAGATGCTGGCCCAATCGAGCCCCGCGTCGCCGAGACCCAGCCCGGCGAAGGCAGGGTGCAACGCCCGGTAGCGCAAGTTGGCCGCTGCGATCAAGGTCTTGGAGGGCACGCAGCCGACATTGACGCACGTGCCCCCAATCGTGCCCTCTTCAATCAACGCCACCCGCCGGCCGGCCTCGGCCGCCTTGATCGCCGCCGCGAACGCCGCCGAGCCGCCTCCCAACACAATCAAATCCACCGTGTGCTCCATCGCCCACGCCTCCTTACTGTCTCTGCTCGGCTCCCACCCAGGCCTCCCGCCCTGCTGGTCGAGGGGCCACCCAGAGCCAGGTGCCGAGCGCCGCCCACCAACTGGTCATGACCCAGGACGCCCACCGCCCGCCGACCAGCCCAGCCGTTGCGGTGGCCACGCTCCACGCGGAAAGCGTCCAGGCGCGGGCTTGCCACGCCAGGGTCACCGCCATGTACAAGGCCAAGCCCTCCGCCCAATCAGCGAGGGCGACCGCCGGGATGCCCCACCATCCCCCGCGTGCCCCGGCTAGGACCACGGCCCGGAGGACCGCCAGACCGGCGCACAGCAGGGCAGGCCACCGCCACCGCATGCGCGTCACAAAGCTCCAGGCAAGCACCTCCATGATGCCCACCGCCCCCCAGGCCTCCGGCCAGGACGGCGGGAAGAGCTGCACCGCCGCCAAGCCCCATCCCGCGGTGCCGCCTACCCAAGCCGCCAAGCCTGGATCCTGTCGGCCGAGCCCATGCGCCCGTAGTCTCTTGACCAGAGGTCCTGGGAGGCGTGGCAAGTTCCTCATCCCTCGAACCGGCTGGCGCCGTATCCCGCCGCCACCGCCTCCGCCATCGCCTCAACCGACACCGCCTCCACCCGCCGAGCACCGTCCACGCAGTGCACGTCTTTGGTCCGCAATCGAACCGTTTGCATCGTCGCATCCATCTTTCCCGCCCACCCCGGCATTCCCAATCCCGTCCTGTGGATGGGTTCTCGCAGATCGTTCACATGCCCCGGCCAAATCCCCGCTGCCCACCGTGGACGGCTCCGGAGCCTTGGCCAGCCAGGGCACTAGGCCCGTCACCCCGGCCAACCCGGCGAGTGCCGCCCCGCCACCCCCACGACTTCGCCCAACGAGCCACCGCCGAGGTGGCAGGCCGGCCGACCACTACGCTGGGCGACATCTTGGATCCTCATCGGCGCATCTTCTTCCGGGTCTGCCAGAGGCCCGCCATCAGTGCGGCGACGCCCACGGCCACGACGAGCCAGGTCTTGCCACCGTATACCCACCAATCTGCCAGGGCCGCCGCCGCGCCGGTGGCGGCCAGCCACGCGACCAGGGCAGGCCCCCCACAGCAGGCCAACATCCCCACCACCGGCAGGATAACCCACCATGCACCTCCCTCCGATGTGGTCCGTTGGGGTCTCGACTCCGCACCATCGCCGTCGACGGTGAGCATCCGGTCCCCGTCCTGCTCAGCCAGGCGCCTCACGTTTTAACCTCCTCCTCCCGCGGTAGTAGGGAGTCCCGATACGCCGCGACATTGCAATATTGGAATGTCAAAACCGGAAGTCGTGGTGGGTCCAAAAGCGCCGGGGGGCTGGTGGGAACCTCCTCGATGGCGGGATGTTCTTCACGGAGAGGGAACGGTCAGGCCGCCAGCACTTCCCCTTACCCCTGCGCGGCGTCGAGCAACCGGCGCAGCACTCCGTCGCTCGGGCGCCCCCCGTCGTACAAGAGCCGGCCATCGGCCCCAATCACCGCCAGCTGGTCCAGGGCGGTGACGTGGTAGGCTTGCAGCACCTGGTTGGTGGCGTAGGCCGCGGGCCACCGGGCCCCCGTCTCCGCCAGCATGCTGGACACGGCCGACGCCGGGTCATATTGGGGGGTGACGTCCACCGCCAGCCATTGCACCGTCTTCGGCACCTGCCCCTGCAGGGCGGTCAGCTGATGCAGACCGTCTACACAGCTGCTGCATTGCGCCGAGACAAAGTACAGGACGGCGGCTCGGCCATTGGGCACGGTCAGGTGCTGGCCGACAAGGGTCGTCAACGTCACCCGCGGGGCCGGTGGGGTGGCCGGAGTCGAGACACTACCCCCCGCGGCCGGGCCGCACCCTGCCAGCATCCCAGCCAGGCCCGCGGCCACTGCGAAAACGCTCCTCACTCGCCGCCCTAGCCTTCGCAGGCCGCCGATACGATACGGCTTCATGGGCTCCTCCCTTCTCGTGCTCCTCGCGTCCCTGTGCCATCGATACTCAAGTGGGCGAATGACGCTAATCGGCGCGCAACCCCAACCGTCCGCGCCACGGGGTTGCTGCCCAGTGCTCCCCTTCCACCGTCACCCATCCCTGCTGGGCCCGGTGTCGGATCGGGGCCTTCCGCGCTTGACGGGTGCCGCTACGGACCGCGGCAACCCCGCTACATTCGGCGCCTCTCTCGCCCACAACTCGCCGAACACCCGGCGCAAGCCGCCGGCCTCCACCGGATCCCACAGGTGGCGGGTAGGCCTCCCAGGCCTTGGTCACCGTGCCTGGATCCATGTCGGTCCCCGCCTTGTCACTTCCTGGTGGCTAGCCGAGCCAGCGGCCGGGCCCCCAACCCCAGTAATAGATAAGGTATAGCCCCGCCGCGCTCACGATGGCGCCCAAGCCCACGGAAAGCCGGGCCTGCAGGCGAGACAACAGCCGATCCAACCCGCCCCGAGCCCAAACCGCGCCCAGGCTCAAGGCGACCAAGACGGCCGCCGTCCCGGCGCCCATCGTCGCCAGCGCGGTGACCACCGTCTGCCAGCTGCCGGCCAAGAGTGGGGCCACAGCCGCCACAAACAGCGGCAGCGTGCAGCTGAGCGACCCTACGGCGTAGACGCAGCCGGCCCCCACCCAACCCAGCCACGAGCCCGGCAGGCCGCCGCGACGAGCCGGCACTGCGGTCCAGCGTTCGAGCGGCAGATGCCACCGGCCCACTGCGACGGAAGCGCCGGCGAGGCTGAGGGCGGCCCCCAGGCCTAGCATTAGCGGCCGCAACGCACTGTGGATCACGCTGCCGACGGCATGAAACCCCACGGCCAAAAGCGCCACCACCGTCATGAATCCTGTCGCCATCGCCACGCCGGCGCCGGCCGCCTGCAGCGTCTGCGATATCCCGCCTCTGGTAGCCGCAGAAGGGGTGACCGTTCCCGCCACCCACGCCAGCGACGCGGGCAGGAGCGCCACGCCGCAGGGATTGAACACCGCTGCGACGCCCATCATCCACCACCAGCCGGTCACGGCGAGGCACCTTCCCAGGCCGTCACCGCGCCCGCCAGTGGGTGAGATCGGGCCTTATCGTGCATGGCTATCCTCCACGTCCAACCGCTGCTGTTCGTCGCGGACGATGGCGCACTGGGCCACCCCCGCCAGATGGTCCTGCAACACGGCCGCCCCCAGGTCCAAGAGCTGGGCAATCCGGGGATCGGCGATGCGGTAGTAGACGTAGCGGCCGCGGTTGGCCGTCTGCACCAAGCCGCAGGTGCGCAGACAGCCCAGGTGGTTGGAAAGGTGCCCCTGGCCGATCCGAAGCCGCTCGACCAGCTCACCCACATTCAGCTCGCCCTCCCGGCGCAAGAGCTCAAGCACCCGCAGCCGGATGGGATGGCTTAGGGCTTGCCAAAACGCCGCCAACAACTCACTTTCCGTCTGTCCCGCCAACACCAATGCCAGCATCCCTCCCTCTCACCGTGCGGCCCGCAACAAGCAATGGGCGTTGTCAAGGATTATACCCATCATATTCTATATACGCAATATTATTATGCACAGGGAGGTGGTGAGGGGGCACGCCGCGCCAATCCTGGCTAAGCCATCCAGTGGTGGACGCGGCTTGGAGTTGGCCTGCCATCGTCCCGTTCTTTCGACTCGCCGACCCCATGCACCGACGATTTTCAAGAGGCCCCGCGAGCAGACCTCCAGCGTGGGCTCGCACGCCAATCCAAAGATTGCCAACCACCGGATGCCATCCCCCCAGTTGGGGATCTCGTAGACTCGTTCTTTGCAAGTAGTTAACGGAATGGCAGTGCGCGATGGTGGAGAAAAGCTCCACGGAGCCGATTCCCATCGCCCCAGCGGCCGCCCCTGCTTACCCTTGAGGGCCGAAGCGCTCGCCGACCTCGAGGGCCTCGACCAATCCCGCACCGCCGCGGTCCGGTTCATGGAATGGGCGCACATCCGGTTAGCCTGCCAGAAAACCCTGTCGCCCTCCCGCGTCGCCCGGGCTTTGCGCCGCTCGCGGACCACACTTCCCCGATGTGCCCGAAAAGCCTGTCGGCTCGACATGCGGAACGACCTGCCGGGAGCGCGGGCGGCCCCGGCGCATGACCGCGGCCGCGCGGGCGTGGCTTCTTCCCCTCGCCTGCCAAAGGCCGAAAGACATGGGATGGCCCAGGCCTGCTGGTCGTAGGCGCTGTGGGCGCGCTATGTCCGGGAACAAGCAAAAGCCGCGGGCCATCATCCCGCGGCCGCGGACCGCAACCAGGAACCATCTCCCAACGGTGGGCGCCGCCGCAGTGCACCCCACCGCGTTCGCTCCCATCTCCCGCGCCGGGACCCCGCGTTCATCGAGTTCTCCGGCACCCCGACGCGCGCGATCCCCAGGACGGCTGAACATCGTTACGGGGTTGTTGGCCAAACGGACCACGCAGCTCCTGGGAGCCATGCGGGCAGCCGCAGTAGCCGAACTCCACACCCGCGCCGAGTAGTACCTCGACCAGAACAATGCTGATGCCATGCCGATTCCCTGAAAGCGGAAACTCCCAACACCCCTGGAGGATGCGCACGCTATTTGGGACTGGCCATGCTGGTCCAGCGAGGCGGGATTCGAGGTATCCTACGGGAATTCTCTTGCCTAGGCCCCGCGGTGGCAATTCTCACCCGCTAGATGGGGCGGTCAGAGGGATACCGTGAACGAACTACACCGGGGTGTGGGAGTCACCGCCTTCGTAACCATCGCTGGTAACCCAGCTGTCGGAGGGAAACCGAACGAGGTTGCCAATCACCCCAGATGCCGGGTTCGTTATCTCCCACCAAATGCGTCCGTTCTCAGGGCGACTGAATGTCGCTTCCGGACTTCCCCAGCACCCGCGCCGCAAGCTCGATCGCGAGGTCAGCGGCTTGGATGGCGCGGCTAGCGTCTTCCTCGGTGTACTCGTCCGTGGGGATGAAATCCACGTCTCCGTAGAAGGCAAGTTCCCGTTCCTTGCGGAGCCACTTGGAAGCCTTGACCAACTCGGCCCAACGCCCTTCAGGAAGCCGGTCTTGGTATTCGGCAATCAAGTCTCCCACATGATGTCGTTTCGGCGGCTCCACGCCAATCGCGCGAAGAATCGCCTTGGTGGTAAGCTCGACAATCTCTTGGGCTTCGCGCACCACATCCGAGAAGTCTTGATCGGCCAGGTAGACCTCGAGCGCCTTGCGGCGAACCCGAGCCTTGGTTAGGTAGCTGGAGGCCAAATCGCGAAAAGAGGTCACGGCTGAAAGCGCCCTCCCTTCACATCCCAATGCCAGCTGTTGGCACGCCAGATCCGCTTGGCCCCCGCCCGCTCCAGCTTCTGCCGCACCACTTGAAGCCGATTGGCCAACAGCTGCTCGGGGTCGTACAGGATCTTGGCATCGTCCACCATGTCCAACAGCAGAGGGAACCCTGCCTCCAATTCTTCCGGGCTCTTTAATACCAACGACAACTCGGTGAAGATGCCGTCCTGCTCCAGCTTCTCAATCACCGGGGAAAGGCTTTCTTCTAACGCTTG
>JAIMAE010000040.1 GCA_023512105.1 Bacillota bacterium | reverse complement strand
GGGATGATCAACGGAAATACATACGCAATGCTGACGCGGTTTAAACCCACGAACCCGTACATCAGGGTTAACAGCACCAAAAGCCCCCATCCCCGGGGCGGCGATGCGCCCATGGAGTCACCCCTTTCCCACTTCACGGAGAGTTCTATCGATTGGCTGATTCGATTGTGTCGGTTTACGGGGATGCCAAGCAATCGCCAGATCCGATGACCGCCATCGGGGACAACAATCGGTTGCGACGCGGCGTACCGGCGCGTCGAGGGCAGGATGCGTTGCCCATCTGCAGGGGATCCAGGTGGCGGGCGGATTCATGGGACAGTTGGGCGGGAATAGCCCACCGACCACATCCGGGCGGTGAAGGCGCCGAGGGAAGGCGGTCTACGGGGATATCGGTCCCTGCCCAGGCCCAGAGGGTATCAGAAGCTTCGCAGGCGGGATTCGCCACAGGGGTTCGGGAGCCTCTCTGGGCCTCATGGGTCGCACGTCGCTACCGGGGGGAGCCAGGCTTGATGGTCTTTGGCGGTTTGACCCTCGTCTGTTTGAACGCCTGTTTGGGGCCGTCAACCCCCGTCATTCCATAGGCGCGCAGGCCGGGGCGAGCGGGGGCCACCGGCCAAGCCGTCACGAACAGACGGTGCGGGTGGACCGTCCAGGTTGCTTTGGGCCATGGACAGGTGGCGCCCCCAGGATCACCGGCAAGGCCTACGAATTCCACAGCCCTCTCTGACTATGCGTCTGTTGCATGCAAGATTGGCACCGAACCCTTTCCAAGATATGCTGGAGGCGATTCGCTCAGCATGAAAGGAGAGGGGTCCAGTGCCGCGTGTCATCGTGTACACCCAAGTCGGGTGAGGGCCTTGCAATCAGGAGAAAGCGTGGCTTTCCCAGCAAGGCATCGCCTACGAAGAGCGGGACATCAGACAGAACTTCGAGTGGCAGCGGGAACTCATCCAGCTCGGGTCGATGGGGACTCCTACCACGGTCATTGAGAACGGCGAGAGTCGCGAGGTCATCATTGGCTTTAACCCGGCAAAGATTGCTCGGGCGCTTGGGCTGTAGCGATCGCGGGCGGCTCTGCTTCCGCTGGCGTCGTTGCAGGTGATGGCGGCGGTGCGGACGCGCTTTGGTAAGGGGGAACTCCCACGAGGTAGGCGTAGAGCGCCTGGCCATCTGGGGTTCCCCACCCGGTGACGGCATCCCAACCGGGACCGCACTGGTAGCCTTCCACCCCAAAGTAGTTGTTATTTCCCACCAAGATGTCGTGCAAGGCCTTTTCCGCCGAAGCGGTGTACAAGGACGGGTGGAGATAGCCCAGAGCCGGTAAGCCGCGTAGAAAGCGGCCTTGGGTGATGCGCGCGAGAAGAGCCGCCCAGACCGGGGCTGCCACCGAGGTGCCTCCGACGGGCCCGATCTGACCTTGAAAGACGATGGCGTATCCGCTGTCAGGGTCGGCGTTGGCCGCCACGTCGGGCACCCCGCGTCCCGCCCGCATCCCGGGTTTTAACGGCAGGTGAAGCCCGGACTGGTATGGAGGCACCATAAACACCTGGCTGATCCCCCCGCCGGAGGCCCCGTTGTTGTTGGTATCCGTCCAACCCGTTTCCTGGGCTCTGGTGTCACCGGCCCCCAAGTCGAGGTGGGTGCCACCCACCGCCACCACCCACGGACAGTTGGCGGGCGCATCGACGTGGGGAACCGGCCGCCCGATCTCCTGCAGCCCGTAGGCGCCGCTGTCTCCTGATGCCACCAAGGTGGTGACGCCGGTCATGGCCCCTTCGAAGAAGAGGGCGCTCCAGGCTTCCATGGTGGCCTTGGGGAACCGGGTCTCCCCATCGCCGTAGCTGATCGACAGGATCTGGGGGCGATTTTGGCTGGCGTGGAGGGCCGCTCGCAGCGCCTTGAGCAGGGAGAGGCCAAAGGCGGCATCGGTGAAGCCGGCGGCTGCCTCAAAGACGATGATCTGGGCCCCCGGCGCCAAGGCGCCTACCCATTCCACGTCTAAGGTGGCTTCGGCATCCCAGGGATTTTGTCCGTTGTCGTTTGGGGTGCCATCGACGGAGACAAAGGTCAACTTAGGATCGGTCACGTCCGCCATCGCCCAAAAGGCTGCGAGGTCCTCCGGGTTGTAGCCATTTGAGAACTCCAAGATTCCCACCGTCACCCCGCTGCCGTCTAGGTTCGGGGGGAACCGGTAGGCGTTGAGGATGTCAGCCGGCCAGTAGCCCTGTCCTTGGTTGGGTGCTTGGTCTTTTTGGACCGGAGTGCGCAGGAAAGGGCGGGCCCTGGAAAGGTTCTCCAGCCCGACCACCCCGGCCACCCAGGGATGCAGGGACTCGGGAAACTCCGGGTCGCGGGCCAACACGTAGCGCCGAGCCTTTTTGTTGTCCTGGACGAAGAACGACACGTTGAAGGTCTCTGCATATTGGCGCAGGCTTCCGCGGAGTAACAGGCTCAGCCCTTCTTGGCGCACCTCCAACCCCCGGCGGCTTAAGTAACGGATGAAGTCGGCCGTCACCTCTGGTGGCGGACCGTGCCGCCGGTGGAACTCGGCCACGGAGTAAGGGCCATGGGCGATCACCTGCTCGATGGCGCGTTCGGGGTCTTTGGGTTTCAATACCAGTTCTGCCTCCAAGGCTTTGAACGCGGGGTGGGACGAGACCTGTCGGAAGCCGCTGCCACGCCATTTGACTTGATGGCCTACTGCTCGGATCATGAAGATGGCCTCCTCTAGGCTGAGGTTTTTTGCCAGTTTATGCAGAGAATGTCAGAAGCGTCCCCGACCAAAAAAGTGCCCCGAGGGTATCCCTCGGGGCACTAGGCTGCTTGGGTAGGACTCAGACGCCTACCACTTCGTAACCCTCTTCCACCAGCCGGACCAGTACCTGGCCGGCGGGTTCCATCACGATGCCGTCTTCGCTCATCCGCGCGGTGACCCCGTATTGGTCGGCGATGGCGGGGCAGGCTCGGAGCGGCACCTCGGCAGCTTTTAAGGCGTCGATGGCTTCGCGGACCTTGCCTTGGGCTTCTCCAGCCAGCTTCACCCCGGGCCCAAAAAAGTAGACTTCGACTTCCTGTCCCCGATTTTTCTTCAGGCGCTCGGCCATCACCAAGTTGGCAAGCGCCTTGTCGGCCAGCTCCGGGCCCGCGGTAATCCAAAACGCGATCTTGGCCATTGCCATGCTCCTTTCTCCACTAGGATGTCTTAAGCGTATCAAACCGGCAGGGTGTCATACAGTCGGCACAGCCGGATGCGAAGTATTCCCAATCGCTGTACAGGCATTGCCGAGCAGAAAAAATATCGTATGATTGAAATGCCGCACCGGCATCGGCCGATTTCGAGCAGAATGCGGAGGAGAATCGAAGCGGGAATCAAAGATTGCGGTCCGGATAGCGGTTTTCGGCAGGCAGCGGGCCTGGCGCCCCACTGTCGCAGGAACTGCCGAGAGAGTCAACATGGTAACTGCAAACAGAGGAGGTCATATGTCCATGTCTTGGTTTGCACAACGCCGCTGGCTGGGCGGGTTGGCCGCAAGCGTTCTGTTGGCCGGAGTTGCCGGTTGCGGAGCGGCGCCGGCCTCCAAGCCGTCCTCGCCTTCCACGGCCCCTTCCCAGGCCGCCAGTGCCGCCGCTAAGCAGCCGTACGTGATTTACGCGGAATTATCCTTAACGGGTGGCGCATCCTTCCTGGGCAAAGAGGAACAGGCGGCGCTGTTGGCCCTGCAAAAGCAGGTCAACGCGCAAGGTGGGATCGACGGGCGCCCGATTGAGTTTAAGATTCTTGACAATGAAAGCTCCCCCAAGGTGGCCGTGCAGCTGGCCAGTCCCTTGGTGCAACAGCAGGTGCCGCTCCTGCTTAACGGCAGCGTAACCGCCACCGCGGCGGCGGTCGACGCCCTGGTCAAGAACGGTCCGCTCACCTACGCCTTGACGCCCGGGGTGCATCCCAGCGGGGCCAGCAATTACGCCTTTTCCACTTCGCATTCGACCCGCGACCTGATCCAGGCCGCGTTTAACTTCTTCAAGGCCAAGGGATGGACCCGGATTGCCGCCATCACCTCGCTCGACGCCAGTGGCCAGGACGGCTGGGACCAGATCCAATGGGTGCTCTCCCAACCCCAATACAAGGACTTCAAGCTCTTGACCCATCAGACCTTTGACGACAACGCGGTCAACGTCTCCAGCCAGATCGAGAACATGGTGGCCACCAACCCGCAGGCGGTCATCGTTTGGAGCACCGGCAGCCCGGCCGAGGTCGTGTTTAAGGACATGGCCCAAAGCCCGCTGGAGAATGTGCCGGTGGTGACTACCAACGGCAACCAGACCTACACCCAGATGCATCTTTGGGCCCAATTCTTGCCCAAGCAGCTCTACTTTGGAGCAGGCCCGTGGGCGCTGCCGGTGGATCAGCTCTCCGGTCCGGTTAAGCAGGCCGTACAAGCCTTCGATGCCGCCTTCCAGGACATGACGGTCGACGGCAAGCCGGTCAAGCCGGACATCGGGGAGACCCTGTCTTGGGATCCGGCCGAGATCTTCATCCAGCTCCTGCGCACCAAAGGGCTTAACGCCAATGCCACCCAACTGCGGGACGCTCTAGAACACCTGCAGAACTGGCCTGGGGTCAATGGGATCTACAACTTCACCCCGGACGACCACCGCGGCTTAAGTCTGAACGACGTCTACATGGTGCAGTGGGATCCGGCGAAGGATGCCTGGATACCGGTCTCGGGTCCGGGAGGCGTCCCCCAGAAATAGTGGTGCCTCTTTGGGTCAGGCCGGGGCAGCCGAGCGGCTGCCCCGGTGGCTTTATGGTTCGATCACCAACCCGGCGTCTCCTTCGCGCTCGATCACGTTGACGCTGACCGCGGCGTCGCTCTGGACGAACTCCAAACTGAGTCGGGATCCCGCGATGCGCAGGTTTTGCAACAGCACCCGTTGCGTCCAGGGGGGAAGCATTGGCTGGGAGATAAAGATGGTGTTTTCGCGTACGAATATGCCCAGGAACAGGCGCAAAAAGAAAAACGGGACCGCGGCCGACCAAGCCTGAGGGTCGCAAGCCACGGGATAGTGGACCGGGCCACTGCCCGCCTGGCGGTGGAAACCGCAGTACAACTCGGGAAGGCGACCGGCCTCGAAGTAGTTGGCCGCTTCATAAAGCTGTTGGCCCAGCACGGCCAGGGCGTGGCGAGCTCCCACCGCTTTCATTCCCCAGGCAATGATGGCGTTGTCGTGTGGCCAAACCGTCCCGTTGTGGTAGCTGATGGGGTTGAAGTAGGGGGCCTCGGTGGAGAGGGTGCGGATGCCAAAGCCTCCGGCCAAATCCGGCCGCATCAGCCGCCGAATCAAAGGCGCGACCTGCTCGGGGTGCAATATTCCGGTGAAGAGCAAATGGCCCCAGTTGGAGGTGGCCACCGTCACCGGCCGTTTGGCCGCGTCCAGCGCGTAAACCCAGCTCTGGGTGCGGGGGATCCAGAAATAGCGCTGGAACTGGGCCTGGAGTTGACGGGCCGCCTCTTTGGCGGCCACCGCCCGCGCCCAATCGCCGAGGACCGAGAACAGGCTGGAGGCGGCTTGCAGGGCATAGTAGGCATAGCCCTGGACCTCCACCAGGGCGATGGGGGGCGTAAGCGGTCGCCCGTTTTCGTCGAGCACGGCATCTTCGGAATCCTTCCAGCCTTGGTTGAACAGGCCTCGCGGCGACTGGCGGGCGTACTCAATCAGCCCGTCGCCATCCCGGTCGCCATAGCTCAAAATCCAGCGATAGGCGCGCCGAAGCGGTTCCTCAAAGCGCAATAACCATGCGCGATCCTGCGTGTACTGCCAGGTTTCGTACAGCGCAATGATCCACCACAGCGTGCTGTCTACCGAGCCGTAGTACGGGGTGTGCGGGATCTCGCCGCAGCGGGCCATCTCACCTCGGCGCAGCTCGTGGAGGATCTTGCCCGGCTCCTCGTCGCGCCAGGGGTTGATCGCCGAGCCTTGGAAGCGTGCCAAAAAAGCCAAACTGTCGCGGGCGATGTCCGGGTTTAACAGGAGGGTCTCGATGCCGGTGATGCAGGCGTCGCGGCCGAACGGTGCGACGTACCAGGGGATCCCGGCTTCGATGATCTGGCCCTCCCCGGGGTAGGTGGTGAGCAGCGCGCGCATGTCTAAGGTGGCTTGGCGCAACATTGCGTTGTAGATCGCGTTGTCGGTCTCAATCCGGGTGCATTGGTCGATCCACGACCGGTTGGCTCGAGCCTGGCGCAACGCCACCCCGGCAAAGACGCGATTTAACCGGGTCTCCGGCCAATCCACGGAGGGCGACTCGTCCCCCGCCCGCACCGCCACCGCCATACAGCGATAGACCTTGACGTGGGGAAAGAGCTCCAGCCGCCAAGAGAGGCTCCCCCGCTCCGGGTCCTGGACATCCCAGGCCTCCGGAGCGGGGTCGGCGATGAGCTCGGTTTCCCGCAACAGGCCGTCGAGGCCCCGGTAGCGGAAGCGCAACCGGTCCGCTCCCAGGGCCGGAGGGCTGAGCTCTCCGCGATGGGGGCGCACGGCGCCGCGAATCTCGAAGATATCCCGAAAGTCCGCCGCGAATTCCGCACGGAGGACGATAGGGACGGTAAACGGAGAGAAATTGGTGATTCGTAGCCGGTAATACAGGCGATCGGCGATTAAGATGGTGGCGCGAAGGTGGAGGTGATGGGCCGGCAGAACCTGTCCCCCTACCACCATCTCCGGATTGGTCATATCGATTTGCGCCCGCGAGCCATCGTAGACGCTGGCGGAGAGCAAGACCGGGATGTCCTCGCCCAGGCGCCATCCAATTAGTTGCCAAAAGCGGGTGTCTCGGTAGTATAAGCCGGCCCCCGAGTGCCCCTGGCGCTCGTGTTGGACGTAGAACAACTCGCCGTTTTTGAGGACCACCTCCGGACGGTCGGCCGATACATAACGGTGGTGCGCCGGGTGATAGCGCGAAGCCTCATAGCGCGAACGAACGTCCACGACGGCGAGATCTCTCCAATTCGGTTTGGGCTAGGATCTGCTCGGTGTTGTCCACCATCGCCTCGGCCGTGAAGTGGGACCGCACCCGTTGGCGCGCGGCTTCGGCCAATCGACGCCGGAGCTCCCCATCCGTCAACAGCTGGATCAGGGCTTCTTGAAGGTCCTCCACCGAACCCGGACGCACCACCAGACCGCTGACGTTGGGCACCACCAGTTCGGGCATGCCTCCGCTCGAGCTGATCACCACCGGACGACCTCGCGCCATCGCCTCGATCACCACGATCCCAAATGGCTCGGGGGCCACCGAGGGATAGACCACCACCGAGGAGGCGTCGTACAACCCGCGCATGCTCTCCCAGGAGTAGGTGTCAACGCCGACGCTCTCTTCCAGGCCGAGCTCGCGGATGCGTTCGAACAGCTCCGTGACCTGGCTTGGCTGGGAATGGCCCCAGTCCACCGTCTTGTTGGTGCCGGCCAAGACCAAGAACGCCTCCGGGATGCGCTCATGCACTTTCGCAAACGCCTCGACCACCACGTGGGAACCTTTGCCAAACCCCATCCGGGCCGGGTGGAAGATC
The DNA here is from genome assembly GCA_023512105.1 of Bacillota bacterium. Classification (GTDB taxonomy): domain Bacteria; phylum Bacillota; class Sulfobacillia; order Sulfobacillales; family Sulfobacillaceae; genus JAIMAE01. Next base: position 16,000 of record JAIMAE010000040.1, on the reverse strand, counting down.
ACCGGCCTTCCCGCCATGTTGGGGTGCGGATAGCTCGGGTCCGGGGGCGCCGTTAACCATTCCGGGGCCACCCCGTGGTGCACGACGCTGATCCGGTCGCCGGGATAGCCCAGGCGGATCAAATCTTGACGGATAAAGTGGCTTACCGCGATCACGTGGTCTAGCTCCGCGGCCAAAGGGGTAACCTCCCGGAACAGCCGATCATCCCAGGTGTTGTGGGCGGTGAGCACCACCGGAATGTCTCGCTGGGCCGCCCAATCGGATATTGCCCGCAAGGGAATGGGAGAAAAGTAGTGGAGGTTGTGCACATGGATGACGTCGGGGTCCACTTCCTCCAAGAAGGTTACGAGGGTGCGTCTGACCGCCTCTTCCGAGCGCCGGAACCGGACTTCTGACATTTGATTGAGGTCCAACCAAGGCGTTCGCACCACGGTCATTCCGGAATACTCGGAACGGGTAGGGGTCCCCGACGGCTGTCCGGTTAGGAGAACAACGGAGTGACCTTTGGCTACCAAAGCCGGGCCCAAAATCGCCAGGTGGGTTTCTACCCCTCCAATGGTGGGGGCAAACGCCCAGTGGATCTCCGCTATGCGCATGTCGTGGCTCACTCCCCCTTCTCTTTATTCCGGAGCGACGATGAGGTAGAACCCTATCCAAGGGTTCCCCCCCTGGCCCCGATCATACTTCCGGTTATCTTATAGCGCTGGAAGGGAATGGAGTCAAAGGGCGCGACCGGTCCGGCCGCGCCCTGACAAATGGGCGCCTTGGGGTTATCGCAATGGCCTTCCGAACAGGCGCTCGGCGTTGGCTCCCAGGCGATGGGGGTCCAATCCCACCTCTGGGCGCAGGCTTCGCAGGCGCTCGTGGGCGTCCTGCATCCACCGCGGTCCGATCGGATAGTCGCTGCCAAAGACGATCTGCTCAGCTCCCACCGTCTTGGCGGCCAAGATCAGTTCGTCCGAGGACCACAGGGCGGGGGCGGTGTCGAAGTAAATGCGCGACCGGTCGCGATCAAAATCGGCCGCCGGCAACTCCGCTCGCTTTCCCGGTGCGGGCAGGGTGCGGGCAAAAAATTGCGGGGCCACCCGATTTTTTAGGGCAAAGAAGGCGCCTCCAAGGTGGGACATGCTAAATCGCAGTCGGGGAAAGGCCTCGAAAACGCCGCTATAAAACAGGCGAACGGTGACCACCGTCAGGTCGAGGGCACGGCCAAGCCCGTTGCTCAGTTGGTAATCGGCCATCCATTCGGTATGCGGCGGAACGGAGGCCGGATGGACCACGATCGGCACGTCCAGACGGTCGGCGGCGGCGAAGATCGGCCAAAAGTGGCGGTGGTCCAGCGCCAAGCCCCGGAAGTGCGCGTTTAAGGCCACGCCCCGCAAGCCGAGTTCGCGGATCCCCCGTTCCACTTCCGCGGCGCCGGCCTCCGGGTCGTGGACGGGTGGATGCACCAGGCCGACAAAACGGTGGGGATATTGCTGTTGTACGGCCGCCAATTCCTCGTTGATCTCGCGGGCAAAGGTGACGGAGGTGTTCCAGTCCTGCCACAATCCGACGTGTAGGACCGCCATGTCCACCCCGGCGGCGTCCATGTCGGCAATCTGCTGGGACAGGTGGAAATAGGTGGGGGTGGGCATGAAGTATTGCTCCTCCCCTCGGAAGACGTAAGCGCGCTCTCCGTGGCGCTCCACTCGAAATTCCGGGCCAAGGTATCGTTCCAGCTCCTCGTAGTGGCGCCGCGGCATCCAGTGGTGATGGAGATCGACGATCATGGGAGGTCCAAACACTCCTTTCTCTGGGGCGGGGACTCTGAGGGGAGGAGGGATGCAGTTGGCAGACCACGCAGATAATTTAAGAATCGCTCTCGCTCCGGGTGGTTGCGCGAGGGAGAGTAGATGACGTAGGCGGCGCAGGGTGGGAATGGATGTCCTTCCAAAGTCAGGCTGACCAACCGGCCTGCCTCGAGGTCTGGCGCGGCTGCGCTATAAGGGAGGAAGGCCAGGTAGTCCGAGTGGGCCACCATCTCTTTGACCATGTCGCAGTGGTCGACATCCATCGCCACCGACAGTCGGAGCCCGAACTGTCCCAGATAGCGTTCGATGTCCTGCCAATACTGGGAGAAGAACTCGGAACAGATAAAGGACTGCGAAGAGAGTTCCTCCGGACTCAACGGGCGGGCAGGTACGGCCAACGGATGACCGGGACGCGCCACCAAGGCCAGCGGCTCTTGGGTCAGGGACTCCGAGGTCCAGTTCGGGCCGTGCCACACCGAGCGCGAGAGCACCAGGTCGACTTGGCCGTCCTCAAGCAGGTGGCGCAGGGTGGAGACCCCGGTGCGCACGGTGATCCGGGGGGCTTTGGGCGTGCGTTGGGCGTACTCCCTCAGCCAGCGCGGCAACACGTAAGTCGCCAAGGAGGGGGTGGCGCCCACCACCAAGGTGCTGGCAAACACGCCCGGTTTTGACCCGACCAACCGGCGCGCCTCTTCAGCGCGCAACACGATGTCTTGCGCATAGGGAAGGAAGAGTTGGCCTTTTTCGGTGAGGACCACTCCTTGTCCCCTGCGTTGCAAGAGCTGGCAACCCAGTTCGGCTTCCAGGCTTTGAATGCGCCGGGAGAGGGAGGACTGTTCCACGAAGAGGTACCGCGCCGCCCGGGTGATCGTCCCTTCCCGTACCGCCACCACAAAGGCCTGGAGCTGATCGATGGTCATTTGGATCTCTCCCCCATCCTGGTCTCTAGGATAACAGACGCCGATCTGGGCGCCGGGATTGGAGCGAGCAGGCCCCTCATGCATCCAACGCATGGGCGTAGGAAAAGATTGCGTCTCCGAACGGGCCACTCTCTCGTTAGAATAAAGGAAACTCAGCAAAATGGGCAGGACTTGCGCCAGGTGACCACGCGATGCAAGAGGCGAGTGTTGCCCAGGAAGGACGTGAACCATGCTTTCGGTCGAAGACAACGAGATATTGACCCGCACCGGACCCGGCACGCTGATGGGAACCCTCTTGCGCCGATACTGGATCCCGGCCTTGCTATCCAGCGAATTGCCGAGACCAGATGGCCCGCCGGTCCGGTTGACCCTGTTGGGAGAGCGGCTGGTGGCGTTTCGCGACAGCGAGGGCAAGGTGGGGCTGGTCGAAGAAGCCTGCCCGCACCGGTTGGCCTCCCTGTACTTCGGGCGCAACGAGGAAGGCGGGCTCAGGTGCGTCTACCACGGGTGGAAATTTGACCGCCACGGTCGGTGCCTGGATATGCCCTCTGAGCCTCCGGAGAGCAATTTCAAAGACAAGGTTCGCCTCACCGCCTACCCTTGTGAAGAACGCGGGGGCGTGGTGTGGACGTACATGGGACCACCAGAAAAGAGGCCCCCCTTGCCGGAGCTGGAATGGGCCTTGGTCCCCCCCGAACATCGCTACATCACCCGGCGCATCCAAGAGTGCAACTACTTTCAGGCCCTGGAGGGCGGAATCGATTCCAGCCATGTCTCGTTTCTCCACCGAGGCGACCTGCACGGGCTGAACGTGCCGTCCTCCAGCTTGAGCAACGACTTTTTACTACGGGACACCGCCCCCCGGTTTGAGGTGGAACCGGTGGAACACGGGCTCTTGATCGCGGCTCGGCGCCAGGCCGGTCCGGGTCAGGTCTATTGGCGGATCACCCAATTCTTGATGCCGTGGTACACCATGGTACCGCCTTTCGCCGACGCGCCGCGGGGCGGTCACGCCTGGGTTCCGATGGATGACGAACATTGTTGGACGTGGAGCATCGACTGGCACCCCCTGCGTCCTTTGAGCGAGGAGGAGCTCAACACCCTGAAGGGCGGTTACGGAATTCACATGGATTTGATCCCCGGTACCTTGCGACCGGTCCAAAATCGCGACAACGACTACCTCATCGACCGCGAGCGGCAGGCCAGCGGCCTCTCCTTTAGCGGGATCAAGGGGGTGGCGGCAGAGGATCAAGCGTTGCAAGAAAGTCAGGGCCCCATCGTAGACCGCAGCCGCGAGCGCCTAGGTACTTCCGACGCCGGCATCATCGCGGCTCGCCGCCTGATGCTCAAGGCCGCGCGCCAACTGGCCCAAGGCGATGAGAATCTGCCCGGCCTGCGCCCGGAAAGCCAGCGGGTGCGGGCGGCCTCGTTGGTTCTGCCGGAGGGGGTGCCGTTTGTGGAGGGGGCTCGGGAGGCCTTGGTCTCCCGGCCAGACGTTTTCGTGGCGGCGCCTTGACGCCCTGCAGCGGTTGGCCCCGGTCCGGCAGTCGGGGCGAGGGACGTCCAAGCGACGCCAGATAGGGAGGGAAGACCATGGAGGCACCTACGGGAGGCGAATTTTCCCCCAACGCCTCGCGGATCGGGTGGATGGCGGAGGGGTTGACAGCCGCCTATCGGCGCGGCGGGGCCGAGCGCACGCCGTTGTTCCAGTTGGTGGTGCGGCACCTTGGGCCGGAGCGCACGGTGGCCGACATCGGGGCGGGGGTGGGGCGATTTGCGATCCCCCTGGCCCGCCATGGCTGCCGCGTGTGGGCGGTGGAGCCGGCCGAGGAGATGCGCGAGCGCCTACGTCGACATCTCGAGGAGTCGGAGGTAACCGGCCAGGTGGAGGTGGTGGGCGAGGAGTGGCCAGGAGCCCCGGTGCCTCCGGTGGAGGTGGCGCTGGCCAGCTACGTGCTCCAGCTGGCGGAGGATCCGGTGGCCTTCGTTCGGGCGCTAGACCGGCTTGCCACCCGGCAAGTGGTCTTAGCCCTGCACGTTGACCCCATGCCGATGCCGGAGATCATGGCCCGCCTGACCGGGCGGCCCGTGCACCATCGGCCGCCCCTCTTCGACCAGCTGTGGCCTCGGATCTTGGAGGCCGGAGTTCCCGCTCCCGCCGTGGAGATGGTGGAGGAGGATCATCGGCCGCCCTGGGAGGAGCCAGAGGGCATGCGGCTTTGGCTGGCGCGGATGGGGATTGCCGAGGAAAGCCCCGAGGCGGCGGCGATTTTTCGCCAGCTGGCCGAAGAGGCCAAGCGCTGGCCCTCGTCGCGGCGCTCGGCGCTGGTGCATTGGACTCCAGAACGCTCGTAACCAGGTGTGCGCCCCAGGCGCGCTCGGGGGTTTAGAACGGCACAGCGGCTCTGAGCCAAAAGGCGGCTGCTCTGGGGGGTTGGGCGGCTTGCAGAGGCGGGAGCCGGGCTTTGGGCTCTAGATTTCGGAAGCGGTTGGGCATTGGCAGGGCCAATGCCCTTTTGCATGGCAGGGGGATTGCCATTCAGACGATCCGGTGGTCCGACCGTTATGCCCGGGCGCTGCTGGGCTTAGCAAGTCCAGATCATTCACGGATGATGTACAATAGGTAATGGCATGTTTTGGCAGAACAAGAAGGGAGGTAGCAGGGTGAGCGCACTGCGAGAGGTCTTGCGGCGGATGTTGTTTATGCGTCGATTTGAGGAGGCGGTGATCGCGCTCTTTGAACGGGGGGACTTTGAAGGGCATTATCACGTTTACATCGGGCAGGAGGCCACCGCCTTAGGGGCGTTGGATGCGATTCCTCCGACCGACTACATGTACACCACCCACCGCAACCACGGGCATCTTCTGGCCCGGGGGGCCGACCCCACCGGCTTGATGGCGGAGATCCTGGGCAAAGTCGGAGGGCTGGTAGGCGGGCGCGGAGGAAGCTACCACGCCGCGTGGCCGGAAGGGCTGGTGCCAGTCACTTCGGCGCTGGTGGCGGGCAACATTCCCCAGGCGGCGGGAACCGCCTTGGCGATCAAACGGAAAGGGACGGACCAGCTGGTGGTGTGCTGGTTCGGAGACGGCGCGGTCGAGGAAGGGGCCTTTTACGAGACCATGAACTTGTCGGCGATGTGGAAGCTGCCGGTGTTGTACCTGTGCGAGAACAACAGCGTGCCGGCTCCCTATCGGGCGATGGGACAGTATCCCTCCTCGACCCACGCGGCCCGTTCCCTGACCGATGTGGTGGCTCCGTTTGGGATTCCTGGTCACGTGGTCGACGGCACCGATTACGAGGCGGTGCGCCAGCTGGTCACCGAGTTGGCAGCTCGCTGCCGCCAGGGAGACGGCCCGCAGTTTGTGGAGGCGCGCACCTCGCGTTGGCCTGGTAGCTACGGCCTGTGGCCCGCTCAGACCGGCGGCCCGTTTGACGTCCGCTGGGTTTGGGAGCCGGCAGGCGCACCGGAGGAGGTGCGGGAGTGGACGGCTTCCAGCGACCCCATCGTGCTCCTCGGCCAGCGCCTGGCCGCAGCCGGACAATTGGACCCGGAGGGCCTCAGCCAATTAGACCAAGAGGTTAAGGGGGAAGTGGCGACGGTGGTAGAGGAAGCCCTGGCCCAAGAGGATGCCCCCGCGGCCCAGACCCTTGCCCACGTGTTTGCGGATCGTTGAACCGGGTTTTCAGACAGGGGAGGACGAAGATGCCTACGATGACCTATGCCGAGGCGCTGTGCCAAAGTTTACTCGACACTTGCGAGGCCGAGCCCAACCTGATCTTCATCCCGGCCGCCTTTGGAGGGCTGTCCCCACACGCCAAGAGCTTTGCCCCCTTTTACGCCCGCTTTCGCGACCGCATCTATCCCGCCCCGATTTCGGAAATTGCGCTCTGCGGGATTGGCGTGGGAGCGGCAATCGCCGGACTTCGCCCGGTGATCGACGTGTTGTCGGCCAGTTTTCTCTATCAAGGAATCGCCCAGGTGGTGAACGAAGCCGCCAACGTGCACTACATGACCGACGGCAAGACCCGTTGCCCGGTGATTTTCCACGCCATGCAAGGCGTCTTGCCGGGGGAGGCGGCCCAGCACAACCGCTGCCTGTCCGCGGAGTTATGGAACTCGCCTGGGCTGGAGATCGTTTTGCCGGCGTCGCCCGAGGATGCGGCCGGCCTGTGGAAAACCGCGGTGGCTTCACCCAACCCGACCGTGTTCATGGATCACCAACTGTTGATGGGCATGACGGCGGAAGTGCCCGCGCACGTGGAGCCGATCCCGTTTGGACAGGCCCGAGTGGTCCGCTCTGGCCGAGACGTGACGGTGGTGGCGACCTTGGCGGTAGTCGAACGGGCGGTGCGGGCGGCCGAACAAGTGGAGGCCAGCGACTCCATCTCAGTCGAGGTCATCGACCCTCGCACCTTGGTTCCCTTCGACGAGGAGACCATCGTGCAGTCGGTGCGAAAGACCGGGCGCCTGGTGGTGGCAGACGAGACCATCCGCAGTTGCGGCGTGGCGGCTGAAGTCGTCGCCCGCGTGCAGGAGCGCTGCTGGGGGGACCTGAAAGGACCGATCCAGCGCGTCACCTTGCCGGATGTGCCGATCCCGTTCAGTCGGCCCCAAGAAGCGGTGGTGGCGGTGACCCCAGAGAAGATCGCCCAGGCGGTGCGCCTGGTGGCCCGCTATCAATAGCGACGGCCGCAGAGGAGTCGCCGACCGTCTTTGCCGGCTCACGAGGTCGGCGGCTCCTTGCCCTCCACCACCTTGGCCAAAACGGCTTGGATGCGTTGGCGGTCGCTGAGCTCGGGCCCTTCCAACTCCAAGATTCCCTCGGCGACGCTGCAGGCTTCGATGATGCGGGCGATCTTATCCAGTGCGCCCCGCACCGCCGCCACCTGCATTAAGATGGCGTGGCAGCTCTCCTGTCGGTCGATCATGGCTCCGATGCCGCGAATCTGCCCTTCGATTCGGCGCAGGCGGTGCTTGAGCTCATCTTCTTTCCAGTAGACTTGTCGCTCTTCCATGGTGTACCCCTTCCCCGTCCTCGCGGTGTCCAGACGATGCATTCGATTTGACGGGCGTCCTTGACCCATCTATTATATACCCATAAGGGTATGATGGGAAGAGCAGGGGGATGGCTCATGATCGAGGCGGAGCGCCGTCTATTTCTGCTGACCGCCCTGCTCAACGTCGGCTGGGCGATCTCGGATGCTTACGTGGTCCCCTATCTATGGTTGCACGCCATCCCCAATCCGGTTCTGCTCTCCTTCGTGGCCCTGCAGTTCCTGGCCATGGCGTTGACCTTTGCCGCGGCTAGACGCCGGGCGGCGCCGCCAGCCAGCTGGATGGCCTTGGGGGCCACAGCGCTCGGGCTCTTCCTGTTAGGGATGGTGAGCCTGCCGCAGCTGATGCGACCGGCCTTGTGGGGGGCAGGGATGATGGTCGGCGTGGGGTTCGGCCTGTATTGGCAGGGGCTTTACGTCGCAGCCGTGGACCTGGTAGCCCCCGACCGCCGCGACCGGTTCAACGCCGCGCTCGGGGCCTGGGAGACGGTGGCCGGGTTGGTGGGGCCGCCGTTGGGGGCGCTCGTCATCTCCTGGGTGGCACCTCCGCAAGGTTACGCGGCGGCCTTTCTGGTCTCGGCGATCCTGCTGTTGACCACCGCCTGGATGGCTCTTCGCCTTCCCGATTCCCGGTCCCACCGGGTCGCCGAGGACTTGGCCTTTCCCTCCCGGTTCCGCCCCTTGTTGTGGGCCCATGGCCTGCGCGGGGCCTATGAAGGGATCTGGATGGCGCTGCCCGGGCTTTTGCTGTTCGAATGGACCCGCTCCGCGTGGTGGGTAGGGGTCCTGAGCAGCCTGGGCGCGGGGGTGTCCTGGGCCGGATTCGCTTGGGTGGGCAAACTCAGCGGGCCGACCTCCCGGCGCCCCATGATGGGGTGGGCCTCCGCCGCCTGGGTGGCCAGCACCGCCGCCTTGGCCTGGCACGCCCAACCCTGGGTGCTGTTCCTGTGGGTGATGGTCACCGCTTTCGCGCAGACGTGGCAGAAAGTCCCCCTGGAGGCCTGCACGTTGGACGTGGTGTCGCTCTATCCCCGTGCCTCCGGCTCGCTCACGGCGCAAAAGGAGTTTTGGCTCAACGCGGGGAGAATGCTGGGAGTGGCGGGAGCGGCAGCCCTGGCCGGCCTCCGACCCGGGTGGTCTGGCCTTCTGCTCGGACTGGAACTGACGGCTCCCCTGACCGCGCTGGCGGCCGTGGCCCTGGCCCGGATGGCTCCGCCACCCCCTGTGGTGACGTAAATCCGCTACATGGATCGCAATCCCAGCGCCCGATCCAGCTTGGCGCGGTCAAACCCGATAATGATTTTGCCGTTAACATCGATGACCGGCACGCCGGTCTGGCCGGATTTGCGCATCAGCGCCTTCAGACCTGCCTCCGATTTGGTGACGTCGACTTCGTGAAACGGCACCTTGCGTTCTTGCAGGTAGCGCTTGGCGTTCCGGCAGTGCGGTCAGGTAGGGGTGGTGTAAATGGTGACCATACATCCCTCCACATCCGGAAAAGCCGACTAGTTGGCCGCCTCTTCAATCGCCGCGGTGAGGATTCCTTCCACCTCTTCCGCCAAGGGGCGCAGCCGTTCGTCCCCCAAGAGGTCGGTCATCAGGCGAGGACGCAAGAGCCCAATGCGCGTCTGATGGTCGTCGGTCTGGTAAACCACCACCTTGCAGGGCAGGAAGTACCCCACTTCTTGGGTGGTGGTCAAGGCCTGGCGCGCCCGCGGGGCCGAGCAGACCTCCAACACGTGAAAGGGGGCGACGGGGCTAAGTCCCTTTTCGCTGAGCTTTTCATTGATGTCGAGATGCCATAAGACCCCGAACTGGCGAGAAGCCAGGCTCTTCTCGACTGCAGACAACGCTTCGGGCACGGACTTTGCGGTGGAAACCACGTAATGGGTTGCGGTTGTCTCTGCCACCCTGTGTTCCCCTCTCTTCATGGTAGGGGTATCTAAACCCCTATGGTGTTTGCTTCCTGTATTGTATACCCTAAGTGGTATATAGGCAAGGGTCAAGGACTCACCTCGGCCTCTTCGGTGGGCTGAAGGCGCAACCACTGGCCAGGGTCGCGGGTGAACATCGAGCGGTGCAACAGGACGAAGATGAGGATCAGGCCAAGCGGGCCGACCCACAGGGAACGATAGACGAGGCCAAAGCCGGCCAACTCGATCGCCAAGGCGAGGTAGAGCGGCACCGGGGTTGGACTCGGCAGGTGGATGCCGGCCTCTTCGCGCGCGACCAGGTCAGGCGCGGGATGCATTTTGCCTTCCCCCTCCGTCTTCTCCAGCCACCAAGGGTCGCGTCCGCGCACCAGCGGGATGTGCCGGAAGTTGTAGACCGGCACTGGGGAGGGAATCGCCCACTCCAAGGTGCGGCCGTCCCAGGGGTCTTGGGCGGCTTTCTCGCCTTGGGTGTAGGAGACGATGAGGTTGACGTAAAAGACCACCACGCCCGCGGTCAGGACCAACACGCCCTCGGTCGAGATTTGATTCCAAAAGGTCAGGCCCAGGTGCGGCCCGTAGGTGTAGATCCGGCGGGGCATCCCCATCAGGCCGAGAAAGTGCATGGGGAAGAAGGTGGCGTTAAACCCGATGAAGGTCAGCCAGAAATGCCAACGCCCGAGGTGTTCGTTCAAGAACCGCCCGGTGAACTTAGGAAACCAGTAATAGGTGGCGGCAAACAGGGTGAAGAGGCTTCCTCCGATCAGGACGTAGTGGAAGTGGGCCACCACGAAGTAGCTGTTGTTAAACTGCAGGTCGGCGGGAGCCAACGCCAACATCACGCCGCTCATTCCGCCGATGACAAAGGTGATGATAAAGCCAAACACCCACAGCATGGCGGTGTTGAGGCGCACCTGGCCTCCCCACATGGTGGCCAGCCAGTTGAAGACCTTCACCCCGGTGGGGACGGCGATCAGCATCGAGGTCAGGGCGAAGATGGCGTTGACCCAGGGGCCAAAGCCCAGATCGAACATATGGTGCACCCATACCATGAAGGAGAGGAACCCGATGGCCATCGAGGAGAGCACCATCGCCGAGTACCCAAACAGCGGCTTCTTCGACATCACCGGGACGATCTCGGAGATGATCCCAAACCCTGGCATCATCATGATGTAGACCTCGGGATGGCCGAACACCCAAAAGAGGTTGGCCCACAGCAAGGGGGCCCCGCCTGGGCCCACGGTGAAGAATTGGGCGCCAAACAGCCGGTCGAACGTTTGTAGGAATAGGTCGACGGTCAGCGGCGGGAAGGCGAAGACGATCAAGAAGGTAAATACCAGCGTGGTCCAAACGAACATGGGCAGGCGCAAGAGCGTCATGCCGGGCGCCCGCAGCTTCAAAATGGTGGTCAGGAAGTTGATGCCGGTCAAGAGCGTGGAGATGCCGGAGATTTGGATCCCGATGTCGTACCAGTCGATGCCTAGGCCCGGGTTGTACTGCAGTTCGCTGATCGGGACGTAGTTGAACCAGCCGGAGTCAGGGGTGCCGCCTAAAAACCAGCCCGCGTACAACATGACCCCTGCCCCCATGAACAGCCAGAGGCTTAACGCGTTCAGCCGCGGAAAGGCGACGTCGCGGGCCCCGATCTGAATCGGCACCACCAAGTTGATAAACCCGGTCATCATCGGCATGATAACCAGGAAGATCATGGTAATCCCGTGCATGGTGAATAGCTGGTTGTAGAAGTAGGCAGAGAGCAAATGGCCGTTTGGCTGGGCCAATTGCAGGCGCAGGAGAAACGCCTCGATGCCGCCGGCGATCAAGAACACCAGCGAGGTGCCGATGTACATCATGCCGATGCGCTTGTGGTCGACGGTGGTCAACCAGCTCCAAAGGCCGGTTTTCGGTGGCACCTGTTGCTCAGGGGCGGTGGCGTGCAATTCGTGGCTAATCGCGGACACGGTGGTTCCTCCTCGTCGCTCGTCTCGGTCAAATTCCCACAGGGCTAATCTTTCCCCCGCGACTGGCGCCTATTCCCAGCCGTGCCCCCTTGGGGCCGAATCGCCCGCAGTATAATGAGACAGGAATACCCCGGGGGGTGACAGGATTGTCAGAATGGGTGATTGTCGGAGCCGGGCCAGGAGGCTTGGCAGCCGCGCGCGTGGCCGCCCAGCACGGCCAGCGGGTGACCGTGGTCGACCCCGGGCCGGCGGGGGGACATGCCCTGCACAACAGCCTTGCGCCGAGCAAATGGGTGATTCAGCAAAGCCGTTCGCTCGCTCGGCTGCGTCCCCACGGCGTCGAGGTTTCCCACCAGTTTTGGGAGCGGCAGCGGGAACGCCAGGCCTTGGCTCGCACCGCCATCGCCGAACTTTGGCAACAGGAATTGGCTTCGGTGCGATTTGTGCACGGTCGGGCAACCTTGCAGCCAGGCGGCGAGCACGGGGTACCCAGGGTGTTGGTTGAGCCAGACGGCTTGGTGTTGACGCCGGATCGCCTAATTCTGGCCGTGGGATCCCAGCAACGGCTCGTCCCTGGGCTGACGCCGGACCACCGGCGGGTGCTGCTGCCCCGCGCCTACGCCCACCTCGAGCGCCTGCCCGGCGAGCTTTGGATCGCGGGGGCCGGCCCTACCGGCCTGGAGGCGGCGATGGCCTTTGCCAGTCTCGGGGTGACGGTGACCTTGGTCACGCCTCGCGAAGCACTGCTGCCCGAGTGGGCCCCTGAAGTGGGGCAGCACCTGGCCGAGGCGCTGGCCTCGCGGGGGGTGGCGATCCGTTATCGCACCCGGATTGCGGCGCTGGCCGAGGGAAGGCAAGGAGCGGTAGAGCTTCGCTTGGAGAGCGGGGAGCGCTACGCCGCCGAGGCGGTCTTGCTGGCCTCGGGACGGATTGGGGTTTGGGACCCGCAGGCGATGGCCGCGCTTGGCCTGGTGACGGACGGCAAAGGATTCTTCCAGGTCGACGAGCGCGGACGCACCTCCCTGAAGGGGGTGTGGGCGGTCGGCGACGCCGCAGGCTACCCCCTTCTGGCCAACAAGGCGCGGTTGAGTGGCGAGGTGGCGGCCCAAGACGCCTTGGGGCTCAGGCCTTTACCCCTTCCTCCGTTGGTGGAGGCGATCTACACCGAACCAGAGGTGGCGCGGGTTGGCTTTACGCCTTCTCAAGGCCCCTCTAGGCCGTATCGCCGACACCTGTTGTCCTGGCCGCGGGCGGCCAGCCTGGTCTCGGTCTGGCACCCAGAACCGGGGTGGGCCGCCGTGTACACCGACCCTGATGACGGGCGGGTGATCGGGGCGGAGGCGGTGGTGCCGGAAGCGGCGGCCTTCTGCTCTACCCTGGCGCTGGCCATCACCTGTGGGATCCGGCTGGAGGCCTTGGCCCGTCAAGGCTGGGCAGCTCCCTCGGTGCTGGAGTGGCTGGACCTGCTCGAGCGGTAGGGGAAAGGCCGCGCTCGATTCGGCGCCCCCCGCCCCAGACCGGCCTTTTGGTACAATGCCCCAGGTGGGGGCGATGCGATGGCGGGCGTGGTCTCGGCGGTCTTGTTCGCGGCGGTGCTGCTGCTGATCCTTTGGCAGCCGCGCGGGCTCTCGATTGGATGGACCGCCAGCCTGGGGGGCCTGGCGGCCCTGGCCGCGGGGCTGGTCACCGTCCGCGATGTGATGACGGTGGTGTCCTTGGTGTGGGACGCCACCGTCACCTTCGTGGCCCTGATTCTCCTCTCGATGGTGCTGGACGAGGCGGGGCTGTTTGCCTGGGCCGCCTTGCACATGGCTCGCATGACGCGGGGGCGCGGCTTGGCCTTGTTTTGGGGGGTGGGGCTGCTGGGCGCGGCGGTGGCAATGCTCTTCGCCAACGACGGGGCGGCCCTGATCCTGACTCCGCTGGTCTATGAGCAGACCCGGGTGCTCCAACTGGACCGGCGAGCCACCTTGGCCCTGATTCTGGTCAGTGGCTTCATCGCCGATACCACGTCGATCCCGCTGGTAATCTCCAACCTGGTCAACATCATCTCGGCCGACTTTTTTCACTTGGGATTTGTGGCTTACGCCGCGGTGATGACCCCGGTGGACCTGGTGGCCTTGGGCGCTTCCATGGGCATGCTCTACTGGTACTACCGGCGGGATTTGCCGGCGAGGGTGGAGGTGCAGGCGCTACCGGATCCCTCGACGGCGGTGCGGGACCCGCGTTTGTTCCGGGCTGCCCGGTGGGTTCTGGCCCTTCTGTTGGTCGGCTATATCATCAGCCAAAGGCTGGGTTGGCCGGTCTCCATCTTCTCCGCGGCCGGAGCGGTGGCTTTGCTGGCCCTGGCTTGGCGCAGTCCCGCGGTCTCGGTGCGCGGCGTCCTGCGTCAGGCGCCCTGGCATATCGTCACCTTTTCGGTGGGAATGTACGTCGTGGTCTTTGGCCTACGCCGGGCCGGCCTGCTGGCCCTCCTCTCTCAAGGCCTCTTGCTCTCCGCTCAGGCCGGCCCAGTCGCGGCGGTGCTGGGCAGCGGCACCCTGGCGGCGCTCCTCTCTGCCACCATGAACAACTTGCCGGCGGTGATGATGGAGGCGTTGGCGATTGCCGCGACTTCCTTGCCGCAATCGGTTCGCCACCTCATGGCGTACGCCAACGTCGTGGGTTGCGACCTCGGCCCGCGCCTGACTCCGATTGGCTCTTTGGCCACCTTGCTCTGGTTGCACGTCCTACAACGTAGAGGGCTGCGCATCAGCTGGGGTTATTTGTGGAAGGTGGGGATGGTGCTGACGCCGCCCACCTTGCTGGCCACCCTATTAGGTTTGGCGGTCTGGTCGAGTTGGCTTCGCTGACCCAGGAAAATGTTAACCGAGCGATAACCGTAGCTTAACAAAAGCTTAACTTGGTTTCGATACGCTGGGGATGCAAGGAAAACGCAATGGAGTACCAGAGGCCCCCGCAGGACCGCGAATCGGGAGGGGACGGCCATGCAAACCCCAGAACGGGAATTGACCCAAGCATTGAACGAGACGCCTTTGAGCGCATTCCACTACCGGGCCCTGGTGACGGCGGGAATGGGATTTTTCACCGACGCCTACGACCTTTTCATCATCGGGGTAGCGATCGCCTTAATCCGCACCCAATGGCATTTGGCTCCCTGGCAGGTGGGGTTGGTGGGTTCATCGGCCTTGCTCGCCTCTTTCCTGGGCGCCATTGGTTTTGGCCACTTGGCCGACCGCCTGGGGCGCAAGCGCATTTACGGGTTGGAGGCCACCATCATGGCCCTGGCCGCGCTTGCCACCGCGTTTGCCCCCAACTTCTGGTGGCTTTTGGCCTTTCGCTTCTTGCTGGGCATCGGCATTGGAGGCGACTACCCGGTCTCGGCGGTGATCATGAGCGAATATGCCAACGCCCGGGACCGGGGAAAGTTGGTCGGCATGGTGTTTTCCATGCAGGCGGCCGACTTGGTAGCCGGGCCGCTGGTGGCGCTCGGGCTCATGGGGATGGGGTTGCATCCGGAATTGGCCTGGCGCGTCATGCTGGGCCTGGGGGCGATCCCGGCCCTGGCCGTGATCTGGCTGCGGCGCCGCCTGCCTGAGTCGCCCCGCTTTTTGGCCCGGGTCAAGGGCGACGCGGCGACCGCCGTCCGCGAGTTCCGGCGTTACGCGGGGAACGAAATTGGGGTGGTCCAGGGTCGGTCGGCGCCTCCGGTGCGAGCGCGGCTTCGCGACTACCGCGGGATCTTGCTAGGCACCGCGGGGACCTGGTTTCTCTTCGACTACGCTTACTACGGCAACAGCATTTCCACCCCGTTGATCATGAAGTTGGTGGCCCCCCACGCCAGTCTAATCGCCGGGACGGCGTGGACGCTGGCGGTGTTCAGCGTGGCGGCGCTGCCCGGGTACATCTTGGCCTTCTCGAAGATGGACCAGATCGGACATCGGCGCCTGCAGTGGATTGGGTTTGTGGTGATGGGGGCGTGCTTTGCGGTCCTGGGGTTGGTGCCGGGCATGACCCGCGCCGTCGTCCCCTTTCTTCTCCTCTACGGGTTAAGCTACTTCTTCGCGGAGTTCGGCCCGAACACCACCACCTTTGTGTTAGCCTCGGAGCTCTTCCCGGTCAACCTGCGGGCGACCGGACACGGTTTGTCGGCGGGTATCGCCAAGATGGGGGCATTCATCGGCGTCTTCTTCTTCCCCTTGGTCCAGGCGCGGCTCGGCTTGGCGGGCACGCTGTTGATCAGCGCCGGCTTTGCTGGGGTGGGGGCGCTTCTCACCTTGTTGCTCCCCGAGCCCGCGGGGAAGAGCCTGGAGGAGGCCTCGGGAGAAGAGTCGGTACC
>JAIMAE010000239.1 GCA_023512105.1 Bacillota bacterium | reverse complement strand
GGATTTCACGCCTTGAACCTCAGCATGTTTGAGCTGGCCTCGGGATATCTTGAGCGTGGGATGCGGGCTTACGCCGAACTACAGGCGCGCGAGCTTGCCTTGGAGGGTCGAGGGTATACGGCGGTACGCCATCAGCGGGAGGTGGGCGCCGGCTACTTTGACGAGGTGGCATCGGCCATCGCCGGGGGCGAGGCCTCGACCTTGGCCCTCAAAGGGTCGACCGAGGAGGCCCAGTTTAATCTCCACCAGATGCCGACGCTGGGAGGATAGGAGGGAGAGCAGATGCAATCGGCCTGCGAACACCGGACAGACGAGGGCGGCCTGTACCAGGTCTGGGCCTGTTCCAACTGTCGGAGCCTGTTTTGCGCCATCTGCACCGGGGCGGTGGACCGCTGCCCGTCCTGCGGAGCCCCTGAGCTGGAGGTCTTATCCCTCTCCGACCAGGCCTTGGACTAAACCTGGGAAGGGAAAGCCGCGGCAGCGCCTATCTAAGGGGCGCTGCCGCAATTGCTTAGATGCCGGTTCGCAGCAGCGGGATGTAGCCGATCGCCGCTGCCACCATCCAGGCCACCGGCAGCGCGAACGTGGCAAAGTAGCTGTGGGTGGCGGCTAAGATGTAGCCCATGGCCGCCGGCTCAAACGCGGCGGTCAGCCCGGTGAAGCCGGCGAAGAGGCTGAAGGAAGGCCCAGCATTTTGCTCGTTGACGAAGTGGTGCATGGCCTTTTGGGTGAGCGGGGTCTGGGCGGCTTGAAAGCAGAAGGCGAGGTAGATGAAGACCAGCGGCCACACCCCTCCGCCCACCACCGTGCTGGAGAGAAAGAAGACGGCGTTGAGAAGGAAAAAGGGGATGATGAGAGTGGAGACGCGGTGGAACTTGTCGGAGAGGTAGCCGGAGAGCGAGTTGGCGACAATCGAGCCGATGAAGGCAAAGCTGACCACCGCCCCTACCTCGGCGAAGGGAATGTGGCGGCCGATGACCAGAAAGTGTGGTACCCAGGCCACCTGGGCCCACACTCCATAGGTGCTGGCGACAAACCCTAAGGTGGCCAGCCAAAAATAGGGGGTGGCCAGGGGGCGGGATTGGCTGTGGGCGACGTCGATCCGGGTGGCCCGGGCGTCCTCAGTCTCCTGCTCAGGCACGGCCGGGTGTTGTTCTGGATAATCCTTGACTACCAGCCAGAAGGTCCCGGTTCCAAAGACCAGCGAGATGGCGGCGAAGAGGAAGAACATCCAGGGCCAGGGGTGGCTGACCAAGGCGACGGTGGCCAAGGCGGTGCCAAACAGCCCTCCTAGTTGAATCCCGTTGATCCAAAAGGCCACGCCGCGCGCCCGCTCCCGCTGCGGAAACCAGTTCATGGTCAAGGTGTTGGCCACCGGCCACAAAAACCCCTCGGCCAAACCCATGCCCACCCGCGTGACGTCAAACCATCCGATGGAAGTGGCCAGTCCTCCGAGAAAGCAAAACAGCGCCCAGCCCAAGGTGCCGTAGAGCGCTGCCTTGCGGGGGCCAAGCGCCCGCACCGCCCACGGCCAAATCGCGATCTGGCCGATGCTGTAGGCCAAGAGAAACCAAGTGGTGATCCAGCCGACCGCCACCGCGTTGTGCAAGATGCCCATGGAGGACAAAAAGCCTTGGTCGGCCACCAACACCGAGGTGTTCTGTTTGTCCATCTGGCCGACGATCCAGGCCAAGAGCAGCGGGACTCCGGCATAGAGCCACCGCCGGGCCAGGCGGGGACGGGAATCGGCCACAAGTTCTGGTCGCGCCATAATCCACCTCCTTTGAGAGGTCAGACCCAATCGCCTTCAAGAAGGTAATGGGGGTCGCCGTAGCGAGAGGCGGCGGCTTGCACCACCGGGTCGCGCAGGGTGGTGAGAAACCCGTGGTCCACAACCACCTTGCCGTTGATGGTGACGGTGGCGTCGAGGTCGACCAGGTCCATGTGCACGGGCGGCTCGACCCACTGAGGCATGCGCCGCAGGACAAAGGGGCTGGGTGCGACCATGTTCATGCCAAAGTGAAGGCCGCCCGGGGCGTTGGGACCGGCAGGGTAGATCTGGTGGCGAGGAAACTTGGGATTGAATCCGCAGCCCAGTTCGTCTAGGGTGGCGCCGATTAACGTCTGGCGCAGGATCTCGGCCACTTCGCCCTCGCCGCGGACCGCGGTGACTTGGTTTTCCGCCATCTCGATGACGGGCGGCTGAGCAAACGGCTCAGCAAACCCCACCGACCACTGAGGAATTAACACGCCTTCAATCTGGCGCACCCGCTCGCCGCCGACGCCGGTGTCGGTGTCGACGAAGTTTGGCCCGTGGGTGGGAAGATAGTGGACATAGCAGCCCGGACGCTCGGCGGTCAGCTCCCCCTTCCAGCGACTTTGCGACAACAGGCGGCTGACTTCGGCCTGGGTGAGATGGATGCGAAGGTCGGTGCCACGAGGGTCGGTGATCCGGATGTCCGCCGGTCCCTCTTCCGGGTAGCGGGCGGCGGTGCGCTGAAGCAAGAGGGTGATGACGTCCAGCGGGAACGCCGCGGCCTCGGTTTTGAGGTAGTCGAGGCTGCGAAAGAAGGTGATCTTGATCCACCGCTGGCCGCGCTCCCGCCGCAAGGCCTTGCAGAAGGGGTGGCTGACGGAGGCAAACCAGGTGGAGACGACAAAGCTAGCCCACTCCAATACCGGCTTGAGTTCGTCAGGTACCTCGGTGCTGGCCGAGTTCCCTCCCGAGGGATTGCCGCCCCGCTCTCCCATCACCACCTGCACGGCGGCCCCGCGCCCGCGGGCGTATTGGGCGACGAAGTCGATCACCCGCCGGTCCAGGCCGCGGTCGACCAAGAGCAAAACCCGGTCCTCAGGATGAATGGCGAAGATGCGAACAAAATTGTCGATGGCGGCGATGGGGTACACGCCCTCAAAGCGTTTGGCGTCTTCCAGTAAGAGCGCGTCGGAAAGGCCTCCCAACATCGATTAGACCTCCTTTGGAATAGAGACAACGTCGGTTGTGAGACCATGTATATGAGAGGTCTACTAGGGTTATCCAAGGGCGCTCAGGCTGCCTTGACACCTCGGTAGGAGGACGCGTACAATCGGGGCGGTCAGGAGGAGATGCGGGCGAATAGCTCAGTGGCAGAGCACTTGCCTTACAAGCAAGGGGTCCCAGGTTCGAACCCTGGTTCGCCCACCACC
>JAIMAE010000238.1 GCA_023512105.1 Bacillota bacterium | reverse complement strand
GGGAGGGAATAGCCGGTGCAGGCGCCCGAGGATCCGTCGGATGCCTGGTTGCTGCAGGCAGTCGCCCGGAAAGAAGAATCGGCCTTAGAGGCGCTGTATACGCGCTGGGCCCCGCGCCTGACCTACGTGATGCGCGCCGCCGGCGTGTCTGAAGACGACGTTCCCGACCTGCTGCAAACCGTCTTTTTGGAAATCTGGAGCAAAGCGCACCGCTTCCAACCGAGCCGCGGGGGAGCCGCAGGCTGGATGTTTCAGCTTGCCCGCAGCCGGACCATCGACTTCTTGCGGCGCCAGCACCGGCGCGCCGAACCCTTGAACGAAGACCATCCCGACCCCGCCCCAGGGGAGGGAGAGCAGGCTGAGCAGTTGAGCCTCCACGGTGCTCTGGCGACGCTTACCCCAAGAGAGCGGGCGGTCCTTGAACTGGCCTATTTTGGAGGCTTTAGCCTGCGCGAGATATCCGTCGCTTGGGGCGTGCCGCTGGGTTCGGTGAAGACATGGGGGCACCGAGGGCTTCAGAAGTTGCGCCGAATCTTCGGGACGGAGTCGGAAAAGCGCAAGGCTCCCCCCTAAAGACAATCGCCCTAGACCGCGTAAACCCCAAGGGAGGAGGAAGCGGCGCGCAGAGCTTCCGCCGCACGCGATGGCACGACACCTTGACGAACTTGAGTTAATAGCAGCGGCCTCCGGGCTGCGGTCCCCCGACGATCGCCTCTACCGACATTGGGCCCGCTGCCCGCTCTGTCAACGGCGAGCCCAGGAGATCCTGGCAGCCTGGGATGGCTGGGTCCCCACCACGGGCAGTCGGATTCCCCCCTGCCCCACCCCGCTCCCCAGCCGGCCGCGACAGCGCTGGCCCGTGGCCATGGCGGCAGCTGCGGTCGCCCTCTTGTTGCTGGCCTGGCCTAAGTTGGGCTGGGGCGGCCCGGCCCCTTGGGGCCCCACCGGGGCGAGCGTCCTCGCCTTTGGCCGTACCACCCGCTTGCAGCCGGTATCCGCGCCTAGCGGCTCCGTGTCTTTGCGTTGGGGCCCCAGCGGCTGGGCCTTTTTGAACGCCGCCGACCTACCTTCCCTGCCGACCGACCGCGTGTACGAAGTGTGGTGGATTGCTGGCAGTCAACATGTAGAGGCCAGCACCTTCCGGCCCTCGCGATCCGGCCAAGCGCGACTGTGGCTGTATTCCGCCCGCCATTTCCAAGGGGTCACCGCCGTGGGAATCACCGCCGAACCTGCCCCCGGGCGCCCCAGCCCCACCGGGCCGCGAGAATTTTACGCCGCGCTTCGGCCCTAACCTGAAACCATCCGCCGTCCGCTCTGCGAAGAGTTGATTGGAGGGTTGGTCGCCGGACTGAAAGCCCGACGACCAAGCCATCCTGAGGACCGTCAGCCTGAGAAGGCCGGTCGCGTCTGGGATCAGATACCGTCATGCAAGGAGGACGATGGATGCACCCGCAAATCTCCAATAAGCTCCGCCGTGTGGCCCCTCTCCTGGCCGCTGGGCTGGCCTGCGCCGCCGTGTCGACGCCGACCATGGCTGCGAGCAACTCGGTGACCGCAGGCGTCGACCTGATGGCCAACGGGGAATTTCCCAACGTGGTGGCCTCTGCCACTGTCAGCCCCAGCCAACCCGCCACCCTTCAAGCTGGTGGAATCACCGTTCAAATCCCAGCCGGAGCCTTTACCACCCCCGTGGTGTTTCGCCTGGTCGAAAACAGCAACGCCTATTGGCAGGCCAAGGCCCCCGCGGGCCAAACCGTCCTGACCAACTTCGCCTTCGTGGTAAAGACCGAGTCCGGTCAATTGGTGGAGGCCTTCAAGAAGCCGGTGCTGTTCTCCTACACCAACCCCGCGGTGGGACCAAAGAGCGAGTACTGGAACCTCACCGCCCAGGGCAAATTTGCCCCTAATCCGATTCCCCCGAAGATCACCGGCGACACCTTAACCCACCCGATCGCCGGCGCGGTGGTGGGTTGGGCGGTGACCTCCCCGGCTCCAGCCACCACGCCCGCCACCGGATTGCCTCTCGCTCCCATCATGGCGGGGGGAGCCGCCGCGGTTGCGCTCGGGGCTTACCTGGCGTTGCGCCGTCCCCAGGAGGCGCGCTAAACCATGCTGTGGACGCGGCAGCAACTCGGGGGGGTTGCGCTCATCGCCCTGGGCAGCCTGGGCCTGGCCGCCCCCCTCTGGCCGCGCCTTTGGGCTTCGTGGCAGCAGCAACACCTGGCCGCCCAAGCCAAGCGCCTGCCTTCTCCGGCGTTGAGTCCAGGTGGTGCCGCTCCATCGCCCGTGGCGGCTCCCACCACCCCGCCCCCTGCCGCCGGCTCGGTCCTGGCCCGCCTGTCCATCCCGGCCCTGGCGCTCAACGCGGTCGTGCTAGCCGGAGACTCGGATGCGGTGTTGGCGCGCGCGCCAGGCTGGGTGCCCACCACCGCCCTCCCTGGGCAGGCCGGCACGGCCGTCATCGCCGCCCACAACGCCACGTTTTTCCGCTACCTGGACCGCCTGAAGCCGGGAGATGTCATCCTGGTGGCCACCCAACAAGGCCAATTCCGCTTTCGCGTGCAAGACGCCCAGGTGGTGAAAGCAGGGACGCCGATTCTCAACACCATCCAGCCCACCTTGGCTCTGGAGGCCTGCTATCCCCTCAACGCCCTCTACCTGACGCCATGGCGTTACGTGGTCACCGCCACCCTGACTCAAAGCAGGCTGGTGGCCAATGCTTCCCCCGTAGTGGCGGCGCAAACTGCGCCGACGTATTCGGCGTCAATCCCCCCTGCGGTCACCCGGCGGTTCGGCCTGTCGTTGTCCCAGAATGCTCTCCCCATGGGCACGCTGACCTACCTCGGCAACGCTCCCCAGGACGTAAGTTGGGAAGAAAGCGCCCAACCCTATCAGCTGATAGACCAAGCGCTACGCCTGTGGTTTGCCGCGAACCACCTGTCTGCCACCTCGGACGTCATCGACTGGCGCGCCATCTCCCTCCCCGGGACCCCGCTTCCGCCCTATTGGGGCCATCTTCCTCGCACCGGCGGGCCGGCCGACGTGGCGGTGACCTTAGATGCCGCAGGTCACCCGACCTCGGTGAGCCTTCATATCGGAGACGTCAGCTGGCCAGGCCATGCTCCCACCTCGATCCAGGTGGTGATTCCGATCCGAGGAGAGGTGCTGCGGCTAGGCTCCATTCGCCTTGCCCCGCAAGGTTAACGGGCGGG
>JAIMAE010000237.1 GCA_023512105.1 Bacillota bacterium | reverse complement strand
ACTGCTGGCTTTGGGCCTTCAGCTGGCATCCCCAGCGGGCGCTGACCGCCTACGAGCGCTACCTCTACTCGCACGGGTTGGAGGGCCATCTACCGGCTGAGCCCGGTAGCTTCCGCACCTTGCCTTCCGCGGCCAACGACTACCTCATCGACCGCGACCTGGTTCGCTTCGGGGCCTTCAGCGGAATCAAAGCGGTTCAGGTGCAGGACATGGCCATGCAGGACAGCCAAGGGCCGATCGCCGACCGCAGCCTGGAGCACCTTGGCACCAGCGACATCGCCATCATCGAGGCCCGCCGTACCTTGCTGCGCCTGGCCGAGTCGGCTCCCGAGCCGGCGGCCTTGCCCGGGCGCGACCCGCGGAGCCACCGGGTGCGCTCCCTGACCCAGATCGTCGAGGAGACGGTAGAGCTACAGGCGCTGCGGGAGGCGATGTGGGTATCGGAGTAGGGACCCGAGCAGGGGGTAGGTCAGTTGCCTTGGACCCTGCTGAACCATCTGTGGGGGATATGTGGGGGCTCGGGCCAGCACCGGGCGGAAGGCAGGCGTCCTCGGGGGCGCCCTGGGCGTTGTACCCGGGGAGTTACAGTATTCCTACCGGAAGCGACGATAGAGGGCCGGACCTGCTGTAGAGGTAGGTCGGTGCCGGGTGCACCCGTTGGAGCCTAAGAGCAGTCAGGAGAGGAGGGGAAAGATGGCGGAGATTGTCCTTGGGATGGGAAGCTCGCACAGCCCGCAGCTCAACATTCCCCCGGAACATTGGGCGGTGTTGCAGGAGAAGGACCGCACCGACAAACGGTTTGATTACGCAGCCTTAGCCGCCAAGGCGGGGCCGGGGTTAGAGGCGGAGCTCGACCCGGCGGTTTGGCGGGCCAAATATGCGCGCTGCCACCAGGCGATGGCAACGATGCGGGAGGCGGTAGAGCGAATTCAGCCTGACCTTCTGGTGGTGGTCGGAGACGACCAGCACGAGCAGTTTTTAGACGACAACATGCCGATGTTCAGCGTGTACTGGGGCGAGGAGATCCTGGTCAAGAAGGCCCCGCTGCGGGATCAGAGCGTCTACGGGTCGCTGGACTGGCACCGGCTCGAGCAGGCTGCCTTTGACGACGAACCGCGTACCTACCCGGGGGCTCCCCAGTTTGCCCTTCACCTGATAGAACACTTCCGCCAGCGGGGGGTGGATGTGGCGGCCAGCCGGATCCTGCGCGAGGAGATCGGAGCCGGCCACGCCTTTACCCACCTCTACCGTCGCCTGCTGCCGGAGGGGTATGTGGTGCCGGTGGTGCCGGTGATGCTCAACACCTTCTATCCCCCCAACCCGCCGACGCCTAGCCGCTGTTGGCAGGTGGGGGAGATCCTGCGAGAGGCGGTGCAAGCCTGGCCGAAGCGGCTTCGGGTGGGGGTGGTGGCCTCGGGCGGGCTGAGCCACTTCGTGATCGACGAGGCGTTGGACCGGCGCGTGCTCGCGGCCTTGGCACAGCGGGATGCGGCCACCTTGGGCGCCCTGCCGGAATCCTCGCTTGTGCTCGGCACCTCGGAGATCCGCTGTTGGATTGTGGTCGGCGCCGCCGTAGGCGATCTTTCTATGCAGGTGGTGGACTACGTGCCGTGCTACCGCTCCTTGGCGGGAACCGGCTGCGGGATGGGCTTTGCGCTGTGGTACAGCGCATAGCGGAGAGGGTCGAGGGGAGGGTTTATCATGAGCGGAGCCACGGCGGTGGTAGGCCAGGCGGTGCGGCGCAAGGATGCTTTTCGCAAGGTGGCCGGCGCGGCGCGCTACACGGTGGACCTGGCCTTGCAAGGGATGGCCTACGGTAAGCTTCTGCGCAGCCCGTACGCCCATGCTCGGATTCGCCGGATCGAAACCGGAGAGGCGTTGGCGATGCCGGGGGTTTTGGCGGTGGTGACCGGGCACACCTTTCCCACCGGGCTTTGGGGGACTCACGTGGTCGACGAGCCGGTGTTTCCCATTGACCGGGTGCGCTTTCGCGGGGAGCCGGTGGCCGGCGTGGTCGCCCTCTCGGAGGAGCTGGCCGAGGAGGCGCTGTCGCGGATTGAAGTCGACTACGAGCCCTTGCCGGCGGCGGTGGACATCCTGGCGGCGATTGCCCCCGATGCCCCCTTGGTCCATCCCGAGCTTGGCCGCTACGAGCGCAACTCCGCGGTCTGCCGTCCCGTCTCGGGCACCAACATCGTCAACCGCACGGTGATCCGGCGCGGGGAGTTAGACGCCGGGTTTGCCGCGGCGGATGCGGTGGTGGAGGCGACCTATACCACCCAAGCCCAGGAGCATGTGCCGCTGGAGCCAGCGGCGGCGGTGGCCGACTGGCAGCGGGACGGACGGGTGACCATCTGGACCAGCACCCAATGCCCGTTTACGGTCCGTGAACAGGTGGCGCGGGCGATCCGGGTGGGGGTGGGCCAGGTGCGGGTGGTGGTCCCCGACGTCGGAGGCGGATTTGGGGCCAAGGGCAACATGCGCTTGGAGGCCTACGCGGCCCTGCTCTCCCGCGCCGCCGGCCGCCCGGTCAAATTGGTGCACACCCGCTACGAGGAGTTCATCGGCTCGTCAATCGGCCATGCCGCCCGCATCACCCTCCGGGCCGGGGTGCGGCGGGATGGGCGAATCACCGCTTGGCACACCCAGGCCTGGTTTGACACCGGAGCCTACGGGGAGTCGGGAGAGATGGTCAGTTGGCAGGCCGCCTTGGGGGGAGTGGGACCTTACCGGGTGGAGAACTTCCTCATCGAAAGCCACTGCGTCTATACCAACAAGGTGCCGGCGGGGCCGTTTCGGGGCATGGGCTGGCCGCAAATTCTGTGGGCGGTGGAGTCGCACATCGATCGCCTGGCCAGCGCGATTGGGATGGATCCCTTGCAATTGCGCCTGGCCAACGCGGTCCGCGAAGGGGACCTCAGCGTGACCGGCGAGGTGTTGGAGTCGGTGGCGTTGGAAGAGTGTCTGACCGAAGCGGCCAAGGCCATCGGCTGGGACAAGCCGCAGGCCCCCGGAGAAGGGCGGGGCATCGCCTGCGTGATGAAGTCTTCGGTGCAGAACTCCACCGCCAGTGCGGTGGCGCAACTCAACGAGGACGGGACTCTGCGGCTGGTGATCAGCGCGGCGGAGACGGGAGCCGGCGCTCCCAGCGCGATGGCCCAGATCGCGGCCGAGGCGCTCGGTACCAGCTATGAGCGGGTCTTGGTCACCGCGCCGGACACCGACTACACCCCGTTTGACCGAGGCGCCATCTCCGACCGCACCACCTT
>JAIMAE010000236.1 GCA_023512105.1 Bacillota bacterium | reverse complement strand
GGGAACGTGGTCAGGCCCGGAGTAATCGGGAAGTTGTGGCGCGCCGCCCACTCGATGGTTTCCTTGCTGGAGGTGACCGGAACCCATACCGGGGGATGGGGCTTCTGGACCGGACGAGGCCAAATCGCGGCCTCCGAGAAGCTCCAGAACTTTCCCTGGTACGAAAAAACCTCCTCGGTCCAAAGGCCGTGGATGATCTCCCACGCCTCCTCAAATCTTGCCCGCGACTCGCGCTGGGGGACGTTGTACACCCGGTATTCCCGGGGGATGCCGCGGGCCAGCCCGCACACGATCCGGCCCCCCGACAGGCAATCCAACATCGCCACTTCTTCGGCCAGCCGCAACGGGTTGTGCAATGGCAGGAGATTTCCGTACATGAGCAGGCGCAGGTGCTTAGTGCGTTGGCTGGCCGCGGCGGCCATGAGATTGGGGGAGTTCATCAGCCCGTAAGGCGAGGTGTGATGCTCGTTGAACCCGACCCCGTCGTAACCCAGCCGATCCAGGGCCTCCCAGGCTTCCAGATGCTCCGCGTACGTCTTGACGGCCACCTCGGGCTCGAAATACCGTCCCGCCAGCGGCCAGGGCAGCTCTCCGTCCACTTTGAGGTGGTCAAGATGGGCGCCGTAAGGCAACAAATCAAAGACAAAAACCTGCATCGTGCCTCTCCCTCTCTTCGGCATTGGTTTAAGACGGGGGTCCTCTCCCCTGGGCGGGGGATCAGGTAAGTTCATGATAAACCAGGACAATTCAGGCGAGGACAATTTTTTCTCTCCCTTTTACCCAAGGCACTCTCCGGTCGAGTTGGGTCGGGAGAGGCCACACTGGAAAGCTTCGGGAGAAGGGACATGAAACCGGCGAAGATGTGTTAAATTGTCCCAAGGAGGTGGGCCGCGTGCATCGTTTCGCGTTTGTCCTGCATCCTCTCCGCTACGAAGACTTTGCCTTGAAGTACAAGTTTACTCGGTTTCTTCCTCAACGGGTGGTAGAGTTGGGGTTCAAGCTGGTTCCGCCGATGGTGGTGGGACACGTGACGGGGGTGAGGTCGGCGACCGGTGCGGAGTTGGAGGGGTGGCTGATCGGCCTGCCCCTGACCCCCAAAGTGCTGTTGACTGCTCCCTATTCCTGGGTGTTAAGTCGCCTGGAACAGGCCGGCCGGCTGGCCGAAGAGCTGGGCGCCGAGATTTTAGGCCTGGGGGCGTTTACCAAGATCGCGGGGGACCGGGGGGTCAGCCTGGCCCGCCGCCTGCGGATCCCCGTCACCACCGGCAACTCCTACACCACCGCCACCGCGGTGGAAGGGGCGCTCAAGGCCGCCCGGCAGATGGGTATTGACCTGCATTCGGCGCAGGTGACGGTCATCGGCGCCACCGGATCGATTGGCAAGGCGACCTGTCACGTGTTGGCGCCCGAGATCCGGCGGTTGGTGGTGGTGGCGCGGCGGGTTGAGGCACTCTCCGCGTTGGCGGACCAGTTGCAGGCGCGCTACCCGCAGCTGGAGGTGGAGGTCTCCACCGAGATTGACCGCGCCGTATCCCAAGCCGACATCGTGATCGCCGTCTCCGCAGCGCAAGAGGCCATCGTCAAACCGGAGACCCTAAAGCCGGGGGCGGTGGTCTGCGACGTGGCGCGCCCGCGCAATCTTTCCCCGGTGGTCAATGAAAGGCGCTCCGACGTGCTGGTGATCGACGGCGGAGTGATCGAGGTTCCGGGCGAACGGGCAGACATGGGCTTCAACTTTGGTTTCCCTCCGCGGATGGTGGAGGCTTGCATGGCCGAGACCATGATCCTGGCCTTAGAGGGACGACTCGAGAACTTTACCTTGGGGCCCGACATCGAGATCGAAAAGGTCCATGAGATCCACCGGATGGGGGCGCGGCATGGCTTTCGTCTGGCAGGCTTCCGGCGTTTTGAGCGAGCCATTGACGACGGGGAGATCGCGCTCATCCGTCAACGCGCGCTCCGCCAGTTCGAGCAGCGGCGAGATCGCCCTGCTCTTCGCGATGCGATGTCTTCCGAATCGGTGGAGTCTCCCTCCTAGGGTGGCGGGTTGGCGGTTTTGGGCGAGGGTCTGAGGGGAGGGGCGGACAGGGTGGGAGACTGGCGGGGCATCGACGTCCACGTCCACGTGTACACCGGCCAGAGGCGCCACAGCGAAGAGAGGGCGTTGGCAGCGGCCGAGCGGTACTTTGGGGTGGATTCCGCCGTCCGATCGATTTCGGAATTGGCCCAGTACTATCGCCAATTGCGATTGAAGGCGGTGATCTTCGACGTCGACCAAGAGACCCGGACCGGCCTCGCCATCTCCAACCGGGAGGTGGCCGAAGCAGTTCGGATGTATCCTGATGTCTTCATCGGCTTTGGCAGCGTGGACCCGTGGAAGGGCCGGGCGGCGGTGCACGAGGTCGAGGAGTGCGCGGCACTCGGGCTGAAGGGCATGAAATTTCACCCCTCCGCGCAAGCCTTCTATCCCAACGACCCGCGGTTCTACCCGCTTTGGGAGGCCTGTCAGCGCCTTGGCTTGCCGGTGGTGTTTCACACCGGAATGACCGGTGTGGGGGCCGGCACGCCAGGAGGAGAAGGCATCTACCTCAAATATTCGCGTCCCATTCCCTACCTCGACGACGTGGCGGCCGACTTTCCGCAGTTGAAGATCATCGCCGCGCACCCCTCCTGGCCTTGGCAAGATGAGATGTTGGCCGTCTGTCGCCACAAAGCCAACGTGTTCATCGATCTCTCGGGTTGGGCGCCCAAATACTTCCCGCCGCAGTTGGTGCACTTTGCCAACACCCTGCTGCAGGACAAGGTGCTGTTCGGCAGCGACTATCCGCTCATCGACCCCACGCGGTGGCTCCAAGAGTTTGCTCAGCTTCCCTTTGCCGACCACGTGCGCCCCAAGATCCTGTACGCCAACGCGGCCCGCCTGCTGGGCCTGCCGATTGAGGATTTCACCTTCACATTGTAGTCCTTAAACCGAATCACGTTGTGGCGGCTGCTCCCCATCTCCAGCGATGACCACCCAGGCTGCCTTCGGACCGCCAACTTTCATCGGGTGTCGGGCTCCTCTGCCCGGTGGGGGAGACAGGCCGATTCCAGGGCTTCCAGGTCGGCGCTATACAACAGCTCTGAGAGGAGGTCTTCATGGCTGCGCGCATCTTAATCGCCCACCACCGAGGGTTCTTGCAGGCGGCGGGGTTCTCTCCCCCCTCCGACTGGGAGGTGCTGTGGCCACCCTCCCCCGACGAGGCGGCCTTGGTCGCCCTGGCACCCCAGGC
>JAIMAE010000235.1 GCA_023512105.1 Bacillota bacterium | reverse complement strand
GAGGGGGCCTTGTCGCGGGTTGGGAGGGGGCGGACGGCGATGAATGGGAAATGCCTCGAGGCGATTCCCTGGTGGGCCTGGGGTGCCTGGGGTTTGGCCCTTGCGCTGGGAATCCTGGCGTACCCCCATCTTCCGGTCCAAATTGTGGGCCAGGCTCACCGTGCGACCCCGCGTTTTGAGGTGGTGTTCTACGAGCCTGCCCTGATGCTGGCGGTGATGCTGCTGTGGCAGGTGCTTTGGCGCATCGATCCCAAGCGCCGAAACTACCGGGAATTCTGGGCGGCCTATCGCTACATCGGTGGGGTGGTGGTGGCGGGGATGGGATTCGTCTACCTCACCGTTCTCGGCCACGCGTTTGAGGTGGCCACCCTGCGGTTTGCCCCAACGGCGGTTGGGGCCATGTTTTGGTTAATCGCCGGAGCCCTTCCGCGCCTTCGTCCCAACTGGTGGGTTGGCATTCGCACGCCGTGGACTCTTTCCAGCGAACAGAGCTGGCATCGCACCCATGAACTAGGCGGGAAGTTGGCAGTGCTGGCGGGAGCCGCGATCGTGGCGCTGGCCTGGGTGGTGCCCGCCAACGGGATGCTGCTGGTCGCGGTTGCGGCTCCGGTCATCTGCTGGACCCTGATTCTGGTGGTGGCCTCCTACTTCTTTGCTCAACATTCCAACCGACCGAACTGACCGGGCCGGAGAAGCGCCGGTGTTCAGGCACCGTTGAGCGTTCAGCACCCTAAAGTGGCGTCCCAGAGTAGCCGCCCGTTTCCCCTCGCGTTGGGAACGGAGTGGGGTTGGAAGAGGTCTAGTGAGCGAATGAATGCGCCCTACCAACTTTCCGGCGGTTAGAGGTACGCTGAATT
Source organism: Bacillota bacterium (assembly GCA_023512105.1). Lineage (GTDB taxonomy): Bacteria > Bacillota > Sulfobacillia > Sulfobacillales > Sulfobacillaceae > JAIMAE01. Next base: position 2,445 of record JAIMAE010000235.1, on the reverse strand, counting down.
CTGGTCAGTGGCCGAACCATGGTCAGGATGTCTGCTCGGGCGGTTGAGAAAGGGGGACAGAGGATGTCTCAGGTCATCGTGGTGTCGACTCCGTACCTTCCCGGCCATCGCATCGAAAAGGTTTTGGGCATGGTTTGGGGGACCGTGGTGCGCAGTCGAGGCATCGGGTATCAAGTGGTGGCGGGACTTCGGTCGCTGGCTGGCGGGGAGATTCACGAGTTCACGGAAATGCTGAATAACGCTCGCCAGCATGCCGTCGAGCGCATGATCGCCCAAGCTGTGGAACTGGGCGCCAACGCAGTGGTCGGGGCGGCGTTTGACTCCTCCGAATTAGGGCAGAGCCTTTCCGAGGTCTTGGCCTACGGGACGGCGGTGGTGGTGGTACCAGAGGAGGCGACGCCGTCGTCGGTGCGTTTGAGCTAGCCTTGACCCCGCATCCCACGGGGGCAGGGGTACGCCGGGCTCCGCCGCTTTGGGTGGCGGTAGGAGTTGGCAAACTTTGGGGCTGGGCTTGCGAGCGGCCGAGGGTCCTGACCCCCCGTGGCCAGGGCCACAGGTGAAGAATCGTATGTCTTATGAGGCGATTACGGGATTTTGCTCAGGTGTGTTAAACTCGTAAGCAAATATCGAATATCGGGTCGCGGGAGTGGACGACGATGGCCCAGTCGCGTCTTGGATCTGCCTTGGACACCGGGGTCGAATATCGAGTCTTCGTGGACCGGGAATGGTACCATCGCGAGCGCCGACTGCTCTGGGAGGGACCGGTGTGGGTAGCGCTGGCCTTGGAGGCCGAGTGCCCACCCGGCCGGTCATACTCGACGTTCTTTGGGGATCGGCCGGCATGGGTCGAGCAGGACGGGTCCGGCGGCTGGACCGCCCGTTTGGCCGACGGGCGGCCGCTTAAGGTCACAGCGTTTCAGGGAGTGCTCTTTGCCAGCGGTAGCGCCAACCCGCCCGCCTTGGCGGAGTACCTCGGCCCTCGCACCATGCGCTACCTGGAGCGGATCTTCTCCCGTCCCATCGAGGTATTGGGACATCACCACCAGGCCATTGACGCGAACTGGAAACTCTACGCCGAAAACGTGCGCGACCAGTACCATGCCGGGTTGCTGCACCGGTTCTACCAGGTGTTTGGCATCAACCGAGTCTCCCAACGCGGCGAGGTATACCTGGATGGCCCGGGGTGGCATCACGTCTTGGCGGTGTGGCGCGGCGACGAAGACCCGACCGACCGGGCCGCCGTGGAACGGGAACACAACTATCGCGGGGCCGGGGCGTGGCAACTCTCCGATGCCAGTCTTCTGGCCGTCGAGACCGAGTTTGACGACGGCGTCACTCAACAGATCCAGACGGTGTTTCCCAACTTGGTGGTCCAACAGATCGGCAACACCCTGGCCATCCGGCGAATCGTCCCCCAGGGTCCGCAGGCGATGGATTTGTGGTGGACCTATTTCGGGTACCGGGACGACTCCCTGAGCCTGCGCCGCAAACGCCTCTTGCAGGCCAATCTGATTGGTCCAGGGGGCCTGGTGTCGATGGAAGATGCCGAGGCGGTGGAATGCGTCCAACGCGCCATCGCATCTGACCCCCGAGGTCGGTCCATCATGGCCATGGGCGGGAGGGAAGTGGCGGACAGCCCCCATCGGTTTACCGAAACCGCGGTCCGGGGCTTTTGGCGAGGCTACCAGGAGCTGATGCAAATCCAAGCCCCGCCTGCCACGCGGGGGGCGTAGGCTGGCCCGTGCCAGTTCTGCTGGCCAGCGGATTTGGGCTGGCCGAGCTGTGGGCGATAGCGGCAGCCACCTTCTTCCTCAACTAATATTCGGATAGCTCTTCCGCCCACGGCACCGAGGTGACCTGGTGAGCCTTCAGGTGCGGCAGCACTTCGTGGGCGAAGCGGTGGATTTGGTTCATGAAGAGTTCGTGGGGCATCGCGCCGCGATTTAGGCTGACTAGAAGAATGTTGGCTCCGATCTGGTCTGCCTCCGCCACCAGGCGTTGGTATACCTCGTCGGGGGTTCCCCAAGGGAGGGTCTCCACCCGGGCTCGCAGCCTTTCCTCGGTCATCCCGCGATAGCTCTGGCGGTCGCCGGACACCGCCCGCCGACTCTCCGGCCGCATGTAGTCGTGAGAGCGCTCGGATAGGTATTGTTGTTGGGTCTGGATGACCGCCTCGGTGGTGTTCCCGTGGCTGAACAGGGTCTGGTAGAAATACAAGGCAAACGGGCCGTTTTCTTTGAGCGCCTGCTCCTTGCTGTCGGCCACATACACGTCGGCCTGCATGATCAGGTGGTCGGGGGTGATCTGATGACCGTGCGCGCGCAGCTGACGGGCGTAGTAGCGGATGATGTCTTCGCGGACATAGAGCGGGAACGTGGTCAGGCCCGGAGTAATCGGGAAGTTGTGGCGCGCCGCCCACTCGATGGTTTCCTTGCTGGAGGTGAC
>JAIMAE010000234.1 GCA_023512105.1 Bacillota bacterium | reverse complement strand
GCGGCGCGGCCGATGTCGACGAGCACCTCGTCGTCGCCATAGAGCGCATGAAAGTGAGGGGGCATGTGGTCTTGCCAATACATGGTGATGACGATGCCAAAGAACTCGCTGATGGTCGGCATCCTGCCACCTCACTCCTCCTATGAAGTGTCCCAGCTTCATTGTACCACCGCCTCCCGCCGACCATTGATGGGGACGCGGCGCCCCGCCAAAGTGGATGCCGGTCCGCATGGTTCACAGGTTGACGTTTGAAGAGGGGCGGGCGCCGCCGGGCGAGATCGCGCGCCGGCGGCATCTCGTGGAAGGGAGGCGGGCCATGCGGGAGATGGCGGCATTACCCGATGACGACGTCGTGCTGGCCACCCAGGCCGCGCAGGAGGCATGGTGGCCGTGGTTCCAGGACACGCTCGCGGATCGGCTGGCGGCATGGCGGGCGGGGCTGGCCGCCCATCCCGATGGGCCGCGGCGCCTCTGGATCGCCTACATTCCCGATCCCGCCCTGCGCGCTGAGTTCGTGGCCTTGCGACACCCCACGGCCCCCCAAACGCTGCCGGTCTGGATCAACGATCCACCGAACCACTGGGCGCTGGGCTGCCTGGAGTGGGCCCCCCACCCATTGGGCGGCACCCTCACCTGGATTCCCGGTGGGGGGCTGCGGGATGGGGCGTGCTGGCGGTGGCCTCAGCCCCAAGCGGTTTCGATGACGGCCATCGACGCCGCGGACGCCGCGGCCTGGACCTGGCTGCGGGAGCGGGTGGCCGCCACCATGGCGGCCGCGCCCCTGGAGGCCTGGGCTGTGGCCGCCCGGCGCTGGCCGGAGCCGGATGACCTGTACCCGGCGCCCTGCCCCCCGCGGGCGGCGCTGGGCATCTGCGGCGCCGTGCTGGCGGGGGCCGCCGCCACCGCGGCCGTGACCGGCTCCAGCTGGGGATGGCTGGGCGCCGTCGCCCTGCTCGCGCTGTTCCACGAGGCCCAATGGGCCGCCTGGGACCATTGGGTCTTCCAGGCCGCCCGCCGCATCCGGCCGTCTCCGCCCAGCCCGCGGCCAGGCCTCGTCGCGACCAGCCTGGCGGTCTGGACGGCCACGCTCCTGACCTGGCTGCCTGGGTGGCGCCCCACATTCCACCACCCGTTGGAGTGGCTGGTCGGCTTCGTCTTGGAGGGCGCCGCGGTGGTCGTGGCCGGCCTGGGGATCGACCTATCGTCGGATTCGGCGCCGTGATCCGGCGGGGGCATCGCGCAAGGAGCGCTTTGTTTTTCTTGGACGAGGACGCACTGCGGCGGTGGCCGCCGGTGGCGCGATGGGCCGCGGCCGCCGTGGTGGGGCTGGTCGGCCGCGGCGCGGCGGCATGGGCACTGTGGCCTGGCCTGCTGGCCATGGCCGCCAAGCACCTCGCCCCGCATCAGTTCTACTTCCTCGTTGCCGCCATCACGAGGCCGGAGGCCGCGGCGCCGCCGGCATGGCAACACGGCGCGGCGTTCTGAACGCCCTGGTTCGAGGGGGGCTTTGGCACCATGGCGGGGGGGCTGAGTCTGGGCGCCTCCGGCGCGGGGGGCTGACAAGGCGTGATCCCGCCCATGGGTGGCGAAAGGAGGGAATGGGGTGTGGTCAAGGTCTGGGATTTTGTGGAGCAGGACCGGTTCGCGGACGGCCGGGTGGAGACGGTCCGCCATTGGTTGATCAAGGGGCGGACGCGGGAGGAGGCGCTCCGCCATGCTCTGCGAGAGGCGCTCGCCCAATACCCCGAGGCGCGCGCGGCGCCGGGCGGCGTGGTTTGCTTTGAGTGGCCTGAGGGCACCACCCGGGAGTGGCTCCTGGTCGACGGGTGACGACATCCCGTGGCGGCGCGGGAACTTCGCGGAAGGAAGGTACGACCATGACGCCCATTGTCCTCGCCCCGCCCCCGCCCCGCGTCCAGCTCCCACCGCCCCCGGCGGTGGTGGCGGCCTGCGACCGCGATCCGGGCGGGGCGGCCTGCCTCGCCGGCGCCCTGCGCGCCATCGACGCCGCCCGGGCGCGGGAGGGGCTGGGGCCGCTGATCCTGCCGCGGACCTGGGCCTCGCTCTCCGTGGCCGACCAGCTCCTAGTGCTGACCGACCTGGAGCGGACGGCGCGGGGGCTGCCGCCGGTGCTGGGGGTGACCCCCGTGCTAGACGCCTCCATCGCCCAGGCGCTGGCCCGCCGCGGCGATCCGGCGGCGGTGCCCCCGGCGCCCTGGGATGCGGATCCGGAGTCAGGCGGCTCCAACTGGGCGGGCACGGGATCCGTCCTGCTGGGCTGGTACGTCTGGATGTACGACGACGGCTATGGCAGCCAGAACCTGGACTGCCGCGCTCCCACCGACCTGGGGTGCTGGGGCCACCGGGACAACATCCTGGCCCATTACCGCCAGGAGTACCTGGCCGGCGTCCGCCAAGCCGAGGCGGCCACCCCGCTGCCCCCGGGGTCCGCCTGGGGGCCGCCGGCCACCGCGACCTGGCTGGCGATGGACGGCGGCGCGAACGCAGGCAACCTCGCCATGGCCATCGTGGCCACCGGCCGGCCGCTCCCCCTCGCCTACACCTGGTCCCAGGCCCTGGCGGCGGGGGCCGGGAACCCCGCGGCGGGATGGAACCCCGCGGCCACCCCCCCTGCGATCTCTCGCCCCGCCGGGCCTCCGCCACCCCGCCAAGCCCCATCCCCGCGGCGCCCCATCCATGGTTCCCAGAGCGAACCCACAGGGGGCGGGGGGGCGGGGGGGAGCCCCGCGGGATCCCATGCGATCCCAGGATCCCCGCCCGCGCCCCCTCCGGGCCACGAGGCCGGGGCCGCCAGAAGGAGCGCGGCCCCGTGGTGGCCGCCCATTGGCCGCTGGCTGGGCAGCGCCGCCGCGGCCCCCTGGGAGCTGGCGGCGATGCTGGTGGCGGCCAAACGGGGGCTGGGCGGGCGGTGGTAGCCGGCGTTGTGGCGCGGCGGGCGGCGGCGCCTCTAGCGACGGGGCGGCGGGAGGATGGAAGGGGGGTGGCGCGATGTCCGAAGCGGCGGACGCGGTGCATGAGTGGACCGGCGATACGGTCCGGCGCGCGCGGCGGGTGTGGGACGCGATCTATGACCTATTCGTGGAGCTGGATCGCGGCGAGCGCTTGGCCGGGGATCTCCCCCCGGCCGGGCGGCGCCGGGCGGTGGAGGCCGTGGAGGCGATCCGCCGACGGGTGGGCCAAGCCGCCGGGTTGGTGGACGACGCGGTAGACGGGCTGGAGGCGCTCGGCGCGGACGGCCGGCTCGATGAATCTTAGCTAGGATCTATCTGATGAGCGGCGGCG
>JAIMAE010000233.1 GCA_023512105.1 Bacillota bacterium | reverse complement strand
CTCAGCACTCCCCGCGACCGCGGCACCAACCTGGCCATGACCCAGGTCTATTTCGCGATGGCGATGGGGGTGACGCCGCTGATGGCGGGCGGGCTGTTGACCTGGCACGGGTACTTCGCCGTCTACGCGCTGGAGGCGGCCATTGCGGTGGTGTTTTCGGTCGTGCACCTTCTCTTGATCCCAAGGAAGGAAACCTTGGCGACTGCTCACCTAGGGTCATAGGAGGCATTGGCTAGTCAGAGCCGGACGAACCGTTGGAAGTTGGCCGGAATTGGTGGCGTTTAGGACGCCGAGGTCCGGGGAGGAGGTTAACGTGGCCGGCGGCCTTCCTTTGGCATCCATCAGAGTACGTTCTGGATTCTCTCCAAGATATCCGTCACTTTCAGCATATGTAATCCGCCGGCCAGACAGGGCGCGCCGTTAATGGCCGCATGGAAGTGGCGAAACTCCCTTTGGAGTGGTTCTACTATGTCGAGTTGCGGTACCCGCGATGCTGCGCGGGGGGGGGTGCAACGTGGGGCAAATCCATGCCTATGTCGAAAATCTGGACACGGTTGGCTGGGGCCAACTCATCCACGAGCACAGTTCTCCGAGTGCCTCCTACCGCCCAATGCCTTCTCTTTATCGGAGATCTCCAGGTCACCGTCATCTGGGCGGTGGCACCTTGTGCGGTTGTCAAGGACATGTAGCAAGTGTCTAAGCCATCCCAGGATTGTTTCAACCCGGATGCCTGCACGCGGTTGACCTTCGGGTCGAGCAGAGCAACCAACAGTGACACAGGATGCGGTCCCAGGTCCCAGAGTACGGAAGCGTCGCGTCTGACAATACCGAAGTTGCCGTGGTAAGATTCGAAAAAGATGGGTTCTCCGAGATCGCCCTGCTCCAGTAACCGCCTGACGCACTCTGCCTCCGGGGTAAATAAAGCGGTGTGGCCTGCCATAAGGACCACGCCCTGCTTTTTCGCCAGCTCCCACAATCGCGCTGCTTCCACGGTACTCATGGCCGTCGGCTTCTCCACTAGGATATGTTTTTTCGCCTGCAAGCAGGCTATGGCCAGTCCAACATGCGTTGAGGCCGGCGTAGCAACAATCACCGCATCCACGGATGGATCCTGCAATACCGCCCGAATGTCATCGCCAATCTCAATACAATCGACTCCGGGAAATTCTTCTTGAACCAGCAGCCTTTGGTCTTGAGATATATCTACTCCCACCAAGGACTTGACCTCTGGCAGTTGCGAGAGGGTTCGCACCCAGTTTCGACCCCAATGGCCCAAACCCAACACTGCTACGCGCATCATTCCCAGATCTCCCTCTCCATGCATTGATGCCATATGCTATGCGAGTTCCAGCTCATAATGAATTCGCCAAGAATTGGAACACGATAGGATAGCCTACCGTACCCTACTGAGGGATGATGAGGAAAGCGATGGGTGGGAGATGCGCATTTTGTTCTTTGAGGACCACGAATTCTATCGGTACGGCCTGCCGCGGGCCCTGGAGCGCCTCGGCCATGAGGTATGGATCCCCACACCGGAGGAACGCGGTTCGGCGATTGCATACCACTTATACCGGCGTCGGCCCGAGCTTGTTTTGAGTATGGGGTGGACAGCATGGGCGACGGACACGGATGCATGGACCATTATCCAACGCTATTGCCGGGATCAACCAGCTTTGCATGTCTATTGGTCCACAGAAGATCCGATTCACACCGAAGTATGGGTGGTGCCTTATATACAGCGGGTGAATCCTGATGCCGTAATGACTATTTCTCCAACTGCCGTAGGCTTTTTCCGAGATTTTGGCTTTTATTCCGACGAACTACCGTTTGCGGCCATCCCAGAAATCCATCGACCTAACACGTTGAGTGCTCAAAGGCCGATAGACGTCGCCTTGGTAGCCACACTCTATGGAGAGACCTCGGGGAACTTGCGTAACATTGCTCTCGCATCGCGTCTTCGCCCTCTTATTGGTATGCCTTGGACCGTCGGCATTTGGGGCAGCGGCTGGGAGGATGCACGCCGACATCTTGGGTTTACGGTGCCCCCGCAGTGGATTCACCCGGCTATCCCGTTTTGTACCGTTCCAGGAATCTACAACGCTAGCCGGGTTGTGCTGTGCCCGCAAAATGACCCCAACCATCTGACGAGTCGAACCTTTGAGGTGCTTGGCACCGGAGGCGGGGTCTTACTGTCCTGGCGCACTCCCGCGGTGCGGCGTTTCTTCGTGGAGGGCCAACACCTCTTAGCGTCGGGGTCAGCCCAGGAAACATTGCGAGTGGTCCAACACTATTTGGCTAACGAGCGTGCTCGACAACTCATCAGTAACGCCGGCCGGCAAGAGGTTCTTAAAAGGCATACCTATGATCACCGGGCCGCATTTTTGATGAACCGAGTCGCCACGAGGCTGCAAGAAAAACGGCAGCACCGCGATAGTGCAAGACCGGTTGCCATAAGGCAAGTGCTCCAGCCCGCCGTTCAATGGTCTGACGCCTTCAAGGTTGCTTCTGGAACTGGAGGATCCCTCCGGCTTGCCTTTGACATGCCTAAAGCTCCCGAAGGTTTTAAGTTGTGTGGGGCCACCCTGGAATGCTTTGCCGATTCTGTGGGCAAGCCCGGCATTGTACTGTGTTTGGATGCCAGTGACACCGTCCTGGATGCAACATACGTTAATGTGGTGAACTCCAGCCCCTACCCGTATCGCGAGAACTGGTGCCGCTGGAATGTGGTGGAGGCGGCGCGCAGACGAATTGGGGCATTGCTGGAGCTGCTCTTGGTTCATACCGACGATGTTGTCGTAAACTGGTTTACGCCTCTTTCCAGGTCGAGCCGAGCCATTGTGCAATACCGAATGGAAGCGTTTACTCCCAGGCTTGCGCTTTGGTGGAGCAAGGGGTCAGAACGGCTTGGATGACTCCTGGCCAGCGCCTGGTTGGTGACAAGTCCGCAACGGGACCGTCCGACCTGTGGACGGGATTCGAGGCTCAGGTCTCGTCGGGGCGACCAGGGTGGCATGGCCCTGGTCCTTGATAGCCTCCGATCGAACCCGTGGGAGCAGGTCGTCGCCAGGTTAAAAGGCCGATACCGTTCTGTAGGCAGTCAAGCGTACGCGAGCGCCAGCGGTGGTTCTAACGGTCGAGGGTTTCAAAGAGCCGACTCGCCTCCCGCAAGTTCTCAGGCCTTGCAAATCAATATCCGAGGCTTCTCCTGGAGACACTAGGAATGAGTAGACGACAGAGATGGGGGGAAAAGCATGCGTCCACCCGGTTGGCGAGAATTGCGGGCAGAGGCGAGCGAAGGCGAGGCGGTGC